>NZ_JAWOQQ010000042.1:0-4096 GCF_033337405.1 Vibrio sp. YT-16
TAATACTCGAATGGGTGCTTCGATTCTTTGAACCTTATGTATTCAATTTTGTTGAAGTGGTTCTCTAACAGCTTTTTCATTTCGTTACTCTCAACGATGAAAAAGACTGCATGCCAGTACCCCTCTTTTTTTGCCTGTATGTGCTCTTTAAAAATGGTCCTGTAGCGTGATGGCGTTTGAATTGTTTGCATCAGTTCGAGTGCAATCTTTGCTCCCGAAGGACTTTTCACCAAGCCATCCGGTTTGTGTGCTACCTGATATTTTTTGCGTACATCTTCATGCTTACCATTTTCCCAATCACGCCATCCATTTTTTTGTAGCTGGAGCTGCACAAACTGTACTTTCATTTTATGTTCTGCATTCTTGGCCGTGACTCGGTACGGTACAAAACTCTTCTCTCTGCCATTACTTTTCTGTTGGTTTTGCGCAAGGCCTAAGTCGGTCACTCCCCACAATGCAAGCTTCCCTCTTGGCGTTTTTAGTTCGTACTTTTTGATGAGGTCTAAGCCTTTTAGTTTTGCCAGTAAACGATCGAGAGGCTGCCTTTTTTGATAATTCAAAAGCACCATTAAGTTGGTGATTGTGGAGTACGTTTCTTGTATTAAAAATTGTATGACGCATTGCATGTTGTCTGCATTTCGTTGGTAACGTTCGGTTTTATCTTGGATCAGATATTGTGTGTTCATCGGCCTCTGCCATCGGTGTCTATCATCGGGGGAGTATAGCACCCGACCGCAGACACCGATGAAATCCAAACAATAACAAGAAGTTTCGCCAAAGGGCGAATATTGAAAAAGCGTGCTTTTTCAATGAATTAGAATGTAAATCTTCGGGGCTGGACGCCCCTACAATTCAAATTCTAATTTAAAGCAAAATCCGCCTCGCTCCGCGAGACCAAGCCCCTATAGAGCGTGAAAAATGTCGCCCTTTTTGGACAAGTCCAAAGAGTCTCGTTTTTACATCGTTATACGGACTTGGTCTCGCCTGCTCAACGGATTTTGGGGCAAGCCCCCAAACCAAAACGCAGTTTGGGAACTGCTCGCCTTTTCGTTCGGGAACGGGCGTTTGGTTCGGCTCCCCCTGTCGAGAAAAAGGTTCGGGGGCTCACCTGTTTTCTCGATGCTACGTTGGACACTTCGCATTTTTTTCTGACTAGCAATTGAACCCCGCAAGGGGGCGCTTGGGCGATTGAGCCAGAAAAAAACATGGCTCACTAACTCACTTTGTTTCGCTGTTCGAACTGTCGCCTCGCGCTGCTCGTTGCCGGTTCGTTTGTCTTGGTAAAAACGCTTCGCTTAGTTTCACCAGGACAAACAAACTAAGCAGTTATGTTGTAACTCAAGGTTCAGTGTTAATTCGTTGATAGGCGCTTTTTGAGTACTTCCTAATCCTAATGCGAGCAATATTATGGTCATGTAACGTTTTTTGAAGTTCATGCTTTTCGTCCTTTCTTTTCGTAAATCTCGACACAAGTTAGCGTGTTTCATTTTTCTCTATGATCTTAAGATCTCACGCTGTTAGTTTGCTGTCATTTGAGCCAAGTTTTGAAGTAACAAGAGTTACTCTTTGGTTCAGTGAATGTGAGTTTAATTCGAATGATTGTTGTGACGCGGCAAATGACCGTTTGTGCGGTTTGAGCCAACTAGGCATTTTTATTTTTGGATAATGATAGATGCCTAGTTGCAGGTTGAACATGTGAAAAACGAGCATTTCAGAGGTGTTTCTGAGTGAGTTTAGAAGTTAGTTAGATTGCTATGTAAATCGCTCTCAAAGTGTCACAAACTTTCAAATGTTTTTTGGTGGGTAATGTGCCGGATTTCAGTCTGAAATCGTGCCTAGAGCGTTTGAGGGGCTTCTAAGTGGTGTTTTTGATAGTGAAGTTGCCTATTTAACATATGACCAATATTACGCACCTTTAAGTGTCGTTATGATGTCATCACGTTAATTGAGGTTAGGTGAACTGATGCCACACAATTTTTTGGATAGAAAGAAAAAACCGTTGAGTTCTTCTGGTGGAGGTTATAAGCCACTCCATGAAGAAGAGTCATTAAGAAAACCGCAAGCTCGAGAAGAAACAGTAAGGGAGCGAGCTGCCCGCCAACGTCGAGAGCGTCAAGCTGAATTGACGTATACCCAAGAAGATTACGCTCGTTGGGAAAAAAATCGTGTGCGTGCTACTGCAGAACGTAACGCGGCAGCGTTACAGGCCTACGATCTAACAGAGCCAGAATGGAACAAAGATCTACAAGACGATTTGAAAGAATACTTAGAAGGTAGACATACACAAGTTTGTATTTTCTCTGTTGATGATGCCGCAAAGTGTGCGATGAATATCTGGCATCAAAAAAATGAAGAAGGGGAAACGATTGGAAGTGAAACTCTGAAACTATTAGATGACATTCATTCAAAAATAGATATGGGCATAGGTATTATTACTGCGGCAAAAATATCAAAAGCTTTAGGTGGCTTTGGTATTACAGTTAAACAATATATTGATGCTCAGGGAATAGAACGAGTAATAATATCCAGTCTCTGGAATGACCCTAAGAAGTATTATGCTGTTGTTAATGGATTAAATATCAAAAAAAATTATCCATATAGAATTACAAACCCTACAATTAAGCAGTTGGGTGTTTTAGCTGAAGATACATTAAATGGATTTAAGAAAGGGGCTGTTTTAAGTTTAATTATATCGGCAACAATCAATACTAATGAATTGATGTTTAATGATGATTATCATTTAGTTGATTGGTGCGGTAGTATGGGAAGTGATTTGTTTAAGCTTTTAGCCACTGGTGCAGTTGTCGGTGGGATTATTTGCTTGACGGTCGCTCTTGGAGTTGCCATTCCTATGGTGGTTGGTGCGATGGTTTGGGTTGGTGTTGATGTAATTATTTCTAATATTTGGGATGAAAACAAGATAGAAGAAAACATAATAAATGGCTTAAAAGAGGCCACAAATGCTAAATAGAATTCTGATTTTTTTAGGAGTCCCTCTTGTATTAATCGGGATGCCTTTCTTATTATTTGATGCGATAAGCCCAATACTGGATGTTTATATATATCATCCAGAATCTATAGCGTTAACCTCCGTTTTTTCTATAGTTCCTTTTTTATCATGGTTTTGGTTTTTAAGTATAATAGGGTTTGTTTGTATTTGTTTTAATAAGCGTCCTGAATTACCTAAAGAGTGGAGTAAATATTTAGGAACTTACATTCCTTGTTTTCTATTTGTCATTGGGGTTGTTTTTGGAACGATTGGAAAAGATGCAATAAAGAAACACCTTGTTGATAGTGGTTACTTTTTAATTACTACAGAAAAGATAAGAACATCATTTTATATATCTCTTGATAAAGATATATACCATAGGGCTGATTAAACAAAAATTTGAGAAGAGTATGCAACAAAGATCTTTGCATTGATCATTGAGATCTAACGATTTTAGGATTAATCTCTATCCCCAGATGTGAAAAAACCACTCTTGCCGGAGTGGTTTTTTCGGAATACTCACAAATGATGACCAAATCGTTGTGTAAGTCCTTCCATGATAGACCATATCAAGTAAGCACTTCAAGAGTATTTCTGCACTCTGTTTGGAATCAAGATGTTTTGGACAGAACGACGCGCATCACTCACCGACCAAGGGATGTTCCAAAGGTGAGAGGTAAAGGCACTAATCAGAACTAAGCGTAAAGCTCGATAACACCGCCCCTTGTAGCTGCTAGAGGGGACAAGCGGAAAAGGAATAACTGATTAGTGTTGTGTGACTGGAACGGGGGCGAAAGCTTTACACACAGCGCAGGGCAGCCCGAAAGGGTAAGAGACAAAACTCCACGGAAAGCGACCATAGATGATACCCAAATCACTCAAGTTTAGAGTTGAAATGGGTAGGGGTCGGCGCAGCCGAAAGGGCTGATTTGGGGAGTCTTGCGACAACCTTATTCACCGCTTTTGGTCTCTTGTTTCTTGTAAGGTCTTTACCTCTTCTAATGTGAAGATTCGGTAAAGGTTTGAACGATAATACTCGAATGGGTGCTTCGATTCTTTGAACCTTATGTATTCAATTTTGTTGAAGTGGTTCTCTAACAGCTTTTT
>NZ_JAWOQQ010000043.1:0-3580 GCF_033337405.1 Vibrio sp. YT-16
GATCTTGCTCCACACCCGAATATTTTGGAATACCCGATTCTAGGCATTCTTTCGCATAACTCGCTAATATTGGGGCCGAATCAGGGTTGGCCTCTATCACTTCCATGTCAATTTTCCTCTAAAGCACATAACGCCGCGTTAAGTGGTGAGCAACGCAGACCACTGAACTTAAAGTATTGTGCCGTAAACACTTAAGCCGAAGCAAACCGAAAATGCCGAGCGTTGGGAATCCGTCTTAAACGCTTTGTTAGGCGAATTTTTCGTGTTGCTCTCTGATACGTTCTCTAACTTTGTCATCCTCTTTTAATGAGTCTTGGTACTTGCTGACAATTGGAACTATGTCTCGTTTCAGTTGATCTATTGAGTCTAGTTTTTGTTCGAGTGTTTCATAACTATCAGTATTTACGAATTTTTCTGCTCGGCTGAACCTTTCGCCAATTTCTTCAAGAAACTTTAAGTCTTTTTTATGTTCAGTGTGCCAGCTAGCTGTTGCACCCGACCTTAGTTTCCCAGTCGCCGAATGGACAGCCAGCCGTGATTTAAATGCCTTAGGTAGTAAAATATCAGCTTCAAGTAGCAATGCCCTAATCTCATTTATAGTTCTTCTCAACTCAATGCGCAGATCAAGTGATTTTACTTGCTGTACTTTCTTGTAATTTTTATAGGATACAATGGCACCAGTACAACCAGTTATTGCACCAATTAAACCAAAGAATATACCTGCGAAATCAACCCAATTTAACTCATCCATTAGCTATTCCATTTATTCGCCTAACGCCGCGTTAAGTAGTGAGCAACGCCACCACCAGACTTAAACATTGTGCCGTAAACTCTAAATTCAAAGCAAACCAAAAATGCCGAGCGTTGCGAATCTGTCTTAAACGCTTTGTTATGCTCGTACTTAAAGAAATTGAAGGACTAAACAAGCAATAAACGCCGGTAGACCGGCTATGAAGAAAACTAAGCCTGTTTGGTAGTTCATTCGATAGTGCTCTCGTTCGTCTTTTTCGAAATCATGCCCTTCTACCATTTTGTAAACTTTATCTCTTCTAGGATCATCTAACCGAGTCGTCTTACTATGGACACCACCTTCCCACATTAGCTTCGCTAAAACCCATATGATGATGACAACAAAGAAAAGAAAGTCGACCAACTGAGTCGTAGCAAAGAATGGAACAAACTGAGCTAGAGCGATAACAATAAGAGCCGCTGAGAGGTTAATTAGAAGCACTTTTTTGAATAAATCGAGCAAAATTACCTCCTAGAGCATAACGCCGCGTTAAGGGGTGAACAACGCAAGCCACCAAACCTAAATTATTGTGCCATAAACACAAAAGCTAAACTTAGAACCAAAATTGCCAAGCGTTGAGAATCCCTCTTGAACGCTTTGTTATGTGCGTGCCTGCTCTTGCACCAACCTCACCCACTTGGAACGCCACTCCTGCGCTTCCATTGGGTCTGGCCAAAACTCTTTCTGTTTACGGATAAGCCCATTTTCTACCGTATGGAAAGTAATAGCACGCGCCTTTTGAACACGATCAGTTATAGAAACATCAGTGACTACTGTTTCGCCATCACAGACGATTGAATGAACGACGAACTCCCAAGTACCATTGGCTGGATAATAAGTGTTGATAGCTGTGAAGTTGTCTCGTCCAACAATAAGCTCACCAGATTGAGGCCAAAACCCTTCAAAATCTGGGCTAAGCCACTCACTTGCTTTCGCGAAATCATTAGTTTTCATTGCGTCCAAAAAAGCTAAGACGACTTCCTTTGAACGCATTATTTCCCTCCAAGCACATAACGCCGCATTAAGGTGTGAGCAACGCTACCACCAAAACTAAACCATGCCACCGTAAACACGGAACCCAACCTTGAACCGAAAATGCCAAGCGTTGGGAATCACTCTTAAATGCTTTGTTATGCGCCTTGCTAACAAGCAGCTTTAGTACCATAATTAGGTATAAATTGGTATTGAGGACAATATTATGGCTAAAAACACAAGTATTACTCTTGGCGACCACTTTGATGGCTTTATTGCCAGCCAGATCCAAAGCGGTCGTTATAGCTCAGCAAGTGAAGTGATCCGTTCAGCTTTGCGCTTACTAGAAACCCAAGAAACTAAAATGAACACTCTACGCCAATTACTTGTTGAAGGCGAGGAAAGTGGGGCAGCAGATTACGATTTTGATTCGTTTATCAACGAGTTAGATAGCGAAGAGAGAAAATGAAGCCATTTCAACTAACCAACAAAGCTAAGTCTGATTTGCGAGACATCGCCCTGTTTACCTCTCGTCGTTGGGGACGAGAACAACGAAACATTTACCTGAAACAGTTTGACGACTCGTTTTGGCTGCTAGCTGAAAGCCCTGATATTGGCAAAACTTGTGATGAGATCCGAGATGGTTACAGAAAATTCCCCCAAGGTAGTCACGTAATATTTTATCGTCAGATTGGCAGCCAAAATATTGAGATAATTCGTATCTTACATAAGAGTATGGATGTTAATCCTATCTTTGGCGCATAACGCCGCATTAAGGGGTGAACAACGCCACCACCCAACCTAAGCTATTGTGCCGTAAACACTAAAGTTGATTCAAACCAAAACTGCCAAGCGTTGTGAATCCCTCTTGAATGCTTTGTTAGTTGCCAAACCTAAAGCTTTGATTTGATGTTAATTACTGCTTTGCCAACACTAGCTTTACGTGTTTTGGAAAACTCAAATCAGGCGCAGTTTCCAAGCGACTGTCACTGAAACCACTTGGAACATGAAACGCCGTAGAAAACGAGCTAACAACACCAAAAAGCGCATTTGGACAAACAATGTTACAGAACTAACTTTCAACATATAAATCGGTTTCTGAAATAGAGAATACGACCAAAAAAGAAACCAACGCACGATTTTACAAACCCAAATAACTAGAAATTGAAATACGAAAACCGAGCCAAAAACACACGAACCTTAGCCCTAAATATTTTGTTTTAGCTGCGTTTTTCTCGTTGGCAACTAACGCCGCATTAAGGGGTGAACAACGCAAACCACCCGACCTAAAGCTTTGATTTGATGTTAATTGCTGCTTTGCCAACACTAGCTTGATGTGCTTTGAAAAGCTCAGTTCAGGCGCAGTTTCAAAGCGCCTGTCACTGAAACCACTTGGAACATACAACGCCGTAGAAAACGGACTTTGAACACCAAACAAACTTTTTGGAACGACAATGCAGCAGAGCTGACTTTCAACAAGCGAATCGCCTTCTGAAACGGCAAACCAAAACCACACTAATAAACATCGAACGCAACTTCAGCAAACTTACACCTAAACACAGAATCAGGCAAAAACAGCACAGACCATTAGCCCTAAATGCTCTGCTTTAGCTGCGTTTTTCGCCTTGGCAACTAACGCCCTGTTAAGGTGTGAGCAACGCAATACCGATGCCGCCGCATACCACCTTAAACACCAAACACAACGCATAGTAAAAATGCCACGCGTTGCGAATCACTCTTAAACAGTTTGTATGGATAATAAGCACTCGACTCGGGTAAGGTGAGACCCAGACTTTAGCAGCAACTAAAGTTCTCTAC
>NZ_JAWOQQ010000044.1:0-3354 GCF_033337405.1 Vibrio sp. YT-16
CCAGACTACTAGTGAAGTGAAAAAGATTGTCGGATTTTGGTTTCATTTATACCTCAATTTTCTAATTAATCTAACGCCCAATTAAGGTGTGAAGCACGCGACCACGATCCCCAATTTGACCACCGTAATCACTGAACTCAATCCAAACCCAAAATGCCAAGCGTGCTGAATCACTCTTAAATTGTTTGTTAGCACTATGGGTTCAGCTTCTTCATGGTTTTAGTGATTCTTTACCATGACTTAATTTTACACTTTTATATACAAGTACTTTTCCGACTACAATAAAGACTGCAGACAAAGCAACTAGAATAAAAGCGATTACTGAGAAAAGGTTTGCTTGCTCTTTGAGTCGTTTATCTCTTTGCAGTCTTTCTGTGATAATTTCCCAAATTGCATCGTTAGCTTCTTGAGATATACGGCTAGCTCTTTTTTTCAGTTCTTCTTTATCATCTATAGCTTGCAAAAGAGCGATATCTTTAAGCGTTCCCAATACTGCTAAGTTTGCCTCTTCCTGAATTGAATATTGCCATTCAACTCTTTCAGTGTCCCACCACCCAGAAAAATTTGCTTGCCAAACGACGGCTAAAACAGCAAATACTAGACCTGTTATCTCAAATCTATATCCAAGTAGTTCTAATTTATTTTTCAAGATGACTCCATATATCGAGATAGTGCTAACGCCCTGTTAAGGTGTGAGCGACGCAATACCGACGCCACCGCAGACCACCTTAAACACTAAACGCAACGTATAGTAAAAATGCCACGCGTTGCGAATCACTCTTAAACAGTTTGTTATAGCGCTTTGCCGTTTACAAGTGACCAATGATGAGGCATTAATTCTCGTATAGTTTTGAAAACCAATGCATTCTCTGAAGTTGTTATTGCTGCTTTGACGTCCCCACCCCAGTGGACAAGGCGCTCCTGGCAAACTCCGCATGGTGACAAGATTAGAAATTCATCGTTCTCATTCTCACGACACAGGCATAATGAGTGAGTCACTCGCTCATTGAGTTTGTGAGCCTCTAAATACGCTCCCACTTCCATGCATAATGAAAGAGCATCATTTTTAGTATCAGGAGCAATACTTGTTAATATTTTTCCTGACTCTGTTCTAACAGCCGCAGCACCACCCCAACCAGAAGGATATCGCATATTTACTAGTTCTATTGCTGCTTGATAAAGCTCTTTTTCGATATTATCCATGACCATCCATATTCAATTTTATCGAGCGCTATAACGCCCTGTTAAGGGGTGAGCAACGCAATACCGATGCCACCGCATACCACCTTAAACACTAAAACCAACGCATAGTAAAAATGCCACGCGTTGCGAATCCCTCTTGAACAGTTTGTTAGAGCGCAACTCACAGATTGAACAGAACTTTCAAAAGAGAATTTACCAAGGAAGAGATCCCTAGAAATAGAACTACTGGCAAACCTATCGCTATTATCAGTTTAAACTCGACAAACTGACCTACAACTGCATCACCATATCTACCACCCAGAAACTTTCTCGATTCGTCTCCTACCGTAGATGTGACTTCATCTGTGACCGTCTTGCGATCTTTACCTATGAATTCTTTAAACAACATAAAGCCGAAGGGAGCGATAATAATGCCACCGATAAGATATGAAATGTATTCAATTGTATCCGTCATATTCATATTTTTTCTCCTGCGCTCTAACGCCTTGTTAAGGTGTGAGGCACGCAATACCGTAGCCTCCGCATACCACCTTAAACCCTAAACCTAACGCATGGTTAAAAAGCCACGCGTGCCGAATCACTCTTAAACAATTTGTTATGTGTTAGATTTTAAAGACTAATTTTTGTTTTTGAGCAATAAGATCAACATCTTCAAGTGGCTCATATTTCCATTTGGACAATGCTTGTACAGCTACCTTTTCAAAGATCCCCTTTGGGGTGGAATCGATTACAACAATATCAGCCACATCTCCATTTTTAGTAATGTTAAACGTCATGACCACATACCCTGACAGGTTATTCTCTACTGCAACTTTAGGGTATCTCGGCGATACAAACTCTATTGGCTCTAGATCTAAATATTCCGATGAGTAAGTGTTTTCTACAGAACTTGAACACCCTGATACTAAGATCAAGATAAATAGTTGCAAAAATCTCATAATCTCTCTCTGACACATAACGCCTTGTTAAGGGGTGAGCAACGCAATACCGAAGCCGCCGCATACCACCTTAGTCACTAAAACTAACGCATAGTAAAAGTGCCACGCGTTGCGAATCCCTCTTGAACAATTTGTTAGGCGAATTACTTAAAAGGAAGTGGAATATCTTTCGTTATGGATATGTCCTCTAAACACTGCTTCAAAGGTAACTGCTTGGATTTATAGATTGTTGTAATCGAATTTTTCTCTTGGTCTACGTCCACTGTTAAACAAGCACAACTAAAACCATAGTTTCGATTTGTTCTAACAAATTCATTTTCATTTGCAGTCGCTTGATAAAGCAGTTCCATCGATTTATCGTCCAATGCATTTGAAGTACCTTGGACTGATATATCCCACGAGCCATCGCGATCAATCAACCACATATTGGCAGGAGAAGGGTTTTCAAGCCATCCACATCGAGTCTCTTCTGCCGTCGCTGTTAATGCAGAAAACATCCCCAGAATAACAATCAAAAATCTCATTACTGACTCCATTCGCCTAACGCCGCATTAAGGTGTGAGCGGCGCTTGGCTATACTTGAGCGAAGCGAAACTGCCAAGCGTTGCGAATCACTCTTAAATGCTTTGTTATGTGCTTATTACTACTCTGGCTTGTTTCGTCAGATGCCACGTAATTTAACAGCCTTATTTTTTACGATGCCATAAAATGTAACAGCCTTATTTTTTACGATGCCATAAAATGTAACAGCCTTACTTTGCTTTTTTAATTCATCTGACTTGTCATCTATTGCCTTCAAAATTGCTTTTGAAGGCAACATCAATACTGTTATTAATGCCAAAAGTAATGAAGCAGCCAGAGAGAACTTCTGGACCATTGGAGATATAGATAGACTTAGCCCCATTAAAGTAAGACTGTAGTAACAGAACATCAAAGGATGCCTCCACGCCAATTTACTCATTTTTCGCAAAATACCAATATTAATTAGTCCAGCGAAGAAAAATATAATGCCAACAACTTCTAACTTCATTTTACATTCCTAGTAAGTAACTTTATTTCTTTATCACATAACGCCTTGTTAAGGTGTGAGGCACGCAATACCGAAGGTTCCGCATAACACCTTAACCACTAAAACCAACGCATAGTAAAAATGCCACGCGTGCCGAATCACTCTTGAACAATTTGTTATACGAATTTCTTCAGTGCCAACACT
>NZ_JAWOQQ010000045.1:0-3225 GCF_033337405.1 Vibrio sp. YT-16
ACATTATTTTTTTCTCCATGTCTCTCTCTCTCTCTCTCTCTCTATACATATATATATATATATATATATATAATATATCTCCCTGTCTTTCTCTCTCATACATACACCCACAATGAATATTTGGTATGTATACTCTGACTAGGAGTTAAAAATAAAAAATAAAAAAAATTAATATTTTTATGGTTGTTTTTCAACAAAGACAAAAAAAGTCCTGAAGGGGAACAGTGTCTATTTTTATTGAAAAATAGAAACTGCCCCCAAAAATGATAATGCATCAAAATTGGTGTTGTTATTTATCATTCACATATCACAGACTGTGATAAATAAAATAAAAAAACATCCAACATTTATTATATAGTTAATCTTAATTCATGTTTTTTTTTCATTCAATTAACAGTGACTTCATGTAAATAAAATGACAAATAAATTGTGAAAATCCTCAAAATGAATGAATATTTAATATGCATAATCTGAGTACAAGTTGGTTCAAAGATTTAAGCAAAAAAAATGTCGAGAAATATATTAATATTTCATATTTTTTAGTTGTTCACACCGTCCCGAAGGGGACAGGTGTGATGTTTTATAAGGGGGCCCGCAGGTTTAAAAATACAGGGTTCTTATGAAGGTGGTGTGAGCGTATATTTTGAAAGTTGTGGACATAAGCCATGTGACCTAATGAAACTTTGACATGTGTGATGATCAAACAACACATCCATATTCATTTGAAATCATGTGACCTAGTGAAAGCTTGACTGATATGTACTAACTGCTTTGAGGATCTAAGTGCAGCAATCACACACAAATATATACTAGTTAATGTCAGTGGAGAAAGTGAGCAGGACTGCATGTATTCCAGTTCTTCATAAGGTGAAAGAGTTTCACCAGGATATCTTGTATTTACAGGTTTTTGGTATCAGGCATTTCTTTCAAAGTTTTAGGAATGAGTTAGGTAAATGTTATACTGTCATGTCTGTGTGACCACACACACTTCACTTTGACACACAGACTGTCAGTGAAGCCTTTGTTATGCTAATGAATGACAGTTGCAACTCTCACAGACAGCAGAATGGCTTGAAACTTTCTCAAACAAATCCTTCCAGATTCCAAACCGTGGGTCCCATCTTCAATCTGAAAGCATCACCAGATAGATAAATTTGTTCTGAACGCAAACATATAAAGCTTGTATGTCTATGGACTGAAAAATGTCACCTTAATCACAAGTTTACAGTGTGTTGGCCCTCATCTTTTCTTCCAGAGATCATCATGAGGAGTTGTGTCCTGCACCTTCTAACGCTTCTTAAATCCAAACCGTTCAAGTTATGACAAAGTCCTTCACAAGTAATGTTCAGCAGGGGTAGAGCTGTAATTTGTGCAAGTTTGAAGCAGTTATGATAAACGGTGTAGGAGCAAATAATTTTTGTTTGACAGAATTTGTCCAAAACGTCACCTTACATTCAAATAACAACTGCGCACTTCCTGTTGGAGTTAGGTCAGGGGTTGCAGCACGACATTTGTAGGTCTTGATGAGACGAACGAGACAGTTTTGGTTTGGTCTTTCTAAGTGGTTCCTACCCGTCACTGCGGGCATTTTCGTGTGTCCAGGTGGCACAACAAATCCTCAGGAGGGTTGGGAGCACATCACCTGTGACGCGCCATTACATCCAAACCATTTGAGGATTGAAAAAGTTACGCACAATAATTGATAAGGACACAATGAAGAATAATGTGTGCGAGTTTGAAGCCGATACGATAAACGGTGTCAGACCCTTTGATTTTTAAAGGAATTTTTTTTTTTTCGGAAAAATCTTACTTTGAAAGGAATTATCTCACTTCCTGTTGGATTTAGGTCATGGGTGCGAGTGCGTGATTTGTAGGTCTTGATGAGACGAACACGGCTGTTTTGGTTCGATCTTCCTACGACGTTCCTACTGGCTGCAGCGGCCATTTTAGTGGTCTAGACTGATAGGTGGCGCTAGAGAGCCCATTTTGGCACTTTTCAGATTAATTTTTTCATTTTATAAAATTTTTCGCCAGTCCTGACATGCGTGCCAATTTTGGTGAGGTTGAGAGCATGTTTAGGGGAAAAATTTCCAGTTGAAAGTCGCGTACGCAGAAAGAAAGAAAGAAACAATAATAATAATAATAATAATAATAAACGCTACAAAAACAAGAGGGTCCTCGCCCTTTCAGGCCGAGGTCCCTAAATAAATAAAGAAGAAGATAAAAATAAGGCTGAGCACGGAAGAACCAGAGAGGAAACACCATCACATGGAGCCGTCTGCCCCTGGCAACCCGGCCACCCTCCACTCCACCAGGGGAGAGCGGACCCCAAGCCAGCGCCACAGAACCAGCGGCTGCCCTGCTGGTTATACCTCCGACCGTGGCAGCTGTCACACAAACCGCTGCTGAAAATTATACATTTTGATACAGGTAGGCTATATACATATTGCAAAACTCTGTAAAAGTACACCAAAGCATACATTTTCGTTTCCAAATATTTATTTGAAAACGAAACCATTCATACGGTCAATATAAAACATTTTGTTTGTAATAAAAAACAAATGTGATCTCAGTGTGACCACAACAGCCGGCGGGACTGCGGTTGAACCACTTCTAATGTTCACTCGTTCATTCATTCATTCATTCAATCGCGTGTACAGTGTGTGTGTGTGTGTGTGTATGTGTGTGTCAGAGAGGAGTATCAATAAAAAAAAGTAATTATTTCGGTGTTTATTTCATTTATTCTTCCGTTTTTTTATTAAAATGCGTAATATAGCCAACAATATTATAGACCAAATGTTAATCTAATTATTATTGTAGAATGTATTGAGCAAATCACCACTCTCAACTGGAGACAGGAGCAAAAATAGGCATTATAAAAAGCCGACAAATAGTGTTAATTAATTGACATGAGACACTGAAGAGGTTGTCTCAATAGTCTGTAATTTTTTTTTTTTTTTATCATAACTTCTCGAAAATTACTCAAAAGTAGAACATGCTAAAAGTAAATACAATAATAGGCTAAATAGTATCTAAGCAATAATAAAGTGTCTAAACAATAATAAATATTATCTAAGTTATCTATTAGGCTACCATTCCACTCTGTAAATAGATTTAAAAATTTCAATATGATTTTAATATTATTTTTGCTTATTTCATTATTGTTATTATTAGTTTTACTTTTTAGTATTATTGTATCGTCTGAGGATGACTCATGTTAGTAAC
>NZ_JAWOQQ010000046.1:0-2951 GCF_033337405.1 Vibrio sp. YT-16
ATCAACTCGAAACTCCTTCGGGTTGTATGGTTAAGTGACTAAGCGTACACGGTGGATGCCTTGGCAGTCAGAGGCGATGAAGGACGTATTAACTTGCGATAAGCCCAGATTAGGTAGTAAAAACCATTTGAGTCTGGGATTTCCGAATGGGGAAACCCACTTACATAAGTAAGTATCGTTATGTGAATACATAGCATAACGAGGCGAACCGGGGGAACTGAAACATCTAAGTACCCCGAGGAAAAGAAATCAACCGAGATTCCGAAAGTAGCGGCGAGCGAAATTGGACTAGCCCTTAAGCTTTACACGCGTTAGACGAACAGCCTGGAAAGGCCGACGATACAGGGTGATAGTCCCGTAGTTGACGACGTGTGTTCAGTGAAATCGAGTAGGGCGGGACACGTGATATCCTGTCTGAATATGGGGGGACCATCCTCCAAGGCTAAATACTACTGACTGACCGATAGTGAACCAGTACCGTGAGGGAAAGGCGAAAAGAACCCCTGTGAGGGGAGTGAAATAGAACCTGAAACCGTGTACGTACAAGCAGTAGGAGCAGGCTTTGTCCTGTGACTGCGTACCTTTTGTATAATGGGTCAGCGACTTATATTCAGTGGCAAGGTTAACCATCTAGGGGAGCCGTAGGGAAACCGAGTCTTAACTGGGCGTTCAGTCTCTGGATATAGACCCGAAACCAGGTGATCTAGCCATGGGCAGGTTGAAGGTTGAGTAACATCAACTGGAGGACCGAACCGACTAATGTTGAAAAATTAGCGGATGACTTGTGGCTAGGGGTGAAAGGCCAATCAAACCTGGAGATAGCTGGTTCTCCCCGAAAGCTATTTAGGTAGCGCCTCGGACGAATACTACTGGGGGTAGAGCACTGTTAAGGCTAGGGGGTCATCCCGACTTACCAACCCTTTGCAAACTCCGAATACCAGTAAGTACTATCCGGGAGACACACGGCGGGTGCTAACGTCCGTCGTGGAGAGGGAAACAACCCAGACCGCCAGCTAAGGTCCCAAATTACTACTAAGTGGGAAACGATGTGGGAAGGCTCAGACAGCCAGGATGTTGGCTTAGAAGCAGCCATCATTTAAAGAAAGCGTAATAGCTCACTGGTCGAGTCGGCCTGCGCGGAAGATGTAACGGGGCTAAGTAGTAAACCGAAGCTGCGGCAATGCACTTTAGTGCATTGGGTAGGGGAGCGTTCTGTAAGCGGTTGAAGGTGTGTGGTAACGCATGCTGGACGTATCAGAAGTGCGAATGCTGACATGAGTAACGATAAAGGGGGTGAAAAACCTCCTCGCCGGAAGACCAAGGGTTCCTGTCCAACGTTAATCGGGGCAGGGTAAGTCGACCCCTAAGGCGAGGCCGAAAGGCGTAGTCGATGGGAAACGGGTTAATATTCCCGTACTTCTTACAATTGCGATGGGGGGACGGAGAAGGCTAGGTGGGCCTGGCGACGGTTGTCCAGGTTCAAGTGCGTAGGCTGAAGAGTTAGGTAAATCCGGCTCTTTCTAAGGCTGAGACACGACGTCGAGCACCTACGGGTGTGAAGTCATTGA
Organism: Vibrio sp. YT-16; assembly: GCF_033337405.1. Classification (NCBI taxonomy): domain Bacteria; kingdom Pseudomonadati; phylum Pseudomonadota; class Gammaproteobacteria; order Vibrionales; family Vibrionaceae; genus Vibrio; species Vibrio sp. YT-16. The sequence continues at coordinate 1,569 of NZ_JAWOQQ010000046.1, forward strand.
TGCCATGCTTCCAGGAAAAGCCTCTAAGCTTCAGATTGTAAGGAATCGTACCCCAAACCGACACAGGTGGTCGGGTAGAGAATACCAAGGCGCTTGAGAGAACTCGGGTGAAGGAACTAGGCAAAATGGTACCGTAACTTCGGGAGAAGGTACGCTCTCGACGGTGAAGTCCCTCGCGGATGGAGCTATTGAGAGTCGCAGATACCAGGTGGCTGCAACTGTTTATTAAAAACACAGCACTGTGCAAAATCGCAAGATGACGTATACGGTGTGACGCCTGCCCGGTGCCGGAAGGTTAATTGATGGGGTTAGACTTCGGTCGAAGCTCTTGATCGAAGCCCCGGTAAACGGCGGCCGTAACTATAACGGTCCTAAGGTAGCGAAATTCCTTGTCGGGTAAGTTCCGACCTGCACGAATGGCGTAATGATGGCCACGCTGTCTCCACCCGAGACTCAGTGAAATTGAAATCGCTGTGAAGATGCAGTGTACCCGCGGCTAGACGGAAAGACCCCGTGAACCTTTACTACAGCTTGGCACTGAACATTGACCCTACATGTGTAGGATAGGTGGGAGGCTTTGAAGCGCAGTCGCTAGATTGCGTGGAGCCGTCCTTGAAATACCACCCTTGTAGTGTTGATGTTCTAACGTCGACCCCTTATCGGGGTTGCGGACAGTGCCTGGTGGGTAGTTTGACTGGGGCGGTCTCCTCCCAAAGCGTAACGGAGGAGCACGAAGGTGGGCTAATCACGGTTGGACATCGTGAGGTTAGTGCAATGGCATAAGCCCGCTTGACTGCGAGAATGACAATTCGAGCAGGTGCGAAAGCAGGTCATAGTGATCCGGTGGTTCTGAATGGAAGGGCCATCGCTCAACGGATAAAAGGTACTCCGGGGATAACAGGCTGATACCGCCCAAGAGTTCATATCGACGGCGGTGTTTGGCACCTCGATGTCGGCTCATCACATCCTGGGGCTGAAGTCGGTCCCAAGGGTATGGCTGTTCGCCATTTAAAGTGGTACGCGAGCTGGGTTTAGAACGTCGTGAGACAGTTCGGTCCCTATCTGCCGTGGGCGTTGGAGAATTGAAAGGGGCTGCTCCTAGTACGAGAGGACCGGAGTGGACGAACCTCTGGTGTTCGGGTTGTGTCGCCAGACGCATTGCCCGGTAGCTAAGTTCGGGATCGATAACCGCTGAAAGCATCTAAGCGGGAAGCGAGCCTTGAGATGAGTTCTCCCTGATACTTTAAGTATCCTAAAGGGTTGTCGTAGACTACGACGTTGATAGGCAGGGTGTGTAAGCGTTGTGAGGCGTTGAGCTAACCTGTACTAATTGCCCGTGAGGCTTAACCATACAACACCCAAGGGGTTTTGATGGACTCAATG
>NZ_JAWOQQ010000047.1:0-2844 GCF_033337405.1 Vibrio sp. YT-16
AAAAACGGCGTCCAGTCGATATACTTGCGTAAGGTTTCGACATCAGAATCATCAAAAATGTGGAGGCCTGGTTATGCAGGAACTGGTGGGGTGTATGCATCCCACTGTATCGCGACTTTGTTTGCACGCGCTTGTTCTAAAGTGACAGGCTTAGTACGCGGCTTCTTACGATTGTGTTGGTCACGAACACGCTCATAATCCGCATCCAGTTTTTCTATAAAGGCAGGTCGACGTTCATCGGAGAGTAATGACGAACAACCCCCTACTTCGCGCGACGCATTGTTTACGTAAACCACCGGATTTTTGTAGTTCTGCTCAATCTTAACGGCGGTGTGCGCTTTGGATGTGGTAGCCCCGCCAATCAGAAGCGGAAGATCAAAATTGAGACGTTCCATCTCTTTAGCAACATGAACCATTTCATCCAGAGATGGGGTAATCAACCCTGACAAACCGATAATATCAACGTTCTCTTCTAGCGCGACTTTTAAGATCTTTTCACACGGTACCATCACGCCAAGATCGATGATCTCGTAGTTATTACACTGCAGTACAACGCCTACAATGTTTTTGCCGATGTCGTGCACGTCACCCTTCACTGTCGCCAACAAAATTTTTCCGTTACTGCTACCAGATTGTTTTTCGGCGTTAATAAAAGGCTCTAAATGTGCGACAGCTTGCTTCATTACACGTGCAGATTTCACTACTTGAGGTAAGAACATCTTACCTTCACCAAATAGGTCCCCCACCACGTTCATGCCATCCATCAAAGGACCTTCAATCACTTCCAGTGGTTTTGCCGCATTCACACGTGCTTCTTCAGTGTCTGCAACGATGAACTCTGTGATCCCTTTAACTAACGCATGCTCTAAACGTTTTGCGACAGGCCAAGTTCGCCACTCAAGCGCAGAGGCATCTTCTTCTTTGCCAACGCCTTTATCTGCGTACTCAGCCGCGATATCCAACAATCTTTCTGTAGCGTCATCTCGACGGTTAAGCACAACGTCTTCTACCGCTTCTCGTACTTTTTCCGGAACGTTGTCATAAATTTCAAGTTGACCCGCGTTTACGATCCCCATATCCATACCATTTTTAAAACAGTGATAGAGGAACACAGCATGGATAGCTTCACGAACGTAGTTATTACCGCGGAAGGAGAAAGACACGTTCGACACGCCACCGGAAATCATCGCGTGTGGCAAATCGCGCTTGATGTCCGCTACAGCTTCAATGAAATCAACAGCATAGTTGTTGTGCTCATCAATACCCGTTGCGACGGCAAAAATGTTCGGGTCAAAAATAATGTCTTCTGGCGGGAAGCCAACTTCATCTACTAAAATACGATAAGCATTTGTACAAATTTCTAGCTTGCGCGCGCGTGTTTCTGCCTGACCAACCTCATCGAATGCCATGACGATCACAGCTGCGCCATAACGACGGATCAGTTTAGCTTGCTCAACAAATTTCTCTTTGCCTTCCTTCAAAGAGATAGAGTTCACAATACCTTTACCTTGAATGCATTTCAGACCCGCTTCAATCACTTCCCATTTGGAAGAGTCGACCATGATTGGCACTTTGGAGATTTCTGGTTCTGAGGCACATAGGTTTAGAAAACGCACCATACAAGCCTGTGCGTCTAACATCCCCTCATCCATGTTGATGTCGATGATTTGGGCACCATTTGCAACTTGCTGACGCGCGACTTCTAATGCTTCGTCATACTGTTCTTCTTTGATCAAACGTTTAAAGCGAGCAGAACCTGTGACGTTAGTTCGCTCACCGACATTGATGAATAAAGTCTCTTTCTCAATCGTTAATGGCTCTAATCCGGAGAGACGACAAGCAACAGGCAAATCTGGCAAAGCGCGAGGTGTAACACCTTCAACGGCCTGCGCCATTTGGCGAATATGCCCCCGCGTTGTCCCACAACAGCCACCAATCAGATTTAAAAAGCCGCTGCTAGCCCACTCTTTTACATGCTCTGCCATATCTTCTGGAGAAAGGTCATATTCTCCAAAAGCATTCGGCAAACCTGCGTTAGGGTGTGCGGAAACAAATGATTCAGAAATACGAGAAAGCTCTTCCACGTATGGGCGCAGTTCATCTGGCCCCAATGCACAGTTAAGACCGAAAGATAACGGCCTTACATGACGTAGAGAGTTGTAAAATGCTTCCGTGGTTTGCCCTGATAACGTGCGCCCCGAAGCGTCGGTAATCGTACCGGAAATCATGACAGGCAGTGCAACACCAAGCTCTTCAAATACAGAATCGACAGCAAAGGCACATGCCTTAGCATTCAATGTATCGAAAATAGTTTCGATCAAAATAAGATTAGCCCCCCCTCTTATTAACGCTCTAGTTGACTCGGAATACGCTTCAACCAGCTCATTTAAAGAAACATTGCGGTAGCCGGGATCATTCACATCAGGAGAGATAGAGCACGTTCGGTTGGTTGGACCAAGTACACCTGCAACGTAACGAGGTTTGTCAGGCGTTTTCGCCGTCCACTCATCGGCAACTTCACGAGCCAGTTTTGCCGCGGCGAAGTTAATCTCTTCACTCAGGCTTTCCATCTCATAGTCAGCCATCGCAATGGTGGTCGCGTTAAAGGTATTGGTTTCTAGAATATCAGCGCCGGCTTCAAGGTAAGCGCTATGGATTTCCTTAATTAGTTGAGGCTGGCTTAGCACCAACAAGTCGTTGTTGCCTTTTAGATCACAGTGCCAATTGGCAAAGCGCTCTCCTCGGTAATCTTGCTCTTCAAGTTTGTACCCTTGAATCATGGTTCCCATACCACCATCAATCAATAAGATACGTTTCTTCAATTGAGCTTCAATCTGTTGTCTT
>NZ_JAWOQQ010000048.1:0-2805 GCF_033337405.1 Vibrio sp. YT-16
TGAATGGGTTCATGTGCAGCTCCATCAGCAAAAGGGGATGATAAGTTTATCACCACCGACTATTTGCAACAGTGCCCCCGAATCTGATATCATTATTCTGTACCAAGCGGCTTACGGAGGACGGGATGCTGCCCATTGAGACAACCAGACTGCCTTCTGATTATTAATATTTTTCGCTATTAATCAGAAGGAATAAACATGAATTTTACCAGAATTGATCTGAACACCTGGAACCGCAGAGAACATTTTGCTCTTTATCGTCAGCAGATAAAATGCGGATTCAGCCTGACCACAAAACTCGATATTACAGCTTTGCGTACCGCACTGGCGGAAACGGATTATAAATTTTATCCGGTGATGATTTATCTGATCTCCCGGGTTGTTAATCAGTTTCCGGAGTTCCGGATGGCAATGAAAGATAATGCACTGATTTACTGGGATCAGACCGATCCTGTATTTACTGTTTTTCATAAAGAGACTGAAACATTTTCTGCGCTCTTCTGCCGTTATTGTCCGGATATCAGTGAATTTATGGCGGGCTATAATGCGGTGATGGCAGAATATCAGCATAATACTGCATTGTTCCCGCAGGGAGCGTTACCAGAGAACCACCTGAATATATCATCATTACCCTGGGTGAGTTTTGACGGATTTAACCTGAATATCACCGGTAATGATGATTATTTTGCTCCGGTGTTTACTATGGCGAAGTTTCAGCAGGAAGATAACCGCGTATTATTACCTGTTTCTGTACAGGTACATCATGCCGTTTGTGATGGCTTTCATGCAGCCAGGTTTATTAATACACTTCAGATGATGTGTGATAACATACTGAAATAAGTTAATTAATACTTTATTTAAGCCACTGTATCCGGAAGGAATGGTGGCTTTTTTTTATCTTTTCGTCGTGATGTGTAATCTCGTTTCAGAATGGTTCAGGATCACTGTACGATAATGCTCCCGTAGTTTGGTAATATCCTTAATAAGAAAAAACAAGCAAAGACGAACAGCAATAGTAATAAAGAAAGCAGTAACAATAACAGTAATAAGTTAGTAACAACACCAGATGCAGTTATAACAATAATAGTATTTATAGTAATAGCACTTACAATAATAGTATTTACAACACCAGAAAGACTGCTGCGACAGTCGTTTTAAACAATACCAGAATGCTGTAAAAGCACCTGTAGTATTAACATTAGTATTAATACCAGTAGTAACACCAGTGAAAACATCATGATGGTATAGAAATATGCCTGAATATGTTTAATTAAACAATAAATAAACCGCCATGTATAACAGAAGATAATATTCTGGTTGGCATTCTTTCTGTTCAGTATAAACATATCGTCCGGCTTCATCAGGAAGGTATATAATAAGTTAAGCTGAACAGGTATATATTTTAGTTTTATTTTTTGATGTTATAAATAAAGTAAGACGATCTGCTAAGGAAGGTGCGATTTAATCGTCATATGTGAGAACATAAAGCTTTCTTTATCATGAGCTGTTTACAATGCCTGCCATTTCCAGCTATTCCTCCCGTAAATCCCGTTTTCTTGACCGTATGAATGTTCTGGTGCCGTGGCAGGATATTGCTGATAAGCTGCTTCACGTCTATCCGTCATCCCGTCGCGGCCGACGGCCTTTCCCCCTGGTGCTTATGCTCCGTATCCACTGCCTGCAACTCTGGTTTGACCTCAGTGACGGAGCGGCTGAAGACGCCCTGCATGATGTCCTGCCGTTCCGTCAATTTGCGGGGATCTGTGACACGGTGCCAGATCGCACAACCATCATGAATTTCCGCCATTTTCTGGAGAAACATCATGCAGGAGAACAGATACTGGCACTGATTAACCAGAAACTGAAGCAGGCCGGACTGATGTTACGTCAGGGCATCATTATCGATGCGACCATTATTTCCGCTCCCTGTTCCGTAAAAAATAAAGCCGGTCAACGGGATCCTGAAATGCATCAGACCCGCAAGGGAAATCAGTGGTACTTTGGTATGAAAGCTCATATTGCTGTTGATGCGGCCACAGGCTTGACGGAAAAAGTAGTGACCACGGCGGCAAATGTGCATGACCTGAATGCGGCGGATAGCCTGATTACGGAGCCGGTAGCAATTGTCTTCGCCGATGCCGGATATCGCGGGGCAGAAAAACGGGACTCTCTGACACATCGGGTTAAAGAGTGGTTTATTGCCAAAGGTCCTCATGCCGTAAAAAAGCTCAGACAGCATCCCCGGCTGAATAAGCAGGCGCTGCATGATGAATATGTGAAAGCAGGTATTAGGGCAAAGGTTGAGCATCCTTTCCGGATACTGAAGTGCCAGTTTGGTTTCAGCAAAACACGATTACGGGGACTGATGAAGAACCACAACCGGCTTTCAATGCTGTTTGCAATGTGCAATTTGGTGCGGGCGGGACAACTGGCGGGGATGTCGTGAAAATCATTGTAATATCAGTGGAGCAGTGACATTTTGCTTACCCTGAGTTGATGGGGGAGATTAAATATTGTCCAAACTGGGGTGCTTACTTTGCCGCGTAAGGAGGATATCCAGGCTCTGGATCGTCATGACTGATTAAATCGCACCTTCCCTAAGATCTGAAATCCTGATTTGCATTAGCCTGGCCGTATCTTCCAAACCCAATAATTGCTCCCAATAATCGCCAGATGCCCTAGAACGCCTTCCAATCTCTGACAATGCCTTTCCATCAATGGAACCCATTAAGGGGTTCTAGGGATTTTCCCCTCTAAAAAGACATAATCCTCTGTAGACCACACCAATAAATGGCTGCGGAGGTG
>NZ_JAWOQQ010000049.1:0-2581 GCF_033337405.1 Vibrio sp. YT-16
ATTAAGTTGCGTCAATCGGGCTACCGTCTCGTCTACAAAGTTGAAGACGATGTCATCATTGTAACCGTCTTAGCAGTCGGAAAACGAGAACGTAGCGATGTTTACCGTAAAGCCATGAAAAGGTTAGATGATTGATTGCGGTATAACGCCGCGTTAAGGGGCAGCAACGCGCTGCAACCAAACTTCAACTTACCACCGAAAACACAGATGCCAAGATTTGAGCCGGAGTCGCCACGCGTTGACTGTCCCTCTTGAACGCTTTGTTATGCAACTTTTCTTATTTGCAGAAGGTTTCAATATACAAGGCTTCGACCTTGTCTCGTGCCCACTGAGTTCTGCGCAAAAACTTTAATGATGATTTTATAGATGGGTTGCTGTAGAAACAGTTGATTTGAATTTCTGCATCTAAGCCTTCCCACCCATAGTGCTCTTGTAGACGCACAAGGATCTTTTCTAAGGTTAATCCGTGCAGTGGGTTATTGGGTTGCTCTTGGCTCATTTCTGTCGGTTCCTACAATACTAAATTCGAAGGCTGAGTTTACCAGAGCGAACACAAATACTTTCAAATTTTTGCCACCTGAAAAGCCTATGTAGAACGAGAATTTTTTGCTTTAGAGAGGGCCGAAAAGCTCAAACTTCGGACAGTTGCATAACGCCCAATTAAGGTGTGAAGCACGCGACTACGACACTTAATTTGACCACCGTAAACACTAAACTCAACCCAAACCCAAAATGCCAAGCGTGCTGAATCACTCTTAAATTGTTTGTTATGTGTTTAATTCCGCGTTCATAGATTCAAGCCAATCAAGCTTTTGCTGTTTATTATATGGACTAGGGTATCTAAACCAAGGGCTTTCAAGTGGTAACCCTTTCACATTTGGTACTTGTTTAAGAAAAGTTTTAGCCGATTCTCTAAGTACAGCAGTTGAGCCCCAAGCCACAATTACAGTTTTGCTCTCTGAACAATATTGCTTCAGCTCACAACGTCTATCTTTATGTGTCAAGCTATGAGGATTAGAGTTATCTAATGTTTTAGCTTTTTGAAATTCAGTAGAAAATTTGCCACTGTTTCCATTTCGCAAATCAGATAAGTTTATAACTCGTACATGCTTCCATTCATTTAGCAACATAAGGCGCATAATTTGATATTGAGCATTGTCTGGTCGCGTAGAGACTATTTCCTTTTCCCAAGAATTAGACATTATTTGATCAATAGAATACGTTTTCGGAACGTAATCAGCACTTAATGGTTTAGATGAACCAGGGTTCATCATAACAACTAAGGTACAAGGCTTTGAACTGGCTATATCTCCAACTGATTTGGATACAATTTCTAAAACACTTCTACACTTGAAAGTTTCATTTTTGATTTTTAGATCGTAAAAGTGACCATAAACAGAGAATTTCGTTTTTAATTCTTTTGCATAAATAAATCCCATTAAAACTCCAATTATTCGAAAACACATAACGCCGCGTTAAGGGGCGCAGGCACGCAATACAAAAGTGACCGCATAACACCTTAACCACTAAACTTAACGCAAATTGAAAATGCCACGCGTGCCAAGTCCCTCTTAAACGCTTTGTTATAACCACATGTTCTCGCGGACTTCATAATGACTCACGTGGAGATCAGGATTCAATTTGTACTTCTCGTCTTCTGGGTACAACTTAGCAATACTGATATCTTCACCAGCAAACGACTTAATACAATCTAGATCTTCCCAGTAAGTTAGCAACGTGATTTCAGCATCATCTCCTAAATCTCGATTCAGAATTTGTGCTCCAAGGAAACCTTTAGTAGCTGACGTGTCTTTTATACCTGTCTCGTAAAGGTAAACAATAAACCCTTCTTCATGTTCCTTCGGACAAGTAGCTTTCCATTCCCTTGCTATCATAAATACTCCATTTTATGCCGTGGTTATAACGCCCTGTTAAGGTGTGAGCAACGCTATACCGACGCTTCCGCACACCACCTTAAACACTAAAAGCAACGCATAGTGAAAATGCCACGCGTTGCGAATCACTCTTAAACAGTTTGTTATGCGCTTTGCTCCACTAATTCAGCTGTTCCAATACAAGCGACTCGTCCTTCAATATGAGTAACTATATCTCCGGAGAACTGATGATTAAGCTGAACTTGAACATTAGGTAGGCCTATTGGTGCAATATTAATTAAGTACCCATCTTTTATGGTTTCCACTACGTATTTATGCTCGCCAGAAACTTTAAGCTCAGATAGAACGACACCTAAATTGCTATCGATTACCTCTGCAGATGACGCAGATAAACTGAAAACACATTCCCCCGACTCGCCTGAATTGGGAGCTAACAACATGAAGCCCACATGTCTACCATCTATTGTTTTCAATACCATCGCTTTTGGTAGTTCATTATCCATATATCCCTCGATATTTAAATGCACTAGCGCATAACGCTCTGCTAAGGGGTGAGCAACGCAATACCTAAGCCGCCGCAAACCACCTTAATCACTAAATTCAACGCACAGTAAAAATGCCACGCGTTGCGAATCCCTCTTGAGCAGTTTGTTAGCTGTGTTTTACAACACGAGCTTTGCTCCCAA
>NZ_JAWOQQ010000004.1:0-489552 GCF_033337405.1 Vibrio sp. YT-16
GGGACGGATTCGAACCATCGAAGGCAGTGCCGGCAGATTTACAGTCTGCTCCCTTTGGCCACTCGGGAACCCCTCCAGGGTGTTTTATACTTAAAAGTTAGTTTCCCAACCTAGCTTTCAAGTTGTTCTCACGTTTAAAGGAAAAACATAAGAAAGAATATGGTGGAGGGGGACGGATTCGAACCATCGAAGGCAGTGCCGGCAGATTTACAGTCTGCTCCCTTTGGCCACTCGGGAACCCCTCCAGAGGATTTTTATACTTAGTAAGATGTTTTCCCAACTCATCTCCCAAGTGCGGAGCGAATCATAGCAAACTCGCTCAGGCTGTAAAGCGTTTTTCTTACGTTTTTACGTTGAATGCTGTCTTTTTGGGCAAAGATGGTAGAAAGTCAGCGTTTTGTTTGTCCTTTGAACAGAAGAGAGGCGCGCTTTTTACTTGAATTTACACTACTTGACGTTAAACACCGTATCTACTGATAAACTGTAAGCAGTTTAATGACATAAGTTTATTCGTTTAGAAGTCAATATCATGAGCATGAAAGCCACGTTATCGTTATCTGTTTTAACGCTTTCTATATTACTGAGTTCTCCATCGGTTTGCGCTGCGATGCGAGGAGGCTCAGCGGTTACTGTTGTGACTGAACAAGTAGAAACGCATGAGATCAATCAATCCTTAACTCTTATCGGCAAATTAAAGGCAGCGGAGTCTGTGGTTGTCGCATCGGAAGTCGCTGGCAAAGTGAATCAAATCGCTGTTAAAGCGAATCAAAATGTCCAGCAAGAACAGCTATTAATTAAGTTAGATGACGATAAGGCTCAAGCCGCTTTGATTGAGGCAAAGGCGTATCTAAAAGATGAACAGCGTAAGTTAAAAGAGTTCCAACGTTTGGTTAAGCGGAATGCGATTACTCAAACTGAAATCGATGCACAAAAAGCCAGTGTTGAAATAGCACAAGCGAGGCTTGATGCTGCTCAAGCCAATTTAGCTGACCTCCATATTACTGCCCCATTTTCTGGCACTGTTGGTTTTATCGATTTTAGCCGCGGCAAAATGGTCAGTGCGGGTACTGAACTTTTGACGTTGGATGATCTTTCCGTCATGGAACTGGATTTACAAGTACCGGAGCGCTATTTATCGATGCTTTCTATTGGTATGGAAGTCATCGCTAAAACCAGTGCATGGGGTAGCCAGACCTTTACTGGTCAAGTCACAGGTATTGATACGCGGATCAGTGCCGAAACACTGAATCTTCGCGTGCGTATTGAGTTTGATAACCCAGAAAATCAATTGAAGCCGGGCATGTTGATGAACGCTTCACTAGCATTTCCTGCTATTAAGGCGCCAATCATTCCTGTTCAAGCACTTGAATACTCCGGAACTAAACGTTTTGTATATGTAATTGATGAAAATAACAAAGCTACTCGTCAAGAAGTGTCGCTAGGTGCTCGTGTTGGCAACGAGGTGGTGATCGAATCTGGTGTTGAGATTGGTGACAAGATTGTGGTTCAAGGCATTGTTAACATGCGTGATGGTGTCGAAGTGAAAGAAATTGTCGCGCCACTAAAAGCGAACACCACGGATGTGACACGCAATGACAGTGAATCGGATGAGGAAGAAAACTAATGTTACTGTCCGACGTTTCAGTTAAACGCCCTGTCGCGGCGTTGGTTCTGAGCATGCTGTTGTGTGTGTTTGGCTTTGTGTCATTCACCAAATTAGCCGTTCGTGAAATGCCTGATATAGAAAGCCCAGTCGTTTCTATCAGTACGCGTTATGAGGGTGCATCGGCGACTATTATTGAAAGCCAAATTACCTCCGTTTTGGAAGACCAGCTTTCTGGGATCAGTGGAGTTGATGAAATTAGCTCCACTACTCGTAACAGCATGTCGCGTATCACGATCACGTTTGAGTTAGGTTACGATCTCAACACAGGTGTGAGCGACGTGCGTGATGCAGTGGCTCGTGCTCAGCGCTCGCTACCTGATGAAGCGGATGACCCTATTGTTTATAAGAACAATGGCTCGGGAGAGGCGTCGCTCTACATCAATCTCAGTTCTGCAGAGATGGACCGTACTCAATTAACCGATTATGCCGAACGTGTATTGATGGACCGCTTTAGCCTGATCTCTGGGGTTAGCTCCATTGATCTCTCCGGTGGTTTGTACAAGGTCATGTACGTGAAGCTTAAGCCAGAACTAATGGCTGGACGTTCAGTTACAGCTTCGGACATTACATCAGCTTTGCGAAGTGAGAACCTAGAAAGCCCAGGTGGTGAAGTTCGCAACGACTCAACAGTAATGTCCGTGCGTACGGCTCGTACTTATAACACGCCTGAAGATTTTCAATATCTTGTCATTAAACGCGCAAGCGACAATACACCTATCTATTTAAAAGATGTAGCAGATGTCTTCATTGGTGCAGAAAACGAAAATTCAACCTTCAAAAGTGATGGTGTAGTAAACATCAGTCTTGGTGTGGTATCGCAGTCAGACGCAAACCCGTTAGAGGTTGCTAAGCTGGTTCGTTCTGAAGTCGATAACATCCAGAAGTTCTTACCAGAAGGTACACGCCTTGCGATAGATTACGACGCGACAGTATTTATCGAGCGTTCAATCGAAGAGGTGTACAGCACGCTATTTATCACGGGCGGCTTGGTGATTTTGGTGTTGTACATTTTCATCGGCCAAGCTCGTGCAACCTTAATTCCTGCGGTTACGGTTCCTGTTTCTCTGATTTCTTCGTTCATTGCCGCGTACTACTTTGGGTTTTCTATCAACTTGATCACCTTGATGGCGTTGATATTATCGATTGGTTTGGTGGTGGATGACGCAATTGTGGTTGTAGAGAATATCTTCCACCATATTGAACGCGGTGAATCGCCATTACTCGCCGCATATAAAGGCACAAGAGAGGTTGGTTTTGCTGTTATAGCAACAACATTAGTGCTGGTGATGGTGTTCTTACCGATCTCCTTTATGGATGGCATGGTAGGTCTACTATTTACAGAGTTTTCTGTATTGCTGGCTATGTCGGTCATATTCTCCTCTTTGATTGCCCTGACGCTGACTCCTGTATTAGGTAGTCAGATTTTGAAAGCGAATGTAAAACCAAATCGATTCAATGAAGCGGTTGATCGCTTGTTTAGCAAGCTTGAGAGTGGTTATCGCGCATTATTGAAAGGCGCATTGAAAGTACGTTGGGCTGCTCCGCTGGTGATTCTAGCTTGTTTGGGCGGTAGCTATTTCTTGATGAATCAGGTACCGGCCCAGCTGACCCCACAAGAAGATCGCGGTGTGATATTCGCGTTTGTGCGCGGTGCAGATGCTACGTCATACAATCGTATGTCAGCCAATATGGATATTGTCGAAGACCGATTGATGCCATTACTAGGGCAAGGTTATCTGAAGTCATTCAGTATCCAAACGCCAGCGTTTGGTGGCCAGGCAGGAGACCAGACAGGCTTTGTGATCATGATTCTAGAAGATTGGAACGAACGTGATATCACGGCTCAGCAAGCCCTTAACAAAGTACGGAAAGAATTGGCAGGTATCCCAGATGTTCGAGTGTTCCCATTTATGCCAGGTTTCCAAGGTGGTTCGAGTGAGCCAGTTCAGTTCGTATTAGGCGGCTCTGATTACGATGAGCTCGTTGTTTGGGCTGAAATGCTAAAGAACAAAGCAGAAGAATCACCAATGATGGAAGGAGCAGAGATAGATTACTCGGAAAAAACGCCTGAGTTATTGGTTACAGTTGACCGACAGCGTGCCGCAGAGCTAGGAGTCAGTGTTCAAGACATTTCTGACACCCTAGAAATCATGCTCGGTGGTAAAAGCGAAACGACTTATGTTGAGCGTGGCGAAGAGTACGATGTGTATCTTCGCGGTGATGAAAATAGCTTTAATAATGCTGCAGATTTAAGTCAGATTTATCTGCGCACGAATAGCGGTCAGCTAGTGACGTTAGATGCGGTCACAAAAATTGAAGAAGTGGCGGCCTCTATTCGTCTTTCTCACTACAACAAACAGAAGTCCATCACTATTACTGCCAACCTGTCGGAAGGTTATACATTAGGAGATGCGCTGGATTACCTAGACCAGGAAGCCATCGACAACTTACCGGGTGACATTTCGGTGAGTTATTCGGGGGAGTCGAAAGACTTTAAAGAGAACCAAGCGAGTGTTGCTGTTGTGTTTGCATTGGCACTGCTAGTGGCGTATCTCGTGTTGGCGGCTCAGTTTGAAAGCTTCGTAAACCCATTAGTGGTCATGTTTACGGTGCCGATGGGTGTATTTGGTGGCTTCCTTGGTTTAGTTATTATGGGCCAAGGTATGAACATTTATAGCCAGATCGGCATGATCATGTTGATTGGTATGGTGACGAAAAACGGTATTTTGATCGTAGAATTTGCCAATCAGCTACGTGATCGTGGCGTTGGGTTTGAAAAAGCGATCATTGATGCAGCTGCGCGACGTCTACGTCCAATCTTGATGACTGCGTTTACCACACTTGCTGGCGCAATTCCGTTGATCGTATCGACAGGGGCGGGTTATGAGAGCCGTATTGCCGTGGGTACGGTAATCTTTTTCGGGATGGGGTTTGCGACATTGGTGACCTTGTTTGTTATCCCGGCAATGTACCGATTGATTTCGGCGAAAACACAAGCACCAGGTCATGTAGAAGCAGAGTTAAACAAAGCAATTAGCCATGATACGAAGGGCCGTATAGCGCACCCTTAAATCAAACGTTAAAACATAAAAGCCGAGGTAATAACCTCGGCTTCTCTTTATCGGTTTAAAGTTAGCTCGGAAGCGTTCGATTAGAAGCGTTTCCCTAGGCTGATTTGTACACCTTCGTAGCTGTCGTAAAAATCTTCAAAACCCATATCCGCGACATTATAAATGTACTCTGCGCGTAACCAGATATCTTTGCTCATATCCCAATGGACACCAGCACCGATGTTGAATAGCGCGCCTGAATCATCTGTGACTTTTTGTTCGTTTGGAACATACATTTCAGCTTGAGTGCCAAGCGCAGTTACGCGACCAAACAGTGACAGCGGCGTATCGCCTAAGTTATCACTTGTTACAACAGCAGACATACCTGCTTGGTAATAGTGAAGATCTAAGTCAGTTTTTAGAGCATCGTTCTTAAGTTCATTTTGTGAATAGCGCAGAACCCCTTCAAACGCGAGGTATTGGTTTATATGGTAACCCCAGCCAACTGTGATATGTGGTGTTGACCACTCATTGTCTCTATCCGAGCCGAAATACGGTGTATCAAAACCAACGTTACCAGTACCCAGATAAAAATAAGATTGATGAGCTTGTTCTTGAGCAGCTAAAGTTGGCACGCTAATGGTCAAGGCAGACAATAATAGAATGGCGTTTTTCATAACTAGACGATAACCTTGGTAAAAGACCGTTGTAATGATTTGTTTAAATGTTAATTTAATCAATAGGATGGATGGTAATTATCATATCAGCTTTTATCAAAGGTAGTGATTTTAGAATGGGAATTGTTGCGCTAAAGCATACTTCTTACTCATGACTACCGACTAACTAGATATGGTGACGAAAGCTAGCTAAATAAGAGAGAAGGAAAGGAAAGTGGCTGAATTCAAATACAAAAACTTGACTCAAGAAGAACAAGATAAGTTAGACGCGGCGACATTTCGCCGTTTATTGGCGCATTTAGATGCTAACAAAGACGTACAAAACATCGACCTGATGATCCTTGCGGGCTTCTGTCGCAACTGCTTTAGCAAATGGTATAAATCTGAGGCTGAAAATCTCGGTTTGGATTTAGATATTGATGACGCTCGCGAACGTGTTTACGGCATGACTTACGATGAATGGAAACAAAATCATCAACCAGCGGCAACGCCAGAACAATTGGCTGCGTTTGAAGCGCGCCAGAAAAAGTAAAACCCAGCGATAAAAACAGCCCACATGAAGTTGGGCTGTTTTTTTTTAAAGTCCAGTTTGCACGTTAAGCGTTAGTTGAGCCGCAACAAGCTGGCTCAACGCAACCTTTTGCTTGAATGACTTCGAGTTGAGCTAAGTAAGGTTGAATATCGCCGATGTTCTCTTTTACCCATGTTAAGTCATAATACGTATCTAGGTAACGCTCTCCAGAATCACATAGAAGCGTCACGATAGAACCCTTCTCACCGCGTTGTTTCATCTCACAAGCCAATTGCAGCACACCGTAAAGATTGGTGCCTGTTGATGCGCCGACTTTACGCCCAATCAGCTGAGATACCCAATGGGCGGTTGCCACACTGGCTGCGTCTGGAATTTTGCGCATTTCATCAATGACACCAGCAATAAAACTTGGTTCGACACGTGGTCGCCCGATACCTTCAATTTTGCTGCCAGTATCGCCTTTCAATGAGTGATTTCCTGACTGGAAAGCATCGTAAAACACTGAGTTTTCAGGGTCTACCACGCAAAGCTTAGTGTCGTATTTTTGGTAACGAATAAAACGGCCAATGGTTGCTGATGTGCCGCCTGTTCCAGGACTCATCACTACCCAGCTAGGAATCGGGTGATCTTCTAACTCCATTTGGCTAAAGATAGAGTTCGCGATGTTGTTGTTACCGCGCCAGTCAGTAGCGCGTTCAGCATAAGTAAACTGGTCCATGTAGTGACCATTTAGTTCTTGAGCCAAGCGTCGAGACTCGTCATAAATCTGATCTGATCGTTCAACAAGGTGCGCTTTACCACCGTAAAATTCAATTTGTTCGATCTTTTTACGTGCAGTGGTTTTCGGCATGACGGCAATGAACGGTAAGCCAAGTAAACGCGCAAAATACGCTTCCGAAACGGCAGTGCTGCCTGAGGACGCCTCGATTACAGTGGTTTCAGGACCAATCCATCCATTACAAATAGCATAAAGAAACAATGAGCGCGCCAATCGATGCTTAAGAGAGCCTGTTGGATGCGTGCTCTCATCTTTTAGGTAGATATCGATACCATCAAGAGAAGGCAGTTCAAGTTTAAATAAATGAGTATCAGCAGAACGTTGAAAGTCTGCTTCAATTTTACGCACTGCATTGTTGATCCAGTTGTGGTCAGTACACATGGCGTCTCTCCTTGGAAATCGATAGATAAGCATTAGATGGGAATAATTTACCTATAATACGAGAGAAAAACTTTGCTATAGTTGCCGGTAATGACTATTTTGATAGAAAAGTTTTCTACACTTCGTGGGTTTTATAGGATGAGTTTGGATCGGGTCGATAAACAGCTGCTTGCGTTGTTACAAACCGACAGCACCTTGTCATTAAATGAGTTAGCAGAGCAGGTAAATCTGACAACGACGCCATGTTGGAAGCGTTTGAAAAGGTTGGAAGAAGAGGGCTACATCGAAAAACGCGTGGCGTTGTTAAGTACAGAAAAGCTCGAGCTATCTTTCATTGCATTTGTTCAGTTAAAAACGATTGATCATTCCGAAGGTTGGTATCACCATTTTGTTACAACTGTGAGTGACTTTCCTGAGGTAATGGAGTTTTATCGTATGGCTGGCGAGTATGACTACATGATGAAAGTACTAGTCAAAGATATGAAGTGTTTTGACGAATTCTATAAGCGGTTAGTTAATAGCGTAAAAGGGCTATCTAATGTGACTTCAACATTTGCTATGGAGTCCATTAAATACACAACAGAGTTACCAATCCTAAAATAACTCGCCCTATAAGAATTCTATCTAATGTTAATTCTACCTTTTAGTATTTTAAATGTTAAAAGGTAGTTTGATTATGCTTTTAAAACTATTTCCTACCAGATTTTTATAAATATAAACGATATTTATTCTCTCTTCTATTTTTCATTAACCATTTGTTTTTGCAGTCCATTAATCCTATACATCATAACGAAAGAAAAAATAACGCAATTTTTTCTCTTTCTTTTTCATGTTTTATTTTATTGAATATTAATTTTTACTAAATTAATGGAAGAGTTTGATTTAAACGTTTGCTTTTTGTGTTTTCATGTAATTTGGTCGCTATTTTTGATTATTTGTTTTTAGGATTAATACAGTAGCAATTACTTAAGTAATAAAGTACTCAAAAATGGGGATAGTGATTAATAAAACATCGTATTATTATCGCCCCATCTTGTATGTAACAAAGTATTACTAAAAATGAACAGAAATTACTATTTGCTTTTTCTCGCAGCTTTACT
Source organism: Vibrio sp. YT-16 (assembly GCF_033337405.1). NCBI lineage: Bacteria > Pseudomonadati > Pseudomonadota > Gammaproteobacteria > Vibrionales > Vibrionaceae > Vibrio > Vibrio sp. YT-16. The sequence goes on from NZ_JAWOQQ010000004.1 coordinate 8,185, forward strand.
CGCTGGCTGTGGCGGTGGGGGAGACTCTAAGCCGAACAATACGAAGACACCAACTACGATAACAAAGCAGAACCGTCCGCAATTAAAAGTGGAAGACACGGTGTTGAAGTTTGAAGGAGTGGGAACGGTTACTGAAGCAAAACTGAGCAATGTACATGGGTCGGTATCTTACCAAGTCATTGATTCTAATCCGCCAAATGTCGTGAAAATTAATGACTCAGGAATACTACAAATTCTGCGCCCAGGAACGGCGACTATTCTTGCTACAGATAGTAGCTCTGCTTATGAATCTTCTGAAGCAAGATTTTCTGTCACTGTAGAGCGAGGCATCAATACTGAACTTTCAGTGAGTGATCTGAATTTCAATGCGATTGAGTCAGAAGGAAAAGCGTTGATCGTCCGTGGCCAAAAAGGCGAACTGAGTTATGAGGTAGAAAGTGGTCATAACTTGATTCGTGTTGATGAGAACGGTTCGGTATATTCATTAGGTTCAGTTGGTCAGGCATCGGTGCTGATTACTGATTCAGGTAACGACTTTTACTTGCCGAAACAAGTTCGCGCTACGGTTAAACTGCATGCAGTAGCTCCGGGGCAATTACAGTTCGCTTTGCTTGAAGACGAGTATCGAGAAGGGTTGACGTTAGAACCAGTGCGTCTAGATAAAGCTCAAACGCAACGTATTTCTTACAAAATTATAAATAGCGTACCAGACAGCAAGGTGGCCGAGTTGCTAGATCCTGAAACGGGCTTGCTTCTTGTTCATAATGTTGGTCGATTAACGGTTGAAGCGACTGCAACTTACAGCGACGCGTTTCTGGATAAACAGCAAACAGCGCAATTTTTTGTGGATATAAAACAAGGCAAGCGTCAAGAAATCAGCGCAGCGGATATCGTCACAACTTATGAGGAAGGTGGACGAATTTTCCCTAAGGTGACGAACGCCTACGGTGACTATGAGCTGAGAATCATTCGTGGTGAAGACGTTGTCGCTAAAACTGAAAATGGTGAAGCATTACTGATCAAAGGTGTTGGTGCTGCTGAAGTGGAAATTTACGAGCATGACATGCGTAATTATCCTGCAAGCAAAACTCGTTTTGATCTTGAAGTTAATCGCGCGCCTCATCCCGTTATAAAAGACATTGAAATGCCGCTTACCTATCAACCAAATCTTTCAATCCCTCTGACGTTTAAAGGGCAAAAAGGTAACGTAAATCTAGTTAGCAGCTTACCTAATGGCTTACGAATGACTGACGGCAAGTTGGAGGTAGTGACTGCGGGTGAGTACGACCTTAAGTTTGAAGACGATGGTGGGGAGTTCTACCAACCTATTCAATTTAATGTCGTCATCAAAGTTGCAAAGGCTGAAGGCCAACCGATGGCAACGCACGATTATGACGTTGTATACAGCAACAAATACAGTTTTGATCTTCACCGTGATTTTGGTTTGAGTGCTGACGAGCAAATTGAGATTGTAGATAACACCGCACCAGATGTTGTCGGTGGTTTTAGTGAAGGACGTCTCCATGTGTATAAAGCGGGTAAAGCGACGCTAACTGTGCGCAGAAAAGAGAGCGCGAATTATACCGTTGGTCCTGATCAAAAAGTCTACGTGACAATTTTGAGCGCGCCGAGCCGAATTGAAGTTCAATCCGATGTGGAAGAGATTTGGAAGGTTGGCCAAACATTTGTTGCGCCGAAAATCTCTGGTACGGTTGGGGAAGTTACGTACCGATTTGCAGACAACGCAGCAATAGATGTGGTTTCCTTAAACAGCCAAACGGGTGCCATGCAAATTCTTAACGCGGGTAGCACAAAAATTATTGTTTCGGATGCGGGGGACGACAAAGTGGATCCGGGTGAAAGTAGTTTCTCGGTCACGATTAAACAAGGCACAAACCCGGTATCGGTTACTTACCCAACGGTAGAATTCTCCGCTGGTAGTGTTATCTCACCAGTGATGAGTGGTGGGATTGCGAAGGCAAGTTACCGTCTTATTAACCAAAAAGACCCTGTGGTCGAGCTAGTTTCTCCTGATACAGGGCGTTTGAAAATCCTGCATGCAGGCACGTACCAATTAGAGGTTACCCTTACTGGGCGCAACTACAAAGCTAAAACAATCGTCGTAAATGGCACTATTAACAAAGCGAATCACCCTGGTTTAAGTGCTTCTACAATGAAGGTGGAATTTGAACCATTTAAAAAGGTTAAGCTAGACTTTGGTACACCAATAGGAAACCGCAGCTATCAAATATCCAGCTCAACAATTAAAGGAGTCGCTTCATTAGATGTTGATAAGGAAGAGCTGACGTTACTTGATCTCCCGCCAGTAAAAAGACGTTGGATTTCTCTCGACATTTCGGAAGGAGAATCTCGAGATTACAAAGCGTTGGAAAGTAAGAAAGTCCAGCTGTATCTAAGCTTTGCAGATGAAGGTGTTGCGGATCAATATACATTGCTTGAAACTGAACAAACAGTATTGTTTAGCACGCTAAATGCACGTGAGTTTTCTAACTTAGAAGAAAGTGAGTTTGGTTTGATGAACGTTCGTTCAGTGCGTGAGCCAACGGACGAAGAATTGAAATTATACGGCAAAGGTAAGATTGCACTACTTGCATTCAAGCCGGTGGGTAACGATGACCAAACTCTAATAAAAGGAGCGTGGGTACACTTAGCTCGATTTGATGGATGTGCATCAGAGCTGTTCGAAGATGATCTCAAGCCTTTTGAAGCAATTGACTATGATGACCCAGGGTACTGCACCAACGGCAGCACGATTCGTATGACTCGGTTCTTAATAATTGATGACTCGAAGATGGAAAAGGTAGAGTATGAGTTAGTAGCACCTGTGATTACTTACCGTCGTGGGGTTCGTGAATTTTTAGCAACGAATAAAGGTGGATTCTATGCCGACCCAAATGTCATTTACGGGAAAGGCGAATATGGTTACCCGAAATCACTTTACGAATGGTCGGTTATTAACATGAAGTATCAACCAAATTAATCATCGTTTGATACCCATTAAAAAAGGAGTGCGGAACAGCACTCCTTTTTTCGTCTGGCGAACACGAGCTATTTCGTGTAGCGCATCACCCCTTCTTGCACGGCGGTCGCCACTAAGTGACCTTGCTGGTTGTATATTTCGCCACGGACCAACCCACGAGTATTGCTCGCCGTTGGGCTCTCTATCGCATATAGAAGCCATTCATCCATCTTAAACGGACGATGGAACCAGATAGAGTGGTCAATGGTGGCCACTTGAAAGTTAGGCGTCATTAATGAGACTTCATGTGGATGCATTGCTGTCACAAGGAATCCCCAATCGGATGCGTAGGCCAGAAGGTACTGGTGAATTAGCTGATTCTCTGGCATTTCACCATTAGCACGAATCCAAAGGTACTGTTTGGGTTCTGCTTTTTTGGGCTTCAAAGGGTTGATAACCGTAACGGGGCGAGTTTCGATTGGCTTTTCCCCGCAAAATGTTTTGCGTAAGCGTTTGGGTAGAAATTCTGCAATATGGCTTGCGAGCTCACTCTCTGAGGCAAAGTTTTCTGGACCAGGGATATCTGGCATTTCTTTTTGATGATCAAACCCAGGTTGATCGCCATGGTAGGATGCGGTTAGGTAAAAAATAGGGCGTCCATTTTGAATTGCTTTTACGCGTCTAGTGCTAAAGCTACGGCCATCTCTCAGATTTTCTACGTCATAAATAATAGGTTTTTCTGGATCGCCAGGGTACAAAAAATAGCTATGGAAGGAGTGTACCGTGCGTGTTTCTTCAACGGTGTAGCGCGCAGCAGAAAGTGCTTGCCCAATTACTTGACCGCCATAAACTTGAGGCAAACCTAGGTTTTCACTTTGGCCACGAAACAAGCCTTCTTCTAATTTTTCGAGTTGTAGTAGGCTGAGCAATTCTCGTAGTGGTTTACTCATTGTGTCTCCTCACCGTTGTCTTTCATTCCAAGTTACCTCAACAGCCTCACTCTTGTGAAGTGGCATAGTTAAGAACTATTGAGTAACTTAGAAATAGTATTGTTCCAATTATGAAACAAAATCAATTGTTTGATAAATTCTAACTCAGTCAAACTATTGTCAAATAAAATGACAGGAAGCAGACAGTTTTATATTCCACACCTATAATTGCTTCGGTTTAATGCTCTTTTCGAGGAATATATGAAAAAAACACTACTACTTGTTACTTCTCTACTCTTTGGGGCTGCGTTAGTGGGTTGCCAAACTTCTCAAAATACAGAAATGGAATCTACAGAGGCGTCAATGAAGACGATTACAGGTACAGTGGCTTATCGCGAGCGGATTGCCTTGCCACCAAACGCAGTGGTTACTATTGCGTTAGAAGATGTGTCCTTGGCGGATGCGCCAGCAAAAGTGTTGGCGAAACAGACATTCGAAACAGAAGGTAAGCAAGTTCCTCTTTCTTTTGAGTTGAGTTACGACAGCAATGAAATCAAACCAAACCATCGTTACAGCGTTCGTGCTCGCATTGAGGTAGATGGAAAGCTGCGTTTTATCAGCGACACACATAACGGTGTTATTACAGATGAAGCACAAACTCACCAATTAGATATTCGTCTAGTTGGAACACGTTAATACGACGTACTGAGAACAAAAAATGGCAGCTTAAGGCTGCCATTTGTATTTTTTAAGTGAAGTTTTGCCAACTTCCGAGACTTCAATCCCTTCTGCTTCTAATTTCTTTTTTTGTCGCTCTAAGTCTCTGCCTTTTAAAGATATTTTTCCTTGGCTATTTACCACTCTAAACCAGGGGAGTTTGCTGTCTTCTGGTAGGTTACCCAGTGCTTTACCAACATGTCTCGCATAGCCCGGATAACCGGCCATTTTTGCAATTTCCCCATAGGTGGAGACTTTTCCTTTTGGAATTTGGTGAATTACAGCAAAGATTTGCGCTAAAAATTGGTCCATACTCAAAAGTGTCTATTTTGGATTACTAAGGAATGGTAAACCATTGGACTTGTATATTGCTAACGGTTCTTAACCCTTGTGTTGTCAGCGACTCACTTTGAAGAATTACATTTTCTGTTCTTTAGTGTCGTTGGTTGATGAGCCTTAAACAGCATGAAGCAAACGCAAGCTAAGCTTGAATCTAGACCCTCTCAACGACTTTCAATCCCAGTTTTTGCCGTTGAGTTACCAAGTAGGTGGGGAAGCCAGGAGGCGCTATGATTTTATCGACACTTCAATTTTTCGTTACGACCTTACTCGCTGTTGTCTGCGTTCGGGCGATGAGTTTGAGCGAGGGTGACATTCCCGTTCTTGCACTTATGATCCCCGCGCTGTGGGTTCTGCCACAAGGTGGGTTCGCTGGCTTAGTATTGCTGGGCGCGATGATGGCTTTTGGTGCGACACTCTCAATGCAGCCAATTGCTTTGTCGGTTGGTGTTTTGATCCTTTTCCCACTTTTAATGGTGGTGTTTTCTCGTAGAAGCTCTTTAGGCGTGTTGCTCACCGCTGGTCTTATTGTACTTACACTGCAAGTTGGTCTTATGGTCACACAGCAAGGCGGTAAGCTGGATGGGTCTGCTTGGGTTACAGTGGTTCAAACCATTGCGGTTATGGCGATGTGGTGGTCGGCTGCGCATTGGACGCCATCCAATAAACACAGCTGGTGGCCGTTGTTTTTGTTGCTCCCTTTGTGGATTGCAGGCCTACCGTACGCCGTTCTTATGGCGTTAAGTTTGACGGGAATGTTAGCGTCAATGGAAGCACTTGCGAAGCTTCAACATACCATTCGTTGGAGCAAATTATTATGTTGGACATTGCCGACTGTGGGTTTTGCCGCCTTAGTCGTCAGCCCGACCACGGATGTGCCAAACCCTGTTTTCGTGGTTTGGATCTGTTTGTTAGGGACGGCTTGGATGACTGACTATATTTTACGTAGTAGCGATGAACAGGCTGAATTATGAGTTTTTAGTCAGGTAAAAAGTGACATGTGCGGCAGAGTATCGAATTGGTTGTGGAACAAAATGGAGATTAGTATATGTTCTTCATTTCATATTTACTACACTTCCAATAATAATAACCACAATATAAGTGGTTGATTTAAGATAAGTTTGTCATGACAACTTTTGCTCGAACACTGTTGCTTTTTGCATGTTGCCTCTTGAGTTTGAATGTAAAAGCCGAAGCCCCTTTAATTGCTCATTATAAAGTCGCGACTGAAGCGGATGATGTCGTCACTCGTGTTCTTTTCAATGCTGCTTCAAAGGAGTTTGGCTTTACCGTTCAATACGTGAACTACTCCAGCTTTGATGCCATTCTAAATTCAGTAGCGAATGGGGAAGCGGACTTTGCTGCGAATATCACTTACACACAAGAACGTGCTCAACGTTTTAGTTATTCCCGCCCAACAAATATCGAATATACCTACCTCTTTGGTTTAAAAGATTCGACGTTGAGTGACATTTCGCGTGTTGGCGTCCCCAAAGATACAGTTTATGCCCAATTACTTAAACAACACTACCCTGAGCTAGAACAGATCTCTTATCAAGGTCACGAACAAGCAGTAACACTGCTACGTTCAGGTGCTGTGGATGGCGTTGTCGATGCCATTAACCAGCTCAAGCCGATGCTGATGGAGGGGTTTGACGCCAAGATGCTCAATGATCAGATTTCGATAAAGCCCGTATCCATCATCAGTAAAAAAGATCATCATCTTGAAGAGTTGGACACGTTCGCTACGTTTATTCACGGGGAAGCGGTGCAAAAGCAGCTTCGCGAAGAAATTTCCCAGTATCAATTTGAATTAAGGCGAGCAGCGTTGCGTGATTCTATTCGTTTATTACCCCTTGATTTTAATGAACCAATACGGATTAAGCTCGAATCTATCTTTCCATATGTTGTATACAACGCAGATGGTAGTGTCGAAGGGATGACGGCTGATGTAGTCCTGAGAAGCTGTGAGATCTTGGCTTTAAACTGCTTGATCATTAGTGAGCCTGGTGAAAGCTGGGGTTCTATGTACCATGAGTTTATCCAAGGTAATTTCGAAATTTTGGCGCCGTTAACGGTCAGCCGTGAGCGGCGCGCATTTAGCTACTTTCCAAAGCCCCATTACGCGCCAGCATCGGTGATGGTCAAGCGTTTAGGTTACAAACCGAGCACATACTCTCATGTTTCACAGTTGATATCTGAGCGGATTGGCGTAGTTAAGGATGACTTTTTCGATCAAATGATGACGCAACTGTTACCGCTAAAAGAACTCAAACGTTATCGTACCCAACAAGAGCTCATTCAGGGGCTACTAAATGAAGAAGTCGATTACATTCCGATGGATACGGCGATGCTCAATCATTTTTTACGTCTCAGTGAATTGGTTCCGATAGAGCAGGATACCGCTATTGGCGAGTTTTATGAGTCACAACTCTCTGTTGGATTGGTCGCGAATGAAAAAGGAGCCATGCTTGCGCCTTTCTTCAGTCGAGCGATAGCGATGTTAGAAGTTGATAAGATCATTGCTCAGTACGATGTACGCCCAGATTGGCGTACCGCACTTGAATATGAGATTCGATTAGCGACGCAAACACAAGCTGTGTTTATCTTTGTATTATTGTTTGCTATTTGTGTTTCGCTTTATCTTTACCGTCAATCGAACACTGACAACTTAACAGGGTTAAGGAATCGTCGTGCGTTGCAAGTAAAGTATCGAAAAGGAGTAAACAAAGATCTATCCATACTTTACTTAGACATTAATCATTTCAAACGAATCAATGACACTTATGGGCATCGCGCTGGGGACGAAGTTTTACAACTACTGGCACTAAAAATTCATTATGTCTGGTCGGGAAGATGTTATCGAATTGGAGGGGATGAGTTCATATTACTGGGTTATCCTACGCAAGCCGAGTTAACTAGAGCAATGAGAGAGCTCAGTAGAATCGATGTGAAAGGCAAATTATGTAGTGATTTGGAGTCTATAAGTATCTCTATTGGTTTCTCTGCAAAAAGGGAACGGCACATGAGCTTAGAGCAAGCGATGCATTTGGCTGATGAAGACATGTACATGAGTAAGCAGTCCTCACGGCACGACTCCTCTTATCGTGACTGCACGGTTTCATCATAAAGGAATGAATTGATCGAGTTTTGTTCAAACGGTAATGAAATGATGAAATTCAAGGTTTTTGCTCTTGCATTATGAGAGCTGATACTGAATAATCGCCCCATCGATTGAGGCAAGACCTCTCGAAAAGAATTATGGGGCTCTGGTCCTCTCGCAACAATAGCTCGTGAACTCGGTCAGGTCCGGAAGGAAGCAGCCGCAGCGTGTGACTTGTGTGCCGGGATGTGGCTGGGGTCCCACCCTTTGAAAGCCCTGCGTTATCGCAGGGCTTTTTTCGTTTTTGAGCCTTCTTTTATTTTGGCTACGCTTGGTGTTCAACGTCTTCTGATGATCAAGCTTCTTGAGGTTATTTAGGTATGATTTATAATCTCATCCGCTCGATACCGAACTTTCGTGAAGATTGTTTAGGGTACACTCGCCGAATAACCATTTTCACCTGGGATACTTTAATGATTTCAAAAAACCAATTAAAACTGCTTCGTGCTTTAGGTCAAAAGAAACAGCGTAAAGCGCATGGCTTATTCCTAGTTCAGGGTGAAAAGAACGTACTAGAGCTAGCAAGTAGTTCATTGAAGGTGAAGCAGGTTTTTGCAACAGCGGCATTTCTCGAACAAAATGCTGGTACGCTAAATCGTTTTGATTGTGTTGAAGCATCGCTTGATGAATTGACCAAAGCGAGCACGCTTGTGAGCAATAATGCGGCCATTGCTGTGGTTGAAATTCCGAGTGTAAAAGAGCCTCAAGCGAAAGGCTTGATGATTGCGCTAGATGGTGTATCCGACCCTGGTAATCTAGGTACGATTATTCGTGTTGCAGACTGGTATGGCATCAAGCACATTATTGCGAGTACAGATTGTGCTGATCCTTATAATCCTAAAACGATCAGTGCGACCATGGGCAGCTTTGGCCGCGTACAAGTGAGTTTGGTGGATTTGCCAAGTTACTTGGAACACGCCAAATTGCCAGTATATGGCGCGTTTTTGGAAGGAGAGAGCGTTCATAAAACGGATTTCGCTGCTGAAGGTATTTTGTTGATGGGCAGCGAATCTCATGGTGTGCGTGAAGCCGCAGCAAAATTCGTGACAGATAAGATCACGATTCCGGCGTTTGGCGGTGCCGAATCACTGAATGTCGCGATGGCGACTGGCATTATTTTAGACAACATGCGCCGCCAACATAGCTAACGCAACAATTACATAATAACAAAGCCAGTCAATTGACTGGCTTTGTTGTATTTTGCCTAGAAAAATCAGCCTGGCTGAATCTTGCGTTTAACGAAATACAGTGAATGTTGTTCGGTGAGTTAATTTTGTTTTAGTTCAATAGGCTGTGCCTATAAATAAAATTACTCCTTTCCATTTAGTAAAATCAGGAAATTAGGCGACACTTATCTAAAGGCCGCAATAAAATGCCCTTAAGGAGATAAGAATGCATTCATTAAAAGTAAAAGATTACATGACGTTGCAAGCGGTGACTTTCACGAAAGATATGTCACTTTCGGCAGCTTTAAACAAAGTAATGCAAAGTGTCACACTAGGTGGCCCTGTCATTGATGAAAATGAAAAAGTGGTTGGGTTTTTATCGGAGCAAGACTTATTAGATAAGTTGGTGAAAGCAAGTTATCACTGCCAAGATACACATACGGTACAAGAGTGTATGCATGATGATGTCTTATCTGTTTCTCCAGAAATGTCAGTAATTGAACTGGCTGACATGATGAAAGTTGGAAAGCCGAAAATGTATCCAGTGGTGGATGGCAAAGGTAAGTTGGTTGGTGTTATCACAAGAAGAGACGTGCTGCGTGCCATCGGAATGACATTAAATGAGTGTTTTAAGCATCCCGTTTAACCTCTCTGTTTAAATTTTACGGAATATTGCTTTTAAACTGGTTTGGAAAGACGCTTCGGCGTCTTTTTTATTTTCTATCGCCGAACTGTACAAATTTATCTTGACCTTGGAGCTTACTCTAAGGTTTATCCTTAGCAATAGGTAAATCACCGATACCAATAAGGAAAAAATTATGTGTACAAAACATCAAGGTTGCCAATCTAGCAAAATCAAAACTGCGGTGCCGCTTGGTGCAAGCGAGTCATGCTGTGCGCCAGTAAAATCTTCCCTCAATATCTCTCAGGCCAGTGTTGATGTTTCTGAAAGCTCTTGCTGTAGTGGAGGAGGCTGCAGCGTTGACACAGGCGAGGAAGACGATCCCACAAGGGAGAGTAATTCCTCCGTTCGGAACGCTTGGCTTGTGTCAGGTATGGATTGCCCATCTTGTGCGCAAAAGCTTGAGAAAGCCATTACGTCTTTACAAGGCGTCAGCCAAGCCAAGGTTTTGTTTGCAACAGAAAAACTGGTCGTCGATTTTGATGGTCTAGAGCTGATAGCTACGATAGAGCAGACAGCCCAAAAAACGGGTTTCCCGCTCTCTTCACTGGATGCTCCAAAACCAAGCACTACAAAGAAAGGCTGGCTTGGCGTCATAAGAGACAACATCCAAATTCTCTCGATTGCTGGTGCAATGGCTACTGCGGCAGTAATTTCTAAGATCGACCCTCAAATAAGCGCTTGGTTATTCACTTTGACGTGTTTACTTGGTTTATACCCAATCGCGCTCAAAGCATTTAAGTTGGCGCGTAGCGGTACGCCTTTTGCGATTGAAACGTTAATGAGTGTAGCGGCGCTCGGCGCTTTATATTTAGGTGAAACCGCCGAAGCCGCAATGGTGTTATTGCTTTTCCTTATTGGTGAAAAGTTAGAAGCATATGCATCATCTCGCGCGCGAAGCGGTGTCCAGGCGTTAATGGACTTAGTCCCAGAAAATTCAATTTTAATAATTGATGGTGAACGTAAAGAAGTACCAGCTGCTCAGCTTAAACCAGGGGATATCATAGAAGTCGCCCCCGGAGGTCGTTTGCCTGCCGACGGTGTTTTGCAAGATGCGCTTGCGAGTTTTGACGAAAGTGCGTTAACGGGAGAATCTGTTCCCGTTGAACATCAAACCGGTGGCAAAGTGATGGCCGGGGCTGTGGTTGTCGATAAAGTGGTTCGCTTACAGGTGACTTCCCGTCAGGGCGAGAATGCGATAGACCGAATTCTTCATTTGATTGAAGAAGCAGAATCCCGTAAGGCACCATTAGAACGCTTTCTTGATAAATTTAGCCGTTGGTATACGCCGCTAATGATGCTGGTGTCTCTGATGGTTATCGTTACGCCGCCATTACTATTTGCCCAACCGTGGGAAACGTGGATCTATCGAGGACTCGCCCTGCTGTTGATTGCTTGTCCATGTGCATTAGTCATTTCAACGCCTGCGGCGATCACTTCTGGCTTGGCGGCAGCTGCTAAGCGGGGCGCATTGATCAAAGGTGGTGCGGCGCTTGAGTTGCTTGGCAAGGTTGAGTCTGTCGCATTTGATAAAACTGGGACACTGACGCAAGGTAAACCAGAAGTGACTGATGTCTTTGCTTTTGATATGGATGAAGACAAGTTACTTAGCCTAACTGCGTCAATCGAGGTTGGTTCAAGTCATCCTCTAGCGGTTTCTTTAGTTACCAAAGTGCAAGAGCAGGGGCTTACTATTCCTGAAGCGTTGGATAAAACCGCGCAAGTAGGCTCTGGTGTCACTGGTTACGTCGATGGAAAAATGGTCCAAGTGGTCACGCCTTCAAAGGCAGACTTTCCACTTTCTCAGGAAGCCATAGAGCAAGTAGTTACGTTGGAACAACAAGGTAAAACGGTTGTCATTGTTCGTTACGATGACGAGGTCATTGGCGTGATCGCATGGCAAGACACATTGCGCTCAGATGCCCAGCAAGCCATCGCAATGTTGAAGGAACTTGGGGTCACGTCGGTGATGCTAACGGGTGACAACCCGAGAAGTGCAGAAGCAATGGCAAATAGAATAGGCTTGGATTATAAAGCGAGTTTGTTACCTGCAGACAAGGTGCATTACGTCGAGAAGCTATCACAACAACACACCGTTGCGATGGTGGGAGACGGTATCAATGATGCTCCAGCCATGAAAGCTTCGAGTATCGGCATTGCGATGGGAGGCGGTACGGATGTTGCGCTCGAGACTGCTGATGCGGCGTTAACACACAACCGTTTGATTGAGCTACCTGCCATGATAGAACTGTCGCGTGCGACGCTAAGTAACATTCGTCAGAATGTCGCGTTAGCGCTAGGTTTGAAAGGTGTATTCTTAGTGACAAGTTTACTTGGTGTTACTGGGTTGTGGGTTGCTGTATTAGCCGACAGTGGTGCAACAGCACTGGTGACATTGAATGCGTTGAGATTACTTCGTTTTGAGTCCAAGCAGATCAAATAACTGACCTAACCATTGATCCCACTCATTAATAGCCCGAGGCATTCGTGTATCGGGCTTTTTTTAACCGTATTCACCTGATGCGATCAGACGTTTTTCTCGTCCTTGAAATCACGCATTGCTATGCAACAAAATGATCTAATGCCCCTTAAAGTGTGATCAATACCAGTTTTGTTTGAAATTTCATTTTCATTACATTTTGTCATTGTGATTGTGATCACTCTATGTTGGTGAAAGGTTCGCTACAGTGCATCTGTACCCAATAACTGATTAATGAGCTTATTGTTCATAAAATAAGCCACAATAAGGAGCGACTTATGTCTCAAGCTGTATTCCATTTAGGTGTTACTGAAGCTGATCTTAATGGTGCGACTCTAGCGATCATTCCTGGTGACCCAGCGCGTGTTCAAAAAATCGCAGAACAAATGGAAAATCCAGTATTTCTAGCAAGCCATCGTGAATACACGCTATACCGTGCAGAGCTAGACGGTAAACCTGTTGTGGTTTGTTCTACAGGTATTGGTGGTCCTTCTACCTCTATCGCAGTTGAGGAATTGGCACAGCTTGGTGTTCGCACTTTCCTACGTGTTGGTACAACGGGTGCAATTCAACCGCATGTAAACGTGGGTGACATGATCGTAACGACGGGGTCAGTTCGTCTTGACGGTGCGAGCCTACACTTTGCTCCTATGGAATTCCCAGCAGTTGCTGACTTTGAAGTAGCAACCGCAATGAAAGCAGCGGTAGAAGAGTCTGGCGCTACAGTTCACATGGGTGTGACTGCATCAAGCGACACGTTCTACCCTGGTCAAGAACGTTACGATACGTTCTCTGGTCGTGTTGTTAAGCGTTTCCAAGGCTCTATGCAAGAATGGCAAGACATGGGCGTACTTAACTTCGAGATGGAGTCGGCAACACTGCTAACAATGTGTGCGAGCTCTGGTTTAAAAGCGGGTTGTGTGGCTGGTGTTATCATCAACCGTACACAAAAAGAGATTCCAGATCATTCAACTCTGAAAGAAACGGAAGCGCGTTCAATTAAAGTGGTTGTAGAAGCAGCGCGTAAAATGCTTTAAGCCGCTATAGTTGGCATTTAAACAAACAGAAAAAACCAGAGGCTAACCTCTGGTTTTTTTCTACTTATAGAAATGCGTACAGCTAAAATTTAGGTATAAAAAAAGCAGCATTAATGCTGCTTTTTATCGTTGTGAATTTTAGCTTTTCTTAATGGCACTATATCTCGTCTGAACCGCCCGCGTCTTTAAACCAAGCAGTTAAGTGCGTTCTTAAATCTTTAAGCTCATCAGGGCCAATCAGGGCTAGCCCTAAGTCTTCAGCACGAGTAATGTCATTGTGACGAAGAGGACGGAAGCTCACCAACATTGCGCGCGCTTGTAAGCCACCTAATAGATCGCGAAGCGATTCTAACTTATATAAAGTATCGTCGCCGTCATCTCTCATGCCTTTGGTTTTGCATTCGATGATGTGCAGCTTGTTGTTTACAACTGTTGCGACATCTAACTCATTGCGTACTTCACTTTCACCAAGTTTGCGATAAACCTGAACATTTAACGATCGATCTTGGATCGTCGGCATGGTGTCTTGGATTTGCTTCACGGTGCTGTGAACCAAAGTTTCTAACCACTCACCGTTTGAAAAGCGTCGAGCATCTTCATCTGCAAACGTTAAAACGCCATTCTCATAGGTGGCGATTTCTGCTTCTACTAAATCTGAAAGCAACATGTTGAGCTCACGGTAGCCCTGCTGTTTTTCGGAGAGCTCGACATCAAGCTTTTGTTCTTTGCGGCATGTGGTTGCAAGGTAGTTAAGTGTTGCTAGACCTGGCCCAAGCTCAAGCGCATTTGAGGCCCATCGTTCACCAAGTTCATACAATTTTTTATCAAGAAGAGGTGGTAAATCAACGTGGTGAAACTCGCCGCGTGCACCAAAGATAGTGAGGTAATCTGCAATCGTAATGTGATCTTCGACTTGGGTATCTTCTTTGCCATCAGGGTATAACCAACAAAGCTTATCGCTACTAGGCTCAACCACAAAAATTGGCCAGCGATAGGTACGGAAAACTTCGTACACCGACAACAAGCGATGACGAAGACCACAGCTCGCGTTCAATTTTACATCTTCGCCGCGTTCATGGAGATCTTTTGCCAGTTTTTGAATTGCTTGTTTGATCAGAGATGTATTAACAGCGGATGGAATTTCAAAAAATTCAGAAGTAATTTCTCGTTGATCTAAAACGGCACTCAGTCGGTCAAATATATCTAACTGGCTCTTGTCTCCGATGAAGACGATATGTGTGCTTAGCGTACGATTATCTAATAGAGGAGTGACCAATCTCACTGGGTCTTGGTCGATAATACCAACATGAACAGCCATAGATTTTCCTTTTTATGAGGCCGCTCGAAAAGAGTTGTGCAAGGGGATGAGCTGGCCTTATTAATCATATGTAGACATGGCCGACAAAAAACAAGGGCGACTTAACAAAAAGTCGCCCTTATACAGTTGATTGCACTAATTAATGCTCTTAATTATAAAGTATTTATAACTTAAATCGGTGGACCAATTCATTTTGCTGATGAGCCAAGTGGGTCAGTGATTCACTGGTTTGTGCGATACTCGACATGGCTTGGAAACTTTCATCGGCGATGTTGTTAATATCTTCAATGCTGCGAGCAATGTCTGTTGATGTTTCACTTTGCTCTGCTGCTGCTTGTGAAATGTGCGTACTCATTTGGCTGATTTCGATGATTAGCGCCTGGATCTCTTCCATTGAGCTGTTCGCTTTTGATGCTTGCTCAACCGACATCTCCATATCGCTCATACAGCTTTGTATGACTTGGTTCGCCGATTGCGAGCTAGATTGCAGATTACTGATCATGGATTCAATTTCAGTGGTTGATTGAGTCGTTCTTGATGCGAGTACTCGTACTTCATCTGCCACTACCGCGAAGCCGCGACCTTGTTCACCAGCGCGAGCCGCTTCAATTGCCGCGTTCAATGCCAGTAGGTTGGTTTGCTCCGCAATGTTGCGGATCACATCAAGGATAGACCCAATTTGACCACTCATTTTTTGTAGCTCAGAAACTGCGGAGACCGATTCGTTCAAACGTGTTTCTAGTTGATTAATGGTTGAGATATTACTGCTCATAACATTTCTACCTTCTTCAGAGGCAGATTCGACGCGTTGCACCATTTCTAACGAGCCTTGCGCACTTTGCGCGACTTCCTGCACTGAATGAGACATTTCTGTCATCGCGGTAGCGACGTTTGCTGTTTGTTCGCGTTGAGAGCTCAATTTAATTTGTGCTTGCGAAGAGGTGCGTTCGTTGGTTGTCGCGGTTGACGATAGGTTTTCTGACGCTTCGTTGAGTTTCACCAAGATCTCGTGAAGGTTGTCGGCGAGTGAGTTAATGTGTCCACTCACACGGCTGAATTCGTTGTTATAGCGAATATCGATACGCTGTGTCATATCACCTTCAGTCAGGCTTTCTAACACTTTTAGAATACGAGTCAACGGTTCGCGAACGCTTTGTGCGATGTGGTAGCCAATCGCTGTCGCGAGTAAAACGACAATAACGCCAATGATGATGGCTTTCGTTACACCCGCCGAATATATGTCACCTGCGTCTGCCAATGATTCATTGAGCTTATCTGTTGCGGTTGTCGTGAATTGCTCAAGAATCGCCATGGTTGAATCCACTTTATTTGCTAGGTTGACGATATTGTTATACAAAGCGGCGCGAGCATTGAGGTAATTATTATGTTGGTCTAGCACACCGCCACGCATACCAACGTCACGAGTAAATTGCTCTACAGATTCGCCAAAAGCTTTTTCTAGCTCAGGAAGCTGAGTCACCAACCCGCGGAATGCGTAATTCAAGTGCGTTACTGCTTTGCGGTTTTTAGCTACGGCTTGCGTAACAAACTCAGGGTTGGAACTGGCGAGGGCATCAGAGGTAATTACTTCGGCATCTTTTAACTTGATAAAGTAGCTCTTTGCCATGACTTTGACAGAAATGCTGGTTTGATCTGCCACATATTCTTTAAGACCAACCGAAAGTTCGGTATTCAGTTTTTGGAAGCGGCGTGAGGATTTTTGCACTTCTTCTTGAGCCGCAAACATTGCTTCGTAGTTGTCCATGGCCTCTAGAGCTTCTGTAAAATAGCTCTGCTCTAACGTTTTTAACTGTGAAAACGGTTCGGCAAGAGAAGGGTAGATTTGGCTTGCGGTTTTCAGTTGAGCCAATGTGGATTCGAAGCGCTGTTGAGATCTAGCAAATTCCTGACGCATTTCATCCATGCGTTGTTTATTCTCTGTCGTCAGGAAGTCTTTAAATGATTTGTCGGCAGAAAGCAGCTCAACACTGGTTTGATTAGATAACGATACCAACGGTAGGGATGATTTAGAAACCGTGCCAAATTTTCCGTGAATATCACTCATTCCTCCCATCATAATGGCAATTGTGACGGCAAATAGGATGATGATCAGTGCAAAGCCGGCATACATCCTTTTAATAACTGAACCTCGCATAAGTGAGCTTCCTCTCCCAAAAATAGACAAGCTACCCAAGTATTTTTGAATTTACTTGGGTATAAAAATAATAATTGTCTTAAAAAAGTAACAAAATTCATTGGATTGTATTCAGTTTGTGATGCGCATTTTATGACGCACACGACAAAAAAAGCTTCGTTAATTAGCATTTGATTAATAATGTTAAGTGAACACTGTTTTTATTGAGCTCCGCTTTTGGTTGGCGCATACTAATTGGGGTCTAATTACGTTTATAAAATGGAGTCCTCATGGCGGAAGAAACGATCTTTAGTAAAATTATTCGCAAGGAAATCCCTGCCGATATCCTTTATCAAGATGATTTGGTGACTGCGTTTCGCGACATTAACCCTCGCACACCAAGCCATATTCTCATTATTCCGAATAAACTGATCCCAACAACGAATGATGTAGAAGCTGAAGATGAAGCAATGATGGGGCGTTTGTTCACTGTTGCTAGAAAGTTAGCGAAAGAAGAAGGTATTGCTGAAGACGGCTATCGCCTAATCGTTAATTGTAATCCACATGGTGGCCAAGAGGTTTACCATATTCACATGCACCTACTAGGCGGCCGCCCTCTAGGTCCAATGGTATTGAGCTAAGCTTTTAAAAGTGGGTGGCGATTCACCCACTTCTTTTTCCTGTCGAATGACACATTTGTGGAGATAAATGTGAAACTAGGTGTAAAGCTGTTAGGGCTGATGAGCTGGGCTTTAATGGCCTCTGGCTGTGCGAATTTATCTGCGGGCAATCTGTTTAGCCATTACAGCAACCAGAATCAAGAAGTTTATCAAGCCGTTGTTGCAGGGGAATATGCCAAAGCAAAACAACTTCAATCAAGTGAAGTGGGTGGCGAGATACTTGGCAATTTTGAAAAAGGTCGTATCTCTTTTCTTGCTGAAGATTACCCAACAAGTTTAAATGCGCTAGAAAGCAGCGATCGTGCTGTACGTGTTCAACAAGATCGTGCGACGATATCTGTGTCAGACACGGCAACGAGCGTCGGCTCTCTCGCAGTGAACGACAATCTCCAAGACTATCATCCCGCCGATTACGAACTTGGCTTTTTGCACCTGTATCTAGGACTAAATTACTTACAGAAAAACGATTTAGAAGGGGCACTAGTTGAAGTGCGTCGAGCTAATCAAGTTCAGGAAGCAGCAAGAAAGGCGCGTGAAAAAGAGCTAAAAGCAGCAGAGAAAGACCTTAACAAGCAAGGCATGTCTGCCAATTTAGGCAGTGTGTTAGCGAACTACCCTGATGCTGGTAAAAAACTAAGCGCGGTACAAAATGGTTATCTGTTCTATCTTTCTGGCTTGTTATATGAAGCGTCGCGAGACTTAAACAGTGCTTATGTTGATTACCGACGAGCACTCGCTGTAATGCCAGACAACAAGCAAGTTGTGGAAAGCACCTTATACGCTGCTAAGAAGCTGGGCATGCGTGAAGACTTGCGCATGCTAGAGAAGCGGTATGGCAAAGCACCTTCTGGATTAACTCAGTCACAAGGGCGAGTCATCGTTATTGATGAGCAGGGTGTTGTTGAGGCGATGAAAGGGTGGCGTATTGATTTACCGATTTACGACAGTCGCGATAATGGCGCGATTTATTCGTTGGCGCTTCCTTATTATCAGAACCGAGGTGCTCAACGTTTTAGCGATGTTGTTTTAAATGGTCAGGTATTGCCTTCCAGTACGCTGACTGATGTTAATGCGATGGCGCAAAACGATCTTAATGAACGTCTTACTACAATAGTGATCCGTCAAGCTCTTCGTGTTTGGGCAAAAGATCGAATCCGAAAAGAGGCGGCGAAAAAAGGCGATGATGTGGGCAACATACTTTTCAATGTATGGAACACATTGACCGAACAGCCAGATACAAGAAGTTGGCAAACATTGCCAGCGCAAGTGAAAACGGCTTCAAAAATCGTGAAACCGGGAACACAAAGTTTAAACTTGGGTGATCAAACCTATCAGTTTGAAGTGCCTGCACAGCAGACTACATTGGTATGGGTATCTCGTCAGGGAGCACACTCAACCGTGTGGCATAAACAGCTAGGGAGACTGTAATGAAAGCATGGCTTGCTTGTTTAGCAATGGCTATTGGTTTAGTTGGATGCGCCGAAAACACGGCTGGTATTCGAATTGATGGCCAAACGCAAAAAGTATTTTTTAATGATAACGTTTTAGGTAGTCGCTTATTAGTTGACAACATCACCACCACTTACGTTGATGATCGCCCACGAGGAGTCGTGCAGCTGAGTAGCAATTACAAAGGTGATCAGCACATTCTTTACCGATTTTATTGGTATGACAACAATGGTTTAGAAGTGAATACCAAACCTGGTCCGTGGCGAAAAATGATTGTGCGAGGATTTGAGCAAGTCACGTTATCTGAAGTTACTGTGAATCCAAATGGCACAAAATTCCGTGTGCAAATTAGAGAAGCACAAGACGATTAATCTTAACGGCTCTGCCGAAGCTGCCGCGCTAACGATGCGCTGGTATTGAAAAACTAAGGAACTCTCATGAAAAAAAGTATTATTGCTCTTTTAGGTCTTGCCGTCATTTTAGGTGGCTGTTCTAACAAAGTCTCTTACGGCGATGCGCAAGCAACAGAAACCACGACTATCGATTTTGGCTCAACAGATTTACAAAAAATCGCGGCTGAAATGGTGGATAGCATGATGATGTCGGGCTCTGTAGCAGCAATTACTCGTGACCAACGTCCTATCGTTTTTGTTGAGCGAATTAAGAACAAAACCAGTGAACATATTGACACTGAATCCATTACTGACACGATCTCTACTAAGATGTTGAACTCAGGTAAGTTCCGCTTTGTTGATATGGATCGTGTTGAGTCTGTGCGTGAACAACTTAACTTCCAAAACACGGATGAGCTTGTTAACCAAAGCACAGCGATCCAATTTGGTAAAATGGTTGGTGCTCAATACATGCTTTACGGCAACCTATCTAGCATTGTGAAAAATGCAGGTAGCGATAAAGATGTATACTACAAGATGACCATGCGCCTAATGGACCTAGAAACAGGTTTGATTGAGTGGGCGGATGAAACTGAAATTCGTAAAGCGCAATCTAAGAGCCTATTCGGTCTTTAATCGAACAGGGTGGAGAAGTCATCAATGGCATGGTTTTCTTGGCAACAAGCAAAACAGTTAGATCCGAGTCTTAACGCTCTCGATGGCTTCTTTACGGAGCCTCCGGTAAAAGTACAAACTGTTACCGGGGGGCTAACCAACCGCTGTTGGCGGTTGGAATCTTCTCAAGGCCTTGCATACATCTGGCGACCGACCAGTCATGTCTGCAAGGCTTTTTCAATTTCTCGTCACAGTGAATATCAAGTGCTGAATGCAGTCTCTTCATTGGAAATTGGCCCCAAGCCAGTTTTTATTCATGAGCAAGGGTTGCTGGTGGAATGGATAGAAGGAGAGGCACTGACGGAGTTAGGCTTAGTACTAAGCTATTTATTATCCATTGCGGCGAAGATTCATCAATATCCGATAAGCGCAATTCCTTTGGTTCCATTTTCATATATTTCTCGCATCGATCATTATTGGCTTGAGCTTGATGGTCAGTATGTGGGTACGGAGTTTGAGGCTTTGTACATGAAGTGGCGCACGGAACCGAACGTTGCACCTGTTCCGCTTGCCCTATGTCACTTCGATCTGGGGTGTTACAACCTAGTGCGAGGGGAGAGTGGGGTGAAAGTCATTGATTGGGAGTATGCCGGGATTGCTGACCCTAGGCTTGATTTGACCTTAACTATTCAGGTCGCGAATGCGCCTGTGGATGAAGCGGTAAAGCAGTATTGCCAACTTCGAGGTATCGAAGATGTGTCTCTTTGGATGAGAGGTGTACACGCTTGGCAACCAAGAACCTTGGTGATGGCGATGCTCTGGTATCTACTTGCCTATAAATTGTGGGGAACTGAACAATACTTAAACAGTGCGTATGAGTTGAAAGGCTCATTGTGTATGGAAGATCACTGTTTTGAGAACTCGTGATATTTTCCTCTTTAACAGTAAGGAAATAGTGGTAGTTTTAATAAAAGTACCAGATACACACAGGGAGAGGTACAGATGATTATTTACTTACACGGCTTTGACAGTACAAGCCCGGGTAACCACGAAAAAGTTCTTCAACTGCAATTTATCGACGACGACGTTCGTTTTATCAATTACAGCACCCTTCACCCAAAGCACGACATGCAACACTTGTTAAAAGAAGTGTCTAAAGTTATCGATCAATCTGATGACCCAAACCCGTTAATCTGTGGGGTTGGTTTAGGTGGTTACTGGTCTGAGCGAATTGGTTTTCTATGCGGTATCAAGCAAGTGATGTTCAACCCGAACTTGCACCCAGAAAAAACGATGGCTGGTCGAATCGATCGCCCAGAAGAGTACGAAGATATCGCAACAAAATGTGTTGATCAGTTCCGAGCGAAAAATCAAGCTCACTGCTTAGTGATTCTCTCTAAAGATGATGAAGTGCATGACAATTCGAAAACGGCAGCTGAGCTAGAAAAACACTATCAAATCATTTGGGATGAAACTCAGTCTCATAAGTTCAAAAAAATCTCTCATCATTTACAAGCGATAAAGGCATTTAAAAATACTTATTAATGTTGAGTGTAGACAGTAAAGCGGCGTTTTTATCGGCTGCTTTGCTGCGATTCCTTCTCTTGAGTATGCCGAGCCACTGTCTCTTTGAAAGGCACATTTTCTTGGTTTAACGCTTTGAATATTGTGTTCTCCTTACCGTTTTCTTACTTCCCTCCTATGTAGCACGAACACCTTGTTGTAGAGTAGTCGAAAAGTAGTCAATCCGTACTCGTTACACGGATTTTGGTTGCCTTCAAAGTTGGTCTCTATATAATGAACCGGACTAAAATAATTTGATAAATATCAAAAAAAATTGAGAGCGAGTAATAAACTTGCCCAAAAACTTCTGGCGTCGTATGCGTACCAGATAAACATGCCAAACCCTGACAAGTCATTGATAGATAAAGAATCAAAGTGGGTGGTAGTTTTTTAATCCAAGTAATTGAGACACCTCTAAGAACCAAGAATTCATCGGTTGGATGGATGCCACAAATGTTTGTGAGTCATGCATCGAGCTGAACCCCATATATTCATTTTTGTAGAGGAAAATCATTGTGACACGCATTATCGTTGTAGGCGGCGGTGCAGGTGGTCTTGAGTTGGCAACTAAGCTTGGTCGAACTCTAGGTCGCAAAAACCGTGCGCGAATTACGCTAGTCGATCGAAAAGCGAGCCACTTGTGGAAGCCATTATTGCATGAGGTTGCTACAGGTTCTTTGGACGAAGGAGTAGATGCACTGAGCTATCGAGCTCATGCAAAAAACCACAGCTTCGACTTCCAAATGGGTAGTCTTCAAGACATCGACCGTGAACGTAAAGTGATCATCTTAAGTGAGCTTAAAGACGAACACGGTGAACTTCTTATGCCAAGCCGTGAGCTAGAATACGACATTCTAGTGATGGCGATTGGCTCGACATCAAACGACTTCAACACGCCTGGCGTTCGTGAAAACTGTATTTTCCTAGACAGCCCTGAGCAAGCACACCGTTTCCGTACAGAAATGAACAACGAGTTCCTAAAGCTGCACGCCAAAAACGGTAACGGTACGGTCGATATTGCGATTGTTGGTGCTGGTGCAACTGGCGTTGAACTATCAGCTGAGTTACATAATGCTGTTAAAGAGCTGCGCACTTATGGCTTCGGTGATCTTGATTCTAGCAAGTTGAACGTCAATCTGATTGAAGCAGGTGAGCGTATTTTACCAGCGTTACCTCCACGAATCTCTTCTGCTGCTCATCAAGAGTTGGTGAAGTTGGGCGTAAACGTGCGCACCGCCACTATGGTGACTAAAGCTGAAAAAGATGGCCTTACTACAAAAGATGGTGAGAAGATCCCAGCTCAAATCATGGTTTGGGCTGCGGGTATCAAAGCTCCAGACTTTATTAAAGATATCGCTGGCTTAGAAACGAACCGTATCAATCAGCTTGTAGTGAAAAACACACTACAGACAACACGAGATGATGACATCTTTGTTATTGGTGACTTAGCACAATGCACCCAGTCTGACGGTTCGTTCGTGCCGCCACGCGCTCAAGCTGCACACCAAATGGCAAGCCAGGCATTTAGTAACATCGTCGCGAAGATCAACGGGCGCGAGTTGAAAGACTATGTATATAAAGATCACGGTTCATTAGTGTCTCTAAGTCGCTTCTCAACCGTTGGTAGTCTGATGGGGAACCTAACTAAAGGGTCGATGATGGTAGAAGGCCGTATTGCTCGTGTCGTTTACATCTCATTGTATCGCATGCACCTAATGGCGTTGCACGGTGTATTCAAAACCGGTCTGATGATGCTCGTCGGCCGCATTAATCGCGTGCTGCGTCCAAACCTTAAGCTGCACTAAGGTTTTAAATCCACTCTGTGTGGATGTGTTGTATCTTAAAAAATGCAGAAGCCACCGCAAGTCGGTGGCTTTTTGTTTATGTTAGATCTGTCGGTAAAAGTGAGTACACAACGCCATCTTTAGGCTTACCATGAAAAATAAACCGGTTTCTGGCGATGG
This sequence comes from Vibrio sp. YT-16, assembly GCF_033337405.1. Taxonomy (NCBI): domain Bacteria; kingdom Pseudomonadati; phylum Pseudomonadota; class Gammaproteobacteria; order Vibrionales; family Vibrionaceae; genus Vibrio; species Vibrio sp. YT-16. The sequence continues at coordinate 31,792 of NZ_JAWOQQ010000004.1, forward strand.
CTTCTTTTTGTGCACCGACGGACTCAATTAAGGCTTGGCTAGCTTCGTTGTCGGGGTCACAAACAATCTCTAGTCGAGTTAAACTTAGCTTTGCGAAGCAGAATTCTGCTAAGGCTTTAACGGCTTCTTGGGCATAGCCTTGCCGTTGATAGCGGTCGGCAACCCAGTAACCAATACTCGCCATATTAAACGTATGATATAACTCATTAACCGCTGCCATTCCAACCAAAGTGTTACTTTGCCGCTCATAGATACCGAAACCAAAAGCCTCAGTTTTGACCCAGTTAAGACGGGTTGCCAACAGAAAGTCCTGCGCGGTTTTCAATGTGACGTTTTTATCACACCAGTCAAGCCATTGGTGCAGCGAAGGGGATTCTGCAAGTAATCGTTGTAGTGAATGTGCTTCTTCAGAAGGGATGAGCTTGAGCGCTAAGCGGGGCGCAATGATTTCAAAGTCTGGACTCATGAACTAATACGACTTCCATGTTGAGTGTAAGTAAATTGAAAGCTGTCTATTTATACTTGAACGCAGCTATTTTCCTTGCTCTGCGTTGGTTAGGAATAACTGAGGTATAGCAGATAAAAACAAAGCGCAGCTTTGCTGCGCTTTGTCGAACCGCTCGTGCTTATCGAACCCGACGAACTTGAATGATCATACCCATCAACGGGTTATCTAGGTAATGAGTCTCGCTGCTACGCATACGACGTTTTTGATCCATTCGATAACTCTTCAGGAATTTCTCTTCGGTTACTGTCGGCGATATTTCTGCCAAGTTACCTACTTGGACGTTACCATCTACTTCACCTAAGTCATCCGCCAATTGCTCAGTTGAGGTTGGTTCAAAACGCACCTCTCTAACACTTGGTTCGCGCAGATCTAGTGTTGTTTCGGCGAAGAGGTAATGCTGTACGTATATTTGGAATCGACCATCTAGTTCATATAAAGGACCATTGACCGTCTCTTCACTGTAACCGTCGCTGGAAAATGTTTGATTGCCATTGATTGGGCGGCCATCTGCTTGATAAGAATCAGAGAAATCTCGCCCGCCAACGATGCGGAAAATTGGGGCGCTAGATTTACCTCGGTCACCTTGACGCCAGGCTACGTGTTTAAGCACTTTAAAGCCGGCATGATTATTTAGTGCCGCTTCTTGCGCGTTGAGACGGAAAGAAGAACTTGGCAAAAGTGTCACGCCTTTAGAGCGGCGGTAGGATTCACTCTCTAGGCTACCGACATTTTCCATATCGATTTTTGGCAGTTGATTCGGCCAAGATTCTGTTGTGCTTTCAGCGTCGACTGCTCGCTTGAAAATGATCACTTCAATATCAAATTGGCGCTGTGCCCAAGAGGGCATTGAGACACATAGAAGCAATAACGGGATCAGTATTCTCATTCGACTATTAGCTCGTTGGTAATAAATTCTGTTTAAAATCATTCAGTAAGTCTTGAACAAACTGAATGCGTTTACGTCGGTCCACCAATGGTACGCTAAACTTGAACTTAGTTGGACCTTCCATTGCAAATTTTTGCGGCTGTGATTGCAGCAGTTTAACTAAATACGCTGGATTTATGTCAGCATCAGGGTAAAACTCGATAAATCCACCTTTATCATGGGCTTCTATCTTTTTCGCTTTTAAACTACCAGCCGAAATTTTCAATTCTGAGACGGCAAGTAAGTTCTTTGTTGCGTCTGGAAGCAAACCAAAGCGATCAATCAGTTCCACTTTTAGCTCTGATAGTTCATCACTGCTTGTGACACTCGCAATGCGTTTGTACATCGACAGTCGTGTGTTTACATCCGGAATGTAATCATCTGGTAAGAGCGCTGGGATTCGCATTTCCACTTCAGTTTGCTCACGAAGCAGCTCATCCAAAGATGGCTCCTTGCCTTCTTTTAATGCTTGCACTGCTTGTTCCAGCATTTCCATATAAAGTGTAAAACCAACGGATTGAATTTGCCCACTTTGCTCATCACCAAGCAGCTCACCAGCACCACGGATTTCTAAATCGTGGGTTGCTAACGTAAAGCCAGCACCTAAGTCTTCCAGTGAAGCAATCGCATCAAGACGCTTGATGGCATCTTTGGTCATGGCTTTTGGATGTGGCGTTAATAAGTAAGCATAGGCCTGATGGTGCGAACGTCCAACACGGCCACGCAATTGATGCAACTGCGCCAAGCCAAGATTGTCCGCACGATCCATGATTATGGTATTTGCCGTTGGTACGTCGATACCGGTTTCGATGATGGTTGTACACACCAACACATTAAAGCGCTGATGGTAGAAGTCATTCATGATTCGCTCAAGTTCGCGCTCGCGCATTTGACCATGAGCCACGGTAATGCGTGCCTCTGGGATGAGTTTCTGTAAGTCTTCTGCCGTTTTTTCAATGGTTTCAACCTGATTGTGCAGGAAGTAAACCTGACCACCACGCATAATTTCACGCAGTACCGCTTCACGGACCACTGGCTCTTCTTTTTGTCGAACAAAGGTTTTAATGGCTAAACGGCGTGCAGGAGGTGTCGCGATGATCGACAGGTCTCGCATGCCACTCATTGCCATATTCAGTGTGCGTGGAATTGGTGTTGCGGTGAGGGTAAGAATGTCCACATCTGCACGCATTGCTTTGACCTTTTCTTTTTGACGAACCCCGAAGCGGTGTTCCTCATCAACGATCAACAAACCTAAATCTTTGAATTTAATGTCGCTCGAAAGCAGCTTATGCGTACCAACGACAATGTCTACTTTACCATCGGCAACGTCTTGCAGAATGACTTTTTGTTCTTTGGCAGATTTAAAACGAGACAGTACTTCAACTCGGATTGGTAAGTTGGCAAAACGGTCACGGAAGTTTTCGAAATGCTGCTGAGCAAGCAAGGTTGTTGGTACGAGTACAGCGACCTGTTTACTGTTATCCGTTGCGACAAATGCTGCGCGCATAGCGACTTCCGTTTTACCAAAGCCCACGTCACCACATACTAAGCGATCCATTGCTTTTGCCTGGCACATGTCTGACAATACGGCATTGATGGCCATCGCTTGGTCATCTGTTTCTTCAAACGGGAATGTTGCTTTAAATGTTGCGTATTGCCCACGATCTAGCTCAAATTTGAAGCCCGGTTTTAATTCTCGTTTTGCATATACATCCAGCAATTCTGCCGCGACGTCACGCACTTTTTCTGCCGCTTTACGACGTGCTTTTGCCCACGCTTCACCACCTAATTTATGCAGTGGCGCACTCTCTTCAGCGCCGCCAGAATAACGGCTGATAAGATTCAGTGATGAAACTGGCACGTAGAGCTTGGCATCGTTTTGATACTCAAGGGTGACGTATTCCGTTTTCATACCACCGGCTTCAAGTGTTTGTAAACCGATGTAGCGGCCAATACCGTGATCAATATGAACCACAGGTTGGCCGGGTTTTAGTTCGGCAAGGTGGCGAATAACGGTGTCACTGTTGACGGCTTTTTTATCTTTGCGGCGTCGCTGGATAACACGGTCACCGAGTAGATCACTTTCACAGATCAGAGCGAAGTTCAGCTCTTCGTGAATGAAACCATGCTCTGCTGCGCCTAAGACCAAGCTGAATCGATCACCCGAGTCTAGAGCTTGGTAAAGTGAGCCATGTACGACTGGCCGAACTTTGATGCCTTGCAACAGCTCCGTTAGTGCTTCACGACGACCTTCTGACTCTACCGAGAAAACGATTTTGCCGCTGAATTGCTCACTAAACTGACGAAGGCGCGAGAGCGGCTCTTTATTTTGTTGCTGAACGCCAAGCTCGGCTAACGATTGTACTGGTAGGTTTTGACGACCGGCACGCTTAACCACTTTATCTAGGCTCAATTGAGCGATAGGGAGCTGTTTTAGTTGACTGAAAAGTTCGTCTTTTTTCAACCAAAGCTGTTCAGGAGTCAAAAGAGGACGCAGCGGATCAACTTTTTTCTGGTCGTATCGATATTCGACATCGGTTAAGAAAGTATCGACCGCAGATTCGATATCACCATATGTGATGACTTGAGAGTCTTCTGGCAAATATTCAAATAAAGTCTCGGTATGGTCAAAAAACAGCGGCTGCCAATACTCAATACCAGCGGGCCACGTGCCTTTGGTCACTTGCATGTAGATTGATTCAGGCTCGCGGCGTGCGTCGAACTGGGTGCGCCAACGTGTACGGAAATCTTCAATCGCTTCTTTAGTGGTTGGGAACTCATGTGCAGGCAGCAATTGGATTTGCTGAATATCGTCGATAGAGCGTTGGTTCTCTGGATCAAACGTGCGAATGGTATCTATTTCATCATCAAAGAAGTCGATGCGGTACGGGTCATTGCTGCCCATAGGAAAGAGATCCAGAATAGAGCCACGACTTGCATATTCACCTGGTCCAAATACTTGATCTACATGGCGGTAGCCAGAATTTTCAAGTTGTACACGTAACTTCTCTAGCGAGAGCCGATCACCAGTTTTCACCATTAAAGTGTGTTGCAACAGAAAATCACGTGGCGATTGGCGTTGCAATACTGTACTGACCGGGACGATGGTTATGCCATCACGTTGACTTGGCAGTTGGTATAGGCGAGCGATACGTTCAGAGATGATTTCTTGATGCGGAGAAAAGTTATCGTAAGGCAGCGTTTCCCAGTCGGGGAACAGGCTTACCGTTTGGTCGGTGAATTGCTCAATCTCTGCCTGAAGCTTTAAAGCGATTTGCGGGTCAGGCACAACGAGTAGCGAGTGACTCGAATGCTGCTTGGCTAGCTCTGCAATGGCTAGAGGTAGAGCTGCGCCCGGCAAATTACCTAGCTGTTTTTTGTCGCCACGCTCTGAAGGGTTGGTGACGGAAAGAATCGTTGCTTTTGTCATAGGAATTATTTTTTATCTCGCTCCATCGAGCGCTGACGTAAAAGTTTTTGTTGTTGATACAGTGCCGCCTTTATCAGTAAATCTTGATCAGATTCTCGGAGCATCTTGTATCTAAGCGTGATAATGAAATCTTGCTCTGAAGCATCACATTCTTCTACTTGAGCGTAACAGTAAATCGCCGCAGCAGGGTGATCGAGGAACAGTTTAACACGAACGAGTTGTTGAGTAGTTAACGCTGTATCTGAGCGGAAACTGAGTTGACTAGCACCAAACTGCGTCGTTTGATATCGAATGTCGGCGTCATCTTGTTGTGAAAGCATAAAGCTCAACAAGAGGTTAAGTTTCGCGTTTTGCGTATCAAGCAAGTTGATCACATGCTTTAACTCTTTGTTTTTCAGCTCTAGACGCGCGTTGTCTGCCAACATATCTAAGTGACTAAATTCACTGGCGACAATAAATGGTGCTGGAATTTCGGAGGCAAATGTTTCTTCATCTGGCAAAGCAAAGTCCGCACTCAACGTTTCGACGTTGATGGTGAGGTTATGATGGACGGTAAAGTATTCTTGCTCTGTCATATAGTCGATCCTTTTGCCAGTGAGCGCTCCCTGTTCACTCAACAAACAAAGAGAAATAGGGCACTGATTATCGCTAACTGAATGAAGTTATCAAGTTTAGCTGATTTGTCCTTGAACTTTTTGCCCTAAATACAGACTTATTGCATGTCGTTGACAAATTTAGCGATTCTCTTGTCTTCTTAATGAGAAGAGTAAGGTAAGATAATCCGCTAAAGCTTTATATCAAAACAACCAGTTGGTTTGTCTTATATGTATCATCCTATCTCATTGTTTATTGGCTTAAGGTATCTTCGGGGACGCTCTGGAGATAGGTTCAGCCGATTTGTTTCTTATATGTCGACGGCGGGTATTACGATCGGTGTAATGGCGTTGGTGACGGTTCTTTCTGTGATGAACGGGTTTGAATCGCAGTTAAAAGAACGCATTTTAGGTGTGCTACCTCATGCCGTTGTTTCGCAACACGATGGAAAAACGCCTATGACCGAGTCTGCTCCTCCATTTGTTCAAGCGATGTCGAGTGAATCTCAGCCGGAGCCTATCGTTAGAGGAGAGGCTGTTATTCAGAGTTCTGCACAGCTGACGGCTGGTTACCTCATCGGTATTGAATCTAAGAAAGGCGATCCGATTAGCAACCATTTGATTGCCGGACGATTATCGTCACTTCAAGCAGGTGACTACAATGTATTTTTGGGTCACAGTTTGGCGCGTTCACTAAAGGTCTCAATCGGGGATAAAGTGCGCTTGATGGTGACCAACGCAACGCAGTTTACCCCACTTGGTCGTATTCCTAGCCAGCGAAACTTTACTGTCTCAGGCATTTTCAATACGGGATCGGACGTTGATGGTCAATTAATGATTGTGAACATGACGGATGCATCTAAGCTGATGCGTTTCCCTAAAGACACGGTTTCTGGTTGGCGTGTCTTTTTCTCTGACCCATTTATGGTGACGGATTTTGCTGACCAACCCATGCCTGATGGATGGGAATGGAGTGATTGGCGCGAACAGCGTGGTGAGCTTTTCCAAGCGGTGAAAATGGAAAAGAACATGATGGGACTTATGCTAGGTCTAATTGTGGGTGTCGCTGCATTCAATATTATCTCCGCTTTAATCATGGTGGTAATGGAGAAGCAATCAGAAGTCGCAATATTGAAAACTCAAGGCATGACTCAATCTCAAGTGATGACCATTTTCATGGTGCAAGGTGCAAGCAGTGGTGTAATTGGCGCGATTGTTGGTGGCGCTGCGGGCGTGATCTTGTCACTTAATCTAAATGCGATTCTTGAATCTGCTGGTGTGGCGCTATTCAGCTTTGGTGGTCATCTACCCATCTTGATTGATTCACTGCAAATTCTTTTAGTGGTGGTGTTGGCGATTGCTCTTAGCCTTGCTGCTACGCTTTATCCTTCTTATCGAGCATCTTCTGTTAAACCTGCTGAGGCACTTCGCTATGAATAAGCTATTAGAATGTCGTGATATTCGTAAAGTCTACCGAGAGGGTTCGTTAGATACGGAAGTGTTGAAAGGCGTAAGTTTCGATATCGACAAAGGGGAGTTGGTTTCTATTGTTGGCTCTTCTGGTTCGGGAAAAAGTACCTTATTGCATATTTTAGGTGCGTTAGATGACGCAACTCATGGTGAAGTTGATTTTCTAGGGCAAAACCTATCAGCTTTGAGCTCGAACAAACAGGCGGCATTACGCAACAAGCACCTTGGTTTTGTATACCAGTTTCATCACTTGTTGGCTGACTTTACTGCGCTTGAAAATGTGGCGATGCCACTGATGATTGGCGGTGCTAAAGTAGCGGATGCAAAACAGGCGGCTAAAGCGCTGTTAGATAAAGTTGGTTTGAGTCATCGGATGCAACATAGACCCTCCGAGTTATCGGGCGGTGAGCGTCAGCGTGTTGCGATTGCGCGTGCATTGGTGAATAAACCTGATCTGGTCTTGGCTGATGAACCTACGGGGAACTTAGATCACAATACGGCACTGTCTATCTATGATTTGATGCGCGAGCTCAATAAAGAGTCAAACATTGCATTTTTGGTTGTCACGCATGACAAAGAGCTGGCAGCAAAAATGGATCGTCAAATGCACATGCAAGATGGTTTGCTCGTAGATCGTTTTGTGACTGATACAGCATCTGCGGAGGGCTAGTTTTGTTTACCTCTTTAGCTTTGATGATTGGTGGTCGCTTCAGTCGAGCGAAAAAGCGCAACAAGATGGTGTCTTTCATATCGCTTTCTTCGACTATTGGTATTGCGGTTGGCGTTGCTGTGATCATTATCGGTTTGTCTGCAATGAATGGCTTTGAGCGCGAGCTGCAATCGCGTGTGTTGTCTGTGATCCCACACGGCGAGTTAGAAGGTGTTAATGGACCACTTCATGACTACACCAAAACGATGAATCAAGCTCTAAAACATGAACATGTTGTTGCGGCAGCACCGTACGTTCGTTTTACGGGCTTGGCAGAAAAAGGCAGTAAGCTAAAAGCGATAGAAGTTCGTGGTGTAGAGCCTACTTTCGAGCAAGCGGTGTCGAGCTTATCGAATTTTATTGACCAAGAAGCTTGGCAAAACTTTTATGCCGGTCAGCAGCAAGTGATCTTAGGACGAGGTGTAGCAAACGAGCTAAATGTCGCCGTGGGGGATTACGTTACGTTGATGATTCCGCAAACAGGCGGCGCAAATAAAGTGCAGGCTCCTAAGCGAGTGCGCGTGAAGGTGTCAGGGTTCTTAACATTGAATGGCCAAATCGACCACTCTCTAGCGTTAGTACCATTAGCGGATGCTCAGCAATACGCGAGATTAGGGGAAGGGGTCACTGGCATTTCACTAAAAACTGACGATGTTCTCAATGCGCCTTCTATTGTTCGCGAGGTTGGTAGCATGATTGATGTTTATGTGTATTTGAAAAGCTGGCAGCAAAAGTTTGGTTTTTTGTATCGCGATATTCAGCTCGTGCGCACCATTATGTACTTGGTGATGGTACTGGTGATTGGCGTGGCATGTTTTAATATTGTGTCTACGTTGATGATGGCAGTGAAAGACCGAGCGGCGGAAATCGCAATTTTGCGAACAATGGGAGCAAAAGATAGCCTAATCAAACGGATCTTTGTTTGGCAAGGTGTATTCTCTGGTGTATTTGGCAGTCTCGTCGGCAGTGTTATCGGTGTCTTAGTGGCGTTAAACCTGACTCCGTTAATTAAAGGGTTAGAGAGCTTAATTGGTCATCAGTTTTTATCGGGCGATATTTACTTCGTCGACTTCTTACCATCACAACTACACTGGCCAGATGTGGCATTGGTGTCAGTGACGGCGATAGTGCTTAGTTTACTTGCGACGTGGTATCCTGCTTCTCGTGCCGCAAGGTTGAATCCGGCGGCTGTACTGAGTTCTAAATAGCTGATTGTTTTACAATATGCGAAAAACAAAAAAAGGACCGAATTCGGTCCTTTTTTGTATTTATCCGACTTGAGTAACATCGCGTTTCATTCTAACTGTTAGATGCCCCTCAACTGATAGCTCAAATGCTGATTTTTACGCAGTAAGGTCTTATCTTATTTTGCGTTTTTGCCAGCTCCGTACCACTGAGTAGCGCCAAAGCCCTCGAATTCCGAAGTAGCCAATAATCGCGGATACAACCCCACAAATTGCGCAGCCCAATAGAAATGGAGGTCCAATGGTACTCATTTGCTGCATGATGAATTCCCACGATAGTTCAAAGTGAAAAGGTTGCGGGGGAAGACGCATCACTAGAGCACCTAGCTTGTACGCAAAGTAAAATAGCACAGGCATAGTGATAGGGTTGCTGATCCATACCAAAGCGACGGAGAGGGGCAGATTGACACCCAACATAATGGCCAAGCCAGCGGCCATGATCATTTGGCTCGGCAGCGGAACAAAAGCCATAAATAACCCGACAGCAAAAGCCCCTGATGCCGAGCGGCGGTTTAAGCACCACAAGTTCGGGTTGTACAACACATTGCCGAAGACCTTCAATGCTTTTTGGCGTTTGATCAATTCATGATCTGGCATGAAGCGTTTTATCAGCTTTCTAGGCATAGGACAGCATGACTCTCTCAGAAAAAAGTTGGACCTTGGCGTTATTTGTAGCGAGCGTAATCTCGTCAGCTTGGTGGCCGACAATACCAGATTGGCGTTGGTTGCTGCTGGGAATAATAACCACTGGCTCAATAATCAAATTACGTCGTGGCTTAATTAGCATAGGCGCAATTGCGGGCTTTATGGTTGTCATCGTCCACGGCAATGTATTGGAGTCTCAGAGACAAGCCCTTTTTCAAGCAGGGGAGAATATTACCATAATTGGTAAAGTTGACAGCCCTTTTACGCAAATAAGTCACGGTTATGAAGGTATTGTCGCTATAGAAGCGGTAAATTCTCAAACTCTGTTACCTTTTCTTAAACCTAAAATCCGTCTTATTACGCCTTTTCCACTCGATGTTAACAGTGAGTTTACGACATCCATCTCGTTAAAGCCGATTACAGGTCTACGCAACGAAGCTGGCTTTGATGCTGAAAAGCACGCGATGGGTAAAAATATTATCGCCCGAGCGGTTGTCAACAAAGACGCTAAGTGGATTGTTCGTTCTAATGTATCTCTGCGTCAATCCATTATTGCCGATGTCGCTGATGATGTGTCTTCCCTTCATCATTTCTCGTTAATAAGTGCGTTAGTTTTTGCTGACCGTTCTTGGTTGTCTAAGGAAGATTGGCAAGCGCTCAGGGACAGTGGTTTACTGCATTTGGTCTCCATTTCTGGTTTACATATTGGTATGGCGTTTACTTTTGGGCTAGTCGTGGGCGGTACCGTTCGTTATCTATTACCCCAATACCAGTTGTTACCTAGCTTATATGGGCTGATCTTCGCTGTTGCCTACGCTTGGTTAGCGGATTTCTCTCTGCCTACTACGCGAGCAGTGTCGGTATGCGTTGTTTACGTTCTCCTGAAGTATACTCTGGTGCACTGGACTTCTTGGCGAGTTCTTTTGCTTGCAGTATCTCTACAACTGCTTGTCCAACCTTTTGCATCCTACAGTATGAGCTTTTGGTTATCGTACCTCTCCGTTTGTGCGGTATTGTTCGCAATTAATTTGATTCGACATCAAAGGGGAGGTTGGAAAGAGCGATTAAAAGCGTTATTGCTTACTCAATTGATGTTGAGCGCTTTAATCGTACCTGTTAGTGGCCATTTCTTCTCCGGTTTTAGTTTGTCCTCAATAGCCTACAACTTGGTATTTATTCCTTGGTTCGGATTTATCGTTGTACCTTTGATGTTTCTAGCCCTGTTCTCATCTTTGTTTCTTGAAGTGATAGCGAAGCCTCTGTGGCATTCGGTGGACTGGTCATTACAGCCATTGAGCACGTCAATACAGTACGCAATAGGTTCTTGGCAACCTATTAGCATGGAAATGACAATGCTGGTTATGGCGATAGTGGTTTGCTTAATATTTCAACGGTTCATGTCTCAGTACGCGTGGTATTTGTTACTCGGCATCGTTATTAGTATCAAGCTTGCATCGGAGTATGAACCGCATTGGCGTATCGATGTATTAGATGTAGGTCATGGCCTTGCAGTGGTTGTAGAAAAAGACGACAAGGTGTTGCTGTATGACACTGGTAAAGCATGGCAAAGCGGCAGTATCGCAGAGCAGGTCGTCACTCCGGTTTTGCATCAACGAGGTTATGAAAGCATAGATACACTGATTCTAAGCCATTTCGATAATGATCACGCAGGCGGCCGCTTTTTCATTGAAGATGCCTTTTCTCCACAGCGTAAACTTAGTAGTCAATTCTTTATCGGATATGAGCCTTGCACTAGAGGTGACCAATGGAAATGGCAAGGATTAAACATGGAAGTGCTCTGGCCTCCTGCACTTGTTCAACGTGCGTATAATCCGCACTCCTGTGTATTACGACTTACTGACCCTATTTCTAACTTTAGTATGCTTTTTACTGGTGATATTGAGGCCATTAGCGAGTGGATTTTGCTTAGAGAACCCGGAAAGTTACAAAGCGATGTGGTGCTAGTCCCTCACCACGGGAGTAAAAGTTCATCGAATCCTCGATTTATCGAGGCGGTGAGCCCGAGTGTGGCGGTTGCTTCTTTAGCAAAAAACAATCGATGGGGAATGCCAGCGGGAAGTGTCGTTGCTTCATACCGAAAGCTTGGCATTACTTGGCTTGATACTGGTGAGGGTGGTCAGGTAAGCTTCTTTATTCACCGTGATAATTGGCGCTCAGAAACCAAACGTAGCGATACATTTGAGCCTTGGTATAGGCAGATGCTGCGTAAGGGAGTAGAATGAGAGTCTTAATGTAAGAAAATAAAGCACTTCTATGTCGATAAATACTGATGAAACGACTTGGCAGACGTTTAAGCGTCTATGGCAATTTATTCGCCTTTATAAGTCAGGTCTTGTCGTTGCAGTCATTGCATTAGTTATTAATGCCATATCAGATACCTATATGATTTCCCTACTAAAACCACTACTCGATGAAGGTTTTGGGAACGCTGAATCTGATTTTTTACGCACGCTTCCATTGATTATTTTTGCCATGATGTTCATCCGTGGCATAAGTGGATTTGTCTCCACCTACTGTTTGAGCTGGGTATCTGGCAACGTAGTTATGCAAGTCCGTCGCATGGTGTTCAATCACTTTATGCACATGCCAGTGTCATACTTTGATAAGGAAAAGACGGGCAACTTATTGTCGCGTATAACCTACGACTCAGAGCAAGTATCAGCGGCAACTAGCCAAGCGTTGGTGAGCATTGTGCGTGAAGGCGCAAGTATCATTGGTCTGTTAGTCTTGATGTTTTACAACAGCTGGCAATTGTCGCTAGTGCTGTTTGCTGTTGCTCCCGTTGTGGCATGGGGTATTGGTGTTGTTTCTAAACGTTTTAGAAAAATATCCAAAAATATGCAGACCATGATGGGTAACGTAACTGCATCAGCAGAGCAGATGCTGAAAGGCCATAAAGTTGTGTTGAGCTATGGCGGCCAAGACATCGAACGTCAACGATTTGAAAAAGTCAGCAACCAAATGCGTCAACAAAGCATGAAGTTGGTGACGGCTCAAGCGGCGGCTAACCCTATCATCCAAATGATTGCATCACTTGCAATTGTTGCCGTTCTTTATTTAGCAAGTATTGATTCGATTAAAGAGCAACTGACTCCAGGTACATTTACTGTTGTCTTCTCTGCAATGTTTGGTCTGATGCGCCCACTTAAAGCGCTGACTAACGTTACTTCTCAGTTCCAACGTGGTATGGCCGCGAGCCAAACGCTCTTCGCGTTAATTGACCTCGAGCCTGAGAAAAACGAAGGTAAGTTGACAGTTGAACGCGCAAATGGCGATGTTTCAGTTAAAAATGTAAGCTTTACTTACACTGGTGCAGAAAAACCAGCATTGGAAAATGTCAGCTTCGATATTCCAAGAGGAAAAACGGTGGCGCTAGTTGGCCGTTCTGGCTCAGGTAAAAGTACCATCGCGAACTTGTTCAACCGCTTCTATGATGTTGACAGTGGATCTATCACATTAGATGGGCATGATATTCGTGATTACGAGCTAAAGAATTTACGTCAGCAATTTGCACTAGTATCGCAAAATGTTCATTTGTTTAATGACACGATAGCAAACAATATTGCGTACGCAACGGATGGCCAATACGAGCGCAGTGATATCGAGAAAGCGGCAACACTCGCGCATGCGATGGAGTTCATCGGCAAAATGGATGATGGACTTGATACCATGATTGGTGAAAATGGTGCTAGCTTGTCTGGTGGTCAACGCCAACGTGTTGCGATTGCGCGAGCTCTATTGCGTGATGCTCCAGTGCTGATTCTTGATGAGGCAACTTCGGCTTTGGATACCGAATCCGAGCGAGCTATTCAAGCTGCACTTGATGAGCTGCAAAAAGATAAAACGGTACTTGTAATAGCGCACCGCTTATCCACAATCGAGAAAGCCGATGAAATTCTTGTGGTTGATGATGGTGCCATCATTGAACGTGGCAACCACGCTGAGCTTATTAAGAAAAATGGTGCGTATGCACAATTGCACCGTATTCAGTTTGGTGAATAAGCGCGGTGATTGAAAAAATCTGGTTTGAAAACCATCCAATAAAATACCTCTTGTGGCCGCTTTTGTGGCCACTGAGTTTATTATTTGGAACGATAAGCAAGTCAAAGCGAAAGCAATACCAAACTGGCCGCAAGCAAGCTTATAATGCGCCAATACCTGTTGTTGTGGTTGGCAATATCACTGCTGGTGGCAATGGTAAAACACCAGTTGTTGTGTGGCTTGTTGAGCAACTACAGCAAATGGGCTTTAAGCCGGGGGTTGTTTCTCGTGGTTATGGGGCAAAGGCTCCTGCCTATCCGTTAGTGCTAAAAGAAGATACGCCAGCGAAGCATTGTGGCGATGAACCTAAGTTGATTCATCGCCGTACAGGAGCACCTGTTGCGGTAGATCCTGTGCGTTCAAATGCAGTGAAAGCACTGCTAGATTTGGATGTGGATATCATAATTACGGATGATGGATTACAACATTATGCGCTAGGCCGTGATATTGAGTTAGTGATTGTGGATGGTAATCGCCGGTTTGGGAATGAAAGCCTGATTCCATTAGGTCCTTTACGTGAAGGTATTGAGCGACTTAAAGAAGTCGACTTTATCATCACCAATGGCGGTCAAGCGCATACGGGCGAAATCGCAATGGCTTTAGCACCCTCTAAAGCTATTAATCTTAAGACTAAGCAACATGTGGATGTCTCGGAGTTGAAAGACCTCGTCGCATTTGCGGGCATTGGTCATCCTCCGCGTTTTTTTCATACACTAAACTCGATGAACGCAGATGTTAAAGTCACAAAAGGTTTTGCTGACCATCAAGACTTTGATCAACAAGAATTAGAAGCATTGGCTCAACAAGGGACCAATGTGATTATGACCGAGAAAGATGCCGTCAAGTGCAGCCATTATGCGCAAGATAATTGGTGGTATCTGCCTGTATCTGCCCAGTTTGAATCAAACGATGCAGAGCAAATTTTAAATAGAATAAAAGAGGTTAAAGCGGCTTATGGATCACCGTCTACTTGAGATTGTAGCTTGCCCTGTTTGCAAAGGTAAGCTGACGTACGATAAAGATAATCAAGAGTTGATCTGCAAATTGGATCGCCTTGCTTACCCGATCAAAGAGGGTATTCCAGTTCTGCTAGAGCCTGAAGCTCGCACTATGAGCATGGATGAGGGACGCTAATGTCTTTTACGGTTGTCATCCCTTCGCGCTACGCATCGAGCCGTTTGCCTGGTAAACCGCTAGCGGATATTGGTGGTAAGCCTATGGTTCAGTGGGTTTATGAACAAGCGCTACAAGCGGGTGCGGAAGATGTCATCGTTGCAACTGATGACGAGCGTGTTGCGAAAGCGGTTTCGTCATTTGGTGGTAAAGTTTGTATGACCTCTCCCCAGCACGAATCAGGTACGGAGCGTCTTGCAGAAGTTGTTGAAAAGATGGCTATTCCGTCAGACCACATTATTGTTAATGTGCAAGGGGATGAGCCTTTGATTCCGCCGTCCATCATTCGTCAGGTTGCTGATAACTTATCAGGGTGTGAAGCCCCGATGGCGACGTTAGCTGTAGAAATAGACTCGGAAGAGGAAGTGTTCAACCCGAATGCTGTTAAAGTTGTCGCCGATGAGCAAGGCTATGCGTTGTACTTTAGTCGAGCAACCATCCCTTGGGATCGCGATAACTTTGCTAAACAAGACAAAACCATTGCCAACCCATTAATGCGTCATATTGGTATTTATGCTTATCGAGCTGGTTTCATTTATACGTATGTCAACTGGGCACCAAGTGCATTAGAGCAGATTGAGTGTCTTGAGCAACTGCGAGTGCTTTGGTACGGTGAAAAAATTCATGTGGCGGTAGCGAAAGAAGCACCAGCGGCAGGGGTTGATACGCCCGAAGATCTAGAAGCCGTGCGCGCGATTGTTGCAAAGCAAGCGTAACAAATGCTCATATAGATTTAAGAATAAACAAGGCTCCTGAATTAGGAGCCTTTTTGTTTTACTTGTATCGAGGTATTAGTTAAATGTTAGTGTCGTATTGGTTCCGTTTAGGGCAGGTCGCTAAGACCTCTCGGTGACCGGTGTCTTTCACTTCTTGGAGAATGACATCAAAGCCCCATAATCGATACACGTGCTTTAGAACTTCTTCGTAACTATCATCAAGTGGGATGCGGTTGTGAGGAACGTACTGCAACGTAAGCGAGCGATCACCACGGACATCGACATTAAACACCTGAATGTTTGGCTCAAGATTAGATAAGTTATACTGAGCAGCTAAGGTTTCTCTAATGCGTTTATAACCCATCTCATCGTGTATCGCAGCGACTTCAATAAAGTTCTTATGATCATCATCGTTTATCGCAAACAGCTTGAAATCACGCATTAATTTCGGAGAAAGGTATTGGCTAATAAAGCTTTCATCTTTGAAATTATGCATCGCGAAATGCACTGCATCTAACCAGTCGGTTCCTGCCAAGTCTGGAAACCACTCTTTGTCCTCATCAGTTGGTTCTTCACAGATACGCTTAATATCTCGGAACATGGCAAAGCCTAACGCGTAGGGGTTAATGCCATTAAAGTAAGGACTGTTATAAGGCGGCTGAGCCACGACACTGGTGTGGCTATGTAAGAACTCTAGAATGAACTTTTCAGACACCAAGCCCTCATCATAAAGATGGTTGAGTATGGTGTAGTGCCAGAACGTTGCCCAGCCTTCATTCATGACTTGCGTTTGTTTTTGCGGATAAAAATACTGACTGATCTTACGGACGATCCGAACAACTTCACGCTGCCACGGCTCTAGCAACGGAGCATGTTTTTCGAAGAAGTAGAGCAAATTTTCCTGAGGCTCGCTTGGGAATCGCTCTTTAATGTCTTCCTCTTTCGTCTTGGCTGTTGGTACCGTGCGCCAAAGCTCATTAACTTGAGATTGTAGGTATGCTTCGCGTTCTTCTTGTCTTGCTTTTTCCTCTGTAATTGAGATTTTCTCTGGACGCTTGTAGCGGTCTACACCAAAGTTCATTAACGCGTGACAAGAGTCGAGCAGTTTTTCCACTTCTTTTACGCCATATCGTTCTTCACACTCGGCTAAATACTTTTTGGCGAACAGCAGATAGTCGATAATAGAGCTGGCGTCAGTCCACGTTTGGAATAGGTAATTACCTTTGAAAAAAGAATTATGGCCGTAACACGCGTGCGCTATAACGAGTGCTTGCATTGTTACCGTATTTTCTTCCATCAAATAAGCAATACAAGGGTCGGAGTTAATCACAATCTCGTAGGCTAACCCCATTTGACCATGTTTATAGTTCTGCTCTGTTTGAATGAATTTTTTACCAAATGACCAGTGGTTGTAATTGATTGGCATGCCGATACTTGAGTAGGCATCCATCATCTGTTCTGAAGTAATCACTTCTATTTGGTTAGGGTAAGTGTCTAGGCGATAATGCTCCGCGACACGCTTAATTTCTTTGTGGTATCGCTCTAACAGCTCAAATGTCCAATCTGGTCCATCTGGCAACACTTTACTGTTACGCTTCTTAGGCGCCTCTCCTGAGAGGTTTCTCGTTGCGGTATTCATCGCTAGCCTCCTTACGCCGTTTCTTTTTGGAATAGTTCACGAAAGACTGGGAAAATATCCTCCACAGAGCGAATGTTTTTCATTGCGAAATTAGGAAATTCTTCAGTGAGTTTTTCGTACTCATGCCATAGAGTTTGGTGCGAGCGCCGCGTGATCTCTATGTAAGAGTAATACTGACAGTTTGGAAGTAATTTGTTCACTAACAGATCCCGGCATCTTGGCGAATCATCTGCCCAGTTGTCACCGTCGGATGCTTGAGCTGCATATATGTTCCACTGACCAATCGGGTATCGCTCTTTTACTATTTCATCCATTAACTTGAGCGCGCTAGATACAATGGTACCCCCGGTTTCTTGTGAGTAGAAAAATTCGTGCTCGTCCACTTCCTTCGCTTGGGTATGGTGGCGGATAAAGACGACTTCGACATTCTCGTAGGTACGAGTTAAGAACAAGTACAAAAGAACATAGAAGCGTTTTGCGATGTCTTTCGTTGCCTGATCCATAGAACCGGATACGTCCATTAGACAGAACATGACCGCTTGGCTCGATGGTACAGGGCGTTTCTCATAGTTCTTGAAGCGTAAGTCGAAGGTATCGATGAACGGCACGCTTTCGATTTTCTTGCGCAGTTCTTCAATTTCAGCCTTCAAGCGGTTCTCTTCAAACTGCTGAGCAGGCTCAATATTTTTGATGCGAGCAAGTTCGTCTTCTAGCTCTTTGAGAAGTCGTTTCTTACCAGCAGTCATTGCAGTACGGCGCGCAAGAGATTGTTGCAGAGAGCGTACTACGGCGATATTGGAAGGGATACCGGCAGTTTGAAAGCCTGCACGGTGCGTTTTCCATTCTGTGATTTTGGCAATTTGGTTTTTTTCTAGATTAGGCAGCTCGAGATCTTCGAACAAAATATCGAGGTACTCATCTTTTGATATTTGGAATACAAATTCGTCTTGGCCTTCTCCATCTGGACTGGCGTTCCCTTCTCCAGAGCCGCTACCTTGACCGCCACCTTTGGGACGCTCAATTTTATCACCAGTAATGAATTGATCGTTACCGGGATGAACTCGTTCGCGAACACCACCTTTGCCTTGATGAAATATAGGCTCATTGATGTCTTTGTGAGGGATAGAGACGTCTTCGCCCGTTTCCGTATTCGTAATCGAGCGTCGATTCACTGCGTCTGCTACCGACTCTTTTATTTGCTCTTTGTGGCGCTTCAAGAAGCGCTGTCGATTAACAGCGCTCTTGTTCTTGCCATTGAGCCTTCGGTCTATAAATTGCGCCATGAAATAGCCCTCTTCATGTTTCACAAGCGACCTAACTCAATACTGGGTTAGGATGACTTACGTACTCGTAGGTACCACTCAGAAAGTAGGCGAACCTGTTTCTCGGTATAGCCTTTTTCCATCATGCGAGCGACAAAGTCGTCGTGCTTCTTCTGATCTTCAGAAGAGGTTTTCGCATTAAATGAGATAACCGGAAGTAGCTCTTCGGTATTGGAGAACATTTTCTTCTCGATTACTGTGCGCAGTTTTTCGTAGCTGGTCCAAACCGGGTTTTGACCATTGTTATTCGCTTTCGCACGAAGCACAAAGTTAACGATTTCGTTTCGGAAATCTTTCGGGTTAGAAATACCAGCTGTTTTTTCGATCTTTTCTAGCTCTGCATTCAGTGAAGAGCGATCAAATAGCTGACCGGTTTCTGGATCTCGGTACTCTTGGTCTTGAATCCAGAAGTCTGCATAGGTGACATATCGGTCGAAGATGTTTTGGCCGTATTCAGAGTAAGACTCAAGATAAGCAGTCTGAATCTCTTTACCGATAAACTCAACGTATCGAGGTACTAGGTAGCCTTTCAAGAACTCGAGATACTTCTCTGCTGTTTCAGCAGGGAACTGTTCGCGCTCGACCTGTTGTTCAATCACATAGAATAGATGTACAGGGTTGGCTGCCACTTCGGTTTGGTCGAAGTTAAATACGCGTGACAAAATCTTAAAGGCAAAACGTGTTGAGAGACCGTTCATGCCTTCATCGACACCAGCATAATCACGATACTCTTGATAGCTTTTTGCCTTTGGATCCGTATCTTTCAGCGTTTCACCATCGTATACGCGCATCTTAGAGAAGATGGACGAGTTTTCAGGCTCTTTAAGTCGAGAAAGAATACTGAATTGTGCCAGAGTCTCGAGCGTGCTTGGTGAACAAGGGGCTTGAGACAACTCACTGTTTTCAAGAAGTTTTTGGTAGATTTTGACTTCTTCTGAAACACGTAGACAGTAAGGTACTTTCACAATATAAACACGGTCCAAGAACGCTTCATTGTTCTTGTTGTTACGGAAGGTCTGCCACTCAGATTCGTTTGAGTGAGCCAGAATCATACCGTCGAATGGAATCGCAGAAAGGCCTTCTGTACCGTTGAAGTTGCCTTCTTGCGTTGCTGTTAACAGCGGGTGAAGCACTTTGATTGGTGCTTTGAACATCTCAACGAATTCCATTAAACCTTGGTTTGCTTTACACAGCGCACCGGAGTAGCTGTAAGCGTCTGGATCGTCTTGCGAATAGTGTTCAAGCTTACGAATATCGACTTTACCAACCAATGATGAGATATCTTGGTTGTTTTCATCGCCTGGTTCAGTTTTGGCAATACCGATTTGGTCAAGGATAGAAGGGCGTACTTTCACTACTTTAAATTTGGTGATATCACCACCAAACTCGTGAAGACGTTTAGCGGCCCAAGGAGACATGATCGAGCGAAGATAACGGTGCTCGATGCCATACTCTTTTTTCAAAATATCGCCATCTTCTGTGGCTTTGAATAGGCAGAATGGATGGTCATTCACTGGGCTGCGTTCGCCGTTAGCAGTAAGAACATAAATAGGCATCTGTTCCATCAGAGCCTTAAGCTTTTCTGCAAGCGAAGACTTACCGCCACCTACAGGGCCGAGTAAGTAAAGAATCTGCTTACGCTCTTCTAGGCCTTGCGCCGCATGTTTTAGGTAAGACACAATTTGTTCTATGGCATCTTCCATGCCATAAAAGTCTTTAAAGGTTTCATAACGAGAGATAACACGATTCGAGAAGATTCGGCTTAGTCTCGGATCCTTTGCCGTATCGATTATCTCTGGTTCACCAATCGCCATCAGTAGGCGTTCTGCTGCATTAGCATAAGCGCTTTTGTCATCTTTACACAGGGCTAAAAACTCCTGTAACGACATCTCTTCATCTTTTGCAGCTTCATATCTTGATTGATAGTGGTCGAAAATACTCATGTCGCTTTCCCCTTTAATAGTCAGTCTACCGACGAACGTTGATTCAGGCTTTCCACCAACAGTTATGCTCGTTGTTGTTTGAATATACGTCCTGTTATCACATTTGGTTCGTACAGAATGTAAGATTGGCGACACCAAAGACTTTGCTTTATGGACGGTTTTTTCGTTACAACGGTGAGCGGTGGATATGAATTTTTCAATCACAGCCTTTCTCTACTTAAGCCTAGTCGGGGATTTGCAATTTTGCTTAACAATTATGAATTTATTGTAAAAGTGACATTTGAATCACTCTTTTATTAAGGACGAATTTATGTCGTGAATAGGTGCAATAGAAATCAAATATTTGGCAAAGACAGAAGAGTCTCAGTGATTCGTTGTTCTACATTGAACAAGGTAAGTGAAAGAGGTAGGAAGAGAGCAAAGTCTTAGATAAGTTTGTGACAGGGTAAATAACAAGGAGAGCGGGCGCTCTCCTCATTCTTAGACGACCATTTTATGCGCTGAAGATTTGCGCTAGTTCGTTTTCACATAAATGATACTGACGAGGGCAGTTACGCCAAGTTTGCAGCATACGGCGGTATTTATCTAGCATCGGCATTTGGCTGTTAAAGTGATGATCTGCCTTGTCAAACTGAGGGTACAAACCTTCAGAATCGATGAGAAAACGTACGTAATGTACTTGTTGCGCTTCTGAAGCGATATCAAATCCCAAGAACTTCAAGCGGCGCTGATCTACGTTGCTGCGGTCTTCATCGTCTAGCATGTTGTAAGATTCTTGCATCGCATGATACATCTCCATAACGTCGATGATCTCACGACATTCTGCTTCTGAGAGGCAGCCGAAATCTTTGTTCAACTCTCGCATTTGTAGTTCATAACCACGTTCAACGATCGTTTGTAAGCGTTTGTATTTGGCCGCATTACTTGGATCAAGTTGAGACATAAGGTTGTATTGGTTTGATAGAATCAAACGTTGAGCGTTTGACATTTCCATGGTGACCTCACTAGATATCTAATACATTTTTAATGTGCTTAGGTTAACGCTTAAGACATGAGTGAAACATGATCTCAACACATATTTAATACTAAAAAATGGCAAGAACTGTCACTTTTGACCAGTTTGAAAACACTTATTTATGGTAATGATTGTATATGTAGTCTCGGTCTGAAAATACTCTCAGCCACTCTGGCTTGAATACGGTTAAAACCGCCAGTGCCATACCATTTAATAGACCTTCTGGAAAGGCGAGCAACGGCACAAAAACAAAGTAGTTATGTTGAATGGTTTCCCAATCGTAGTGACCAACTGATAGGTGATAAAAAGAGTTAATGATGAGGTGCAGACTTCCTGTTATCGCGCCATTGAAAAATCCAGCAACGAAGATGAAAACAAAAATGTTTCGTGGCAAGTAGTGGTAACTCAGAAGAAACACTAAGTAACTAATGAAAATCGGAATTAGGGCAGATAGAACTAACGACGTGGGTAAGAGTAGCAAGGACACATCATGTAGTAGGTGGTTGACCAGCATTGCAGGGATACTGAGTAGAAATGCCATACGCCAACCATACATCATCGTCAGCGTTGTTAGTGCAAGAAAATGAATCTGTAATCCTTCTTTTACACCTGCTTGAGCTGTCCATAAAATACTGAAAAAGAAGAGCGTTGCAAAAACGAGGTGCTGAAATCCTTTCTCTTTTTCCAGTTTGGGCCAAACGACTTTTTTCCAATCTGGTAGGCAGTAGACTACTACTATCCAAATTGAGACAACAAGAGAGCCTAAGTTAAACAAATCCATGTTACTTCCTTCCTATGCGAACATGACGCAATCATTTCTATCGTTCTTTTTCTACCTAAATGACCGCAGAGAAACTCACTGATAAGGCTTAGATATAATCAAAAAAATACCAGCAATAAGCTGGTATTTTAAAGAGGTTAGTCTTGCGGTTCACTTAGTATTTTACGTTATCGTTGTATTGAGCAAGAATGGATTGAATTTCATCCATGGTTTCTTTCGGTGGCGGGTTTACGCCTTCGAGTGGGTATTCTAAGCCTAACGCTTCCCACTTATGAGCCCCTAATTTGTGGTAAGGAAGTAACTCGACCTTTTCGATGTTATCCATGTCTTTAATAAATTCACCAAGCATGTGTGCTGCTTCTGGGTCATCTGTGTAACCAGGCACGACGACATAGCGAATCCATGTTTTCTTTCCGATTTTTTGTAAGTAACGAGCAAAGTCCAATGTGCGTCGGTTGGATACACCGATGAGATCTTGGTGCACTTCGTCTTTCATGTGTTTGATGTCAAGCATGACTAAGTCTGTTGCATCCAGTACTTCATCGATAACATCAGTGTGCTTACGAACATAACCGTTAGTATCTAGACATGTATGAATGCCTTCGGCTTTAGCAGCGCGGAAAAAATCACGTACGAATTCCGGTTGAAGCATCGCTTCGCCGCCAGAACAAGTAACGCCACCACCTGATGCATTCATGAAGTGGCGGTAACTTTTCGCTTCGGAAATGATTTCTTCAACCGTGACTTCTTTGCCATCATGCGTGTCCCAAGTATCGCGGTTATGGCAATACTTACAGCGCATTAAACAACCTTGCAAGAAGACGATAAATCGAATACCAGGTCCGTCTACGGTACCACATGACTCAAATGAGTGAATACGACCAGCTGTTGACATCTTTTGCTCTCATTACTAGTAAATTCTAGCTGTTATTTTATTACAAAAAGCAGGGTTAAAACAGCTTTGTCGGTACTAAAGGCAAGGTTATTTGAAGAAAGAAAATAGATGGAGCCAATCTGCATAAACGCTTGAACACGAGGTGGTTAATACCTACCCCGAGAACTTGCCGTGTATCTAGATTGACTTCGATGCTGGGATAATCCAGTTTTTAGAAAAAGGCGAACACGGAGAACGAGCCTGTCCCATAAACATCGGTTTGGGCTTCTTCATAATCCGGTGTTTTAATTGTAAAGGTGATGCTTGCACCGTAATTTTGGTTGTACCAAGATACTCCCGCGACGGCACTTGCTTGCCAATTTTGCAGTGTGACGTCGTATGGCGCTGACGGTTCAGGAATGCCAGGACGATCTCCTTCGATAGTCATGTCATTAAAGCGGTAACGACCTTCAAACCCGGTGAACAAGAACCAACTCGACGTGTTCTGAGCGATCATACTTGCTGAGAAAGGGCTTTCGACACTGATATTGGCGGCTCCGATGCTATTCGCTAGGTTTGTACCCCAACGAAACATGACGCCTTGAGAGACATCACTACGGAAGTTACCCGCATTGATGTCGTTAATGTTGGTGATCTCCCATTGTGTTTTTTGTTCTTCGCTGCGCATCAATTTGTTAAATACGCGGTAACCAAGGCTGAACGCCACTTTATCTTCAATCTGGTAATCCCAACCTTGAGGGTCCGTCGATCCTGTTATGCCGTGAACGATTTCTTGCGCCTTTTCTGATAGCGAACTTTCACCCGTAGTTCCTATGGTGAAATTGTACCGTACAGCTTTGTCACTCGTTAGGGAAAGGTAGTTGATTTCGGTGTGTAGGTAACCGGCATATGGGCGATCATTGATTAGTGGATAATCGGCTTCAATGTCGCTTGGAGTCCACATCTTGTGGCCAAGAACCAACTCTATTTTATCGATATTGGCGTGCTCTGAGTTAGCTAGACTCAGCCATTTCCATTGGCTTTCTTGTGTCAGTTGGTCTGTCGCGTAAGAAAGGAAAACACCATTCGTATAGTCTTGATCGACGCCAAAAATACCATCGTTGTCGATGGTAAAAGAAACCGTAGACTTAGTGGATGCTATTGCAACTGGAGAAAGAAGGGTAAGAATAATTAATTTACTAAATCTCATAGACTTTATTTGCTAACTTTTTTCGCATCATACGTAAGAATGCGGGCAAAAGTCTTTCGCGATATCACAACTTTCATTCAAGAAATAAAAAAGGCTGATGCTACTTAGCATCAGCCTTTGTTGTATTACTAGAACGTTATTTCGCTATAGTCTTATAGAGACTCAGTGAATGTACGCGCGATTACGTCAGCTTGTTGCTCTGCAGTTAGAGAGTTGAAGCGAACAGCGTAACCAGATACACGGATTGTTAGCTGAGGGTATTTCTCTGGGTGCTTAACTGCGTCTTCTAGAGTTTCACGGTTAAGAACGTTCACGTTTAGGTGTTGACCACCTTCGATACCCGCTTCGTGGTGGAAGTAACCATCCATCAGACCAGCAAGGTTAGCGCGTTGTGAGCCCTCATCTTTACCTAGTGCGTTAGGTACGATAGAGAATGTGTAAGAGATACCATCTTGTGCGTCAGCAAACGGCAGTTTAGCAACTGAAGTTAGTGATGCTACAGCACCTTTCTCGTCACGACCGTGCATTGGGTTTGCACCTGGAGCAAATGGAGCACCAGCACGACGACCATCAGGCGTGTTACCAGTTTTCTTACCGTAAACCACGTTTGAAGTGATAGTAAGAATTGACTGAGTAGGGATTGCATCACGGTAAGTCTTAAGCTTACGGATTTTGCCCATAAATACAGAAACAAGTTCACATGCAATGTCATCAACGCGTGGGTCGTTGTTACCGAATTTAGGGTAATCGCCTTCGATTTCGAAGTCGATTGCTAGACCGTCTTCGTCACGAATTGGCTTAACTTTTGCGTATTTAATTGCAGATAGTGAGTCAGCTGCAACAGATAGACCAGCAATACCACAAGCCATAGTACGTTTAACGTCACGGTCGTGTAGAGCCATTAGTGCCGCTTCGTAGCTGTACTTATCGTGCATGAAGTGGATAGCGTTTAGTGCAGTCACATATTGTTTCGCTAGCCAATCCATGAAGTGGTCCATTTTCTCCCACAGTTCATCGTAGTTAAGAACATCGCCTTCGATCTTAGGCATTTGCGGGCCAACTTGGATTTTTAGCTTCTCATCCACACCACCGTTGATGGTGTAAAGCATTGTTTTCGCAAGGTTCGCACGAGCACCGAAGAACTGCATTTGCTTACCAACAACCATTGGAGATACACAACATGCGATCGCGTAGTCGTCAGAGTTCATGTCTGGACGCATTAGGTCGTCATTTTCGTACTGAATAGAAGAAGTATCGATAGATACTTTCGCACAGAACTTCTTGAAGCCTTCAGGTAGTTGCTCAGACCAAAGAACAGTGATGTTTGGCTCTGGAGAAGGACCCATAGTGTATAGTGAGTTTAGGAAACGGAAGTTTGTACGAGTAACTAGCGTACGACCGTCAAGACCCATACCACCCATAGACTCAGTTGCCCAGATAGGGTCGCCAGAGAATAGATCATCGTACTCAGGAGTACGTAGGAAACGAACCATACGTAGTTTCATTACGAAGTGGTCGATCATTTCCTGAGCTTGTTCTTCAGTTAGCTTACCAGCCGCGATATCACGTTCGATGAAGATGTCTAGGAACGTAGAAGTACGACCTAGAGACATAGCCGCACCGTTTTGAGATTTAACAGCAGCTAGGTAACCGAAGTAAGTCCACTGAATAGCTTCTTGCGCAGTTTCAGCAGGACGAGAAATATCACAACCGTATTTTGCAGCCATTTCTTTGATTTGACCTAGAGCACGGTGTTGCTCTGCGATCTCTTCACGAAGCTGCATTGTCATTTGTAGGTCTTCGCCGTTCTCAAAACGCTCTTGTAGAGAAGAGAACTGCGCGAATTTATCCTTCATTAGGAAGTCAATACCGTATAGAGCAACACGACGGTAGTCACCGATGATACGACCACGACCGTATGCATCTGGAAGACCAGTCAGTACGCCAGATTTACGACACGCCATGATTTGAGGAGTGTAGATATCGAAAACGCCTTGGTTGTGAGTTTTACGGTATTCTGTGTAGATTTTTTTAACTTGTGGGTCTAGCTCGCGGTCGTAGGCTTTGCATGAACCTTCAACCATGCGGATACCACCGTTAGGGATGATCGCACGTTTTAGAGGAGCGTCAGTTTGAAGACCTACGATAGTTTCTAGGTCTTTTTCGATGTAGCCTGCATCGTGAGCAGTGATGGTAGAGATAACTGAAGTATCAAAATCAACAGGAGCGTGAGTCGCGTTCTCTTGTTTGATGCCTTCCATTACCTTAGCCCAAAGCTTGTTAGTCGCTTCAGTACCTTCAGAAACTAGGAAAGATTCGTCGCCTTCGTACGGAGTGTAGTTCTTCTGAATGAAATCACGAACGTTTACTTCGTTTTGCCAGTCGCCTGCAGCAAAACCTTCCCAAGCTTTAGCAAATTGCTCTGCCATGACATACCTACCTTTTTAGTAGAAAAAAATACGTACTGCTTCGCCGTTGAGCCAGCTATCCCCAGATAAAAGAGGGGAACAGTACACTCTTATGAATAACAATATTTATAGTCTTAAATTTACGTATTCGATTTACAAAACTATAAATATTGTCACTAGTTTTAACGTTTCTCTTTTTAAGCAACAGTTAGAGGTTAAACTAAAATTTTTTTGCAAACCTTAAACTAAATCAATAAATCCTCAAAAATCTCGATAAAAATGGGGTAGCGACGAGCGCTACCCACAAATTTCTGGACTGCTAGCTTATAGCCAAGCTTGGATGCCATACTGGCCTTCAAGCATACCAACTGCAAGCATAGCAACTAAACAGATAACAAGTACGCTTACTGGGATCACAATCTTGTCTACAAATGATAGGCGAGACGCGCGCTCTTTATCTCCAATTAAACCGTTGTTATCTAAAAGCATAGTTAGTGCCCAAGCTAGAACTGGGTTAACAACGGCAGAACCAAAGATACAGATACCTGCTGCTTGTGAGTCTTTCGAGTCCTTCACCATCTGCATGCCAGCTTCAAGCAGTGGTAGAGATACACCAACGAGAAGAGCAACGCGCATAACTGGAGGCCATACTGCAACGTCCATAGGAAAACCAAGGATTGCAACAATAATACATAGAGAGCCTAGTAAGATGGCGCCAGCAGGAATAGGGCGTTTCGCGATTGCAGCAGGGATCATGTAAGTCCCCCAAGATGATGTGATGTTACCACCACCCACTGCAGTACCGACCATTTGGCGAACGGAACACATTGTCATTGTGTCATCAACGTCCATCAGCACTTTCTCACTCTTACGTGGGTAGTTCATCTCTTGGAAGATACGGTGACCCAAGAAGTCAGGTGACCACATTGCTACCGCAAGAATGGCGAATGGTAGTGAAGCGATGAAGTGTTCCATATTAGGAAGACCAAGCATCCAACCTTCTTCTGTTGAACCCCACCAGTAGATTGGATTTAGGTTTGGAAGGCCTGTCTCGGTTACGAATTTAATATCGAAGCCTGCGCCAAGAGCAAGTGCGATTGCAAGCCCAGTGAAGGCACAAACAGGGATCGCTAGCCAGCGTTTGTTCACTTTAGCAAGGAACGCGTATAAGCCAATGGTAACCGCAAGAACAATTAGACCGATGTAACCCATGCTACCAGCGGCAACCGTATCGGATTGCAAACCAACAGCCCAAGCTTGAATAGAGTTAATTTGGCTCATGGTTCCGGTTAAACCTAGGAAAATAAGAAGGCCACCAGCCGTACCTTCAGAGGTGAGGTTAACCAGTTTTGACCCACCTTTTAAGAGGCTCAAAATCAAACCAAACACACCAATGAGAATTGCTAATGCAAGAGGATGAGCACCAGCAAGAGCGATGGTACCAATAAGAGGGATCATTGGGCCGTGGTTGCCTGCTAGGTTGGCTTTAGGGTTAATAAAACCAGAGGCAAGTACACAGAAAAGAAGTGCAGGGATGAGCATTTCTACACGCGCAACTTCGATAGCAAAGTCCTTGCCTAAGTTTACGTGGTCCCATGCTGCAGTAAGACCTTCAGCCCAAGACATCATTACCGCAGAGTACATTGCGATAATACCGATAGTACCAGCAAGCGCTGGAACAAGGTCTTCAAGCTCAAAGCGGAAGTCACGACCTGGCAAGTTCAAGCCAAAACGACGTGGCTTCATAATTTGTAGTTCGTGGTCTAGGTAGTCTGAACGGCTTGCGAACTCAGATGCTGGACGATGAAGCTCACGGTAGCTCTTGGTCTCGATATCTGAATCAGAGTGCGTTTTGTTAACTGCGTCTGACATAGATTCCTCATATATTTAAAAGTTATGAATTCTTCATTCAATTGTGTTAATCCGCATCCTGCGGCACGCTTATGCTAGCTATTGTTAGATTTGTTACACGTCGACACTGTGCCTAAGCATAGCTAATAACTTATTGTGTTGAGGCACAAAAAAAGCCTCATCTTTTGGCAGGAGTCTAGCAAGATAGCCATTTAGGGTGATTGATTTAGATCACTTTAAGAATGGTTGTGAAATAAAACTACAGAAAGTTTCTGGCATGCGAATGAGATGCGGAGATCTTGTGTAATTTCATTACACAAGTTGCATAAAATTAGAACTTTTTGTCCTTTTGCACGAGATGCAGATTAAATGTCAATATTCACGATGATTATATAAAGCTGGCTTTATTCTTGCTTTGGACAGAGCAAAGACAATTTTTTGGCTAATCATTGCCGCTCAGTTTAGGAAAAAGACATGAAACAGCTTAAAGTACTGCCACTAGTGGCAATCAT
The DNA here is from genome assembly GCF_033337405.1 of Vibrio sp. YT-16. Lineage (NCBI taxonomy): Bacteria > Pseudomonadati > Pseudomonadota > Gammaproteobacteria > Vibrionales > Vibrionaceae > Vibrio > Vibrio sp. YT-16. The sequence continues at coordinate 60,822 of NZ_JAWOQQ010000004.1, forward strand.
CTCAGGGTTAATGGTCGGTTGCGGCGGCGGTGGCGGCGGTGGCGGTGGTGCAGCGCCGAAAACTGCGTTTACTTTTGATTTTGCTATACCAGCAACAATGACTGAAAGTGAAGCAACTACGAAAGGTTGTACTGTATATGACCACAAAACTGAACTGAACGGCGATAAAACGGTTTTAACCTATAGTGCAGCGTCAAAAGAGCAAGTGACCAACTATGTTATCGGTTACTACTCTGATGCCGATGGCAAAAGATCCGGAGACATTATCAAACCTACCACTGATAACTTTAAGTTTTATCTTGAAGATATCCCTGACGGCGGCTTTGTGACGTTTCAAGCAATAGAATTTAACGGCAAAGAAGCTCGCGTAAACACGTTTTCAAAAGAGTTCTTGCAAGATAAGAAACTACGTAATGCTACTTTTGCACTAAACCGAGACTCTTTGAACAAATGCTTTACTGGCGGTAACTTAGCAAGCAATAAGTTTACTAACTTAGATTACCGAAACGCTGAATCAGGTGGCGGAGATTACAACTTTGTCTCGCAAACCGATATTTTCACGTCTCCGAACCCTGATATGTTGCCTACTGATGAACTGATGGGGCTTAAAGGTGAACCAACGGCATTGTTTCAGTATGAATCAGGTTCAAGCGACAAAGCGCTTTACCAGTATGGTATTGGTTCGTGGGGAACTGGTGAGATAGCCTTAGTTAGAGCGGATAATACGTCAAACATTTATTCGTCTTCTGACTATACTTACGACTCGCTCAACATTGGCTTTGTTACTAACGGCTTTGCATATGACGCGTTGAAGCTGGATATAACGGCCGTTGAATATAATCGCCCTAGTGCAACGAATAAAGAAACTTGGGTATACATGGCGTTCTCAGAGAATCAAGTTAATGGTTGGGAGTCTCTACTTAACGAAACGATCTCTGACGGATGGGATATTGACGTTGATCCGAGTGCTTACTTAAATATTGATAACCTGCCGAACACAAAACCAAGTGTATCAGCGCAAGGAAGTGCAGAGTCCGTGATTGATCTGGACATGGGCTTAACATCGTCTACTGAAGGCTTTACTCGTGTCGCTTACTTTGCAACTTCAGGCGACTACAGAGTCACACATCGCATTTTCACAACAAGTGATAGTGATTCTGTTGTTGTTCCAGAATTGCATTACTACAACTTCCCAACATCGGCCGTTAACGGTTTGAAAGTTTCAGCTTCGGACGATTTTAATCGCACTGCTTTGGTAGTGAATGAAGATAGTAATATTGATTCTAAAGTTTTCATGAGCTTCTTCTCCAATGGTGAAGCGTCAGAGCCTGAACTAGATGAAGACCTAGATGGCATCATTACTTCTGAAAAAGAAGGCTTAGAAAATGAAGTGACATTACGTACTTCAAACTCGTTGGTAGTCAGTCGTTTTAATTAATTCATTGCGACCTCGAATAGGTTTCAATTAACACTTTTGTAAATTTATTAAGCCCCTTTGAAAGGGGCTTTTTTATATTTAATATTCAACTTTTGAAGAATATGTTGCTATATATTGCATATTAATTTGTCTATCGTATCTTTCTATTCGAATTATTTAGGTTAATAATTTGTTGCAAGTTTCAAAGGGCGGTGCTAATTTGTTCCGAATTAGAGAGGGCGGAGTCCCTTAATTGCAGTGACAAAAACACAGGGAGTAGGGCGCATGAATGATGTACCAGCGCTAGATATAAAAGACCTGCACAAAACATTTGGACAAAATGAAGTTTTAAAAGGCATTTCACTTGCCGCGCACAAAGGAGATGTTATCTCCATTATTGGCTCTTCCGGCTCAGGTAAGAGTACCTTTCTCAGATGTATCAACTTGCTAGAAACGCCTACCGCGGGCGAAATTTGGGTAAATGGTGAATTAATCCAAATGAAGAACAGCAGAGCAGGTGAATCTGTTCCTGCTAATGAAAAGCAAGTCCAACGTATTCGCTCACGCCTGGCAATGGTTTTCCAAGGTTTCAACCTCTGGTCTCACCTAACCGTACTAGAAAACGTGATTGAGGCGCCTGTTCATGTCTTAGGCGTTCCAAAAGCTCAAGCGATTGAAAACGCAGAAGTCTTGCTTAAGAAGGTAGGCTTGTATGAGCGTAAAGATTATTACCCTGGGCACTTATCTGGCGGCCAGCAGCAACGTGCAGCTATTGCCCGTGCGCTAGCAGTTGACCCAGAGGTGATGTTGTTTGACGAGCCAACTTCTGCGCTTGACCCAGAACTTGTAGGAGAAGTTCTGGGGGTAATGAGAGATTTGGCAGATGAAGGGCGAACTATGCTGGTGGTCACGCACGAAATGGCGTTTGCGCGTGACGTATCAAACCATGTGATGTTTTTACATCAAGGCTTAGTGGAAGAACAGGGAAATCCAGCTAAGCTATTTACAAACCCGGATTCAGAACGATTACAGCAGTTTATCTCATCCATTTACTAATATTTGTTAGGCGGCAGACTATTGCCTCCTAAGCCAACACAACAAACAAAACGAAATAAAATAGCAATCACAGGAGTATGGAAATGAAAAAGTGGTTATTAGCAGCAACGATTGCTGCAACGGCAGTATCAGGTGTTGCCCAAGCGAAAGAATGGAAAACAGTTCGCTTTGGTATCGAAGGCGCTTACCCTCCGTTTAGCTGGACAGAAACTGATGGCTCAATAAAAGGCTTTGACGTAGACATGGCAAATGCACTCTGTGAAGAGATGCAAGTGAAGTGCAAAATCGTCGCTCAAGATTGGGATGGTATTATTCCTTCTCTGCTTGCACGTAAGTACGATGCCATCATCGCAGCAATGTCTATCACTGAAGAGCGCAAGAAAAAAGTCGATTTCACTGGCAAGTACGCACAAATCCCAAATAAATTTATCGCTAAGAAAGGTGCGGGTCTAGATTTTGATAATCTTAAAGATGTCAAAATTGGCGTGCAACGTGCGACGACACATGACAAGTACTTAACTGACAACTACGGCGATGATGTTGAAATTGTGCGTTATGGCTCTTTTGATGAAGCGTATCTTGATCTAGAAAATGGTCGAATTGCTGCCGTTTTAGGTGATGCGTCTGCTCTAGAAGAGGGTGTGATCAACAAAGCAGGTGGCGAAGCTTATGAGTTTGTTGGGCCATCGTTAACCGATCCAAAATGGTTTGGCGAAGGTATGGGTATCGCTGTTCGTAAACAAGACAAAGATCTGACGAAGAAACTCGACGCAGCAATTATTTCACTACGTGAGAAAGGTGTTTACCAAGAAATTGCTGGTAAATACTTTAACTACGATGTGTACGGTGAATAAACCGTAATTAAGCGACCGTTGGCTTGTTCCTAGAAGTAGTCAACGGTCGATTTTTTGAGTTTAGGGATTAGGAACTCACCTATGCTAGATTTACAAGGATACGAAGCTTCGATTTTGAAAGGAGCTTTAGTAACAATAGAAGTTGCAGTGCTTTCACTCATTCTCGCCATGGTCTTAGGAATGCTTGGCGCATTAGCTAAGTTAGCACCTTACAAATGGGCAAGGGCGATTGCCACTCTTTACACTACCGTCATTCGCGGCATTCCAGATTTGGTTCTGATGATGCTAATTTTCTTTGGTGGACAAATACTTTTAAATAACAGCCTTTACTCCATCAACGAAACGCTCAACGAGTGGTTTGCCTCGAGTGATCCAAACCATGAATGGACGTCTTACTTACCTGATTATATTGATGTCAGCCCATTTATTGCTGGTGTACTCACGATTGGTTTTATCTTTGGTGCCTACATGGCGGAGACTTTTCGTGGAGCGATCATGGCGGTGGACAAAGGTGAGCTAGAAGCGGCGAAAGCTTATGGGATGAGTTCTGCTTTATCGTTTAGAAGAATCTTACTGCCTCAGATGATTCGTCATGCATTACCTGGATTTGGTAATAACTGGTTAGTGTTACTTAAGACCACAGCGTTAGTTTCCATTATTGGTCTGGATGACATGGTGAGAATGAGCTCATTGGCAGCAGGTACGACCAAAATGCCGTTCACCTTTTACATGGCTGTCGCGCTCATCTTTCTATTTTTTACCAGCGTTTCGACCGGGCTACTCAAGCTTGTTGAGCGTAAGTTCAGTATTCATGCGAGGTAAGTTATGGACTTTTCTTTGATTATTGAAAGCTTTCCAACTTATCTTCAGGGACTTTGGACAACAGTTTGGTTAGTGGGATTAGCGTTAGTTATTGGCTTGTGTGTCTCTATCCCATTAGCCGTGGCACGCAATAGTACCAATTACGCTCTAAGCTTACCTTCTTGGGGATTCATTTACTTTTTCCGTGGAACGCCGCTATTGGTTCAGCTGTATTTGATTTACTACGGCATGGATCAGTTTTTCCCTGTGAAAGATACCTTGTGGGAGAACGCTTGGTTCTGTGCTTTGGTCGCTTTTATTCTTAATACATCGGCTTACACCGCAGAAATTATTCGTGGTGCGATTAATGGTTTGCCGAAAGGTGAGGTGGAAGCTGCGAAAGCCTATGGCATGAGTAAGTTTATGACATACAGACGTATTATCTTGCCGAGTGCATTGCGTCGAGCATTACCAGCTTATTCAAACGAGGTCATATTTATGCTGCACGGAAGTGCAGTCGCGGGCATCGTTACCATCATGGATTTAACTGGTGCTGCGCGTCTAGTTAACTCGCGCTACTATGCACCATTTGAGTCTTTCCTGACGGCGGGGCTGTTCTACATGGCACTGACGTTTATGATCTTGTGGTGTTTCAAAGTGGCAGAGAAGCGTTTCTTAGCTTATCTGCGTCCTTTAAGCTAATTATCAATAGAGGCAATAGCACCGGAATGGGTGCTATTGCTTTTGATAATTTTGTTATCTTCATTCCTATTTTTCCAGCCGATGTAAAAGACTCTTTCTTATTATTCATTAACTTACATTAACATTCGGTAAACTCATTGTTTAGTAAGTAAAAATGAAAAAAACAATTCTATCGTTGGGCATTGCCGCCTTAGCCACAGGATGTGGTGGGGGAGAGGGAGAATCACAACCTAATGCTCAAGTAAAACCAACGCCAGCTCCAGTTCAACAAGCTCTTGAAACTGGTAATGCACTGCTCGTTTCTGACCCGAGCGATTTCATTCGTGAAAGTCGTCAGGTTGTGGAAGCTCACAAGATGCAGTCGAATACGATCAAATCTGCAATTGCGAAAAACCTTTCAGGTCTTTATTGGGATCCAACCCATGATGCCGCGATCTTGGCACCTAAGTATGGCTTCAACGACACCATCTTGATGACCAATAAGGCCATGGTAAGCGGTTACAAAGATCAAGCTATGTCAATTGGCGTTGCCGGGGAAAAGTCTAATGGTCAACGTTACGCACTATTAGGGAGTAACCCATTTAGAACGGCACAACGTTTTCCCGACTCTTCCAACGCAGCGATGACGAAATGGTTAAGTAATCTGGTCACTTGGTTGTCGGGCGGAGTTACTTCAAACGTCGTCATCGCGCAAATGGACCAGTCTTATTACTTTCCGGATGAGCAAGCGACTCGGAATTGGCTGAAAGACAATGTTTCACAAGAGTTGGCGTTTAACGAGGCCAACCTATGCGATGGTTCGAAGCTACTTAGCTGCTTGCAAACCAATACTCCAAACTTATTGATCTTGTCACAGCATCTGCAATCTGGCGACACCAACCAACAAGTACTCGATGCTCTGGCATACGCTGAGCAAGCCCAAATTCCTGTTCTATACCTGCATTGGGATGGAGGACTAACTGAACTTGGCCGAGACATTTTGGAAAAATTCCATGTTGATTATGTGGGAGATAACTATTGGCGTAAGTTAGGCTTGGTTGATTGGGCGCCTTCATCACTCATGAACTTCGTGCCAGACTCTGTTGCTACGCAACAAGCGCTGTTGTCTCGTTTTGAATCTCAAAACTTCAATGTTGACTTGTCACAGTGTGAGGACAAATCTTGTCCTGACACTGCGAATATGGAAAGTCAATTTTATGCAGGGGCAAACAGTATTCGCCATCGGTTGAAAAAGCTTGATGAACAAAAAGTAGATTTGTTTAATCAAGACGGCTACCAATACGAAAAACTCATGGTATTGCTGGCTGATCATTATCGTCAAACGGTTGTCTTCCCAATGGACAAACAGTCAACCCAAACGACCGAATTCTTAAAGTCGTACTTTGCCGATTACGTGCAATACAACAGCCGAAGCGTAAACCCAAAACAACCAAATATGGGGAACTTCAGCCGTAGTGAGTTTAGCCCTGAAGTAAAGAGAATCAGCGCAACTATTAATATGGAATCAAAGCGTAATTTCCGCTCTGCTGGTGTGTATGCGCTTCCTGGGGAGACCTTTACGGTCACGCGCAATGACAGTAATGAAGTGACGACTAAAATTGTCATCAACAGTTTAAGAAGTGGCGCAACTCATGAGTTCAGCAAAGATGGATACACGCGACCAAAAATGCTGACTTCTTTCGCCTATGAGGTGAAGCCGGGTGAAACCATCACGCTGACTTCACCTTATGGCGGGCCTATCCAGGTTCACTTTAACAATAATGATGTGCCAGTAGCTCTAACATTTAGCCATGTAGCGCAACACCCTGTATGGAGAAGTGAAAAGGATAACGATGCGTTTATTCAGGAGCTTGAAGCGAATTTGTTCGATTGGGCTGAACTGATCACGCCTGGATTTGAGGTACACTCTAAACGTGACAAAATGCTTGAATCTGTCAACGATGAGATGTGGTCGACACCAGCTGAAATGGCGCTAGCGACAGAAGAGTATGTTCATAACTACCCACATGTCTTGGCTGGTTTCCAAGGGCCGGGGATCGATGAGGTTCCGGAAATTATCCAGTATGCCAAAAATCAAGGTTGGGAAATCGCCAATATTGATATGGTGAAGCACATGAACGCTGACCAAGCGACGTGTGGTTATGGTTGTTCGGGTAACCCTTACGATGCTTACTGGTCATTCAGCCCACTCGGTCACGGTGATTTACATGAGCTTGGTCATGGTTTAGAAAAAGGTCGATTCCGATTTTCAGGCTGGGAAGGGCATTCAACGACCAATTACTACTCGTATTACAGCAAGTCTCGTTTCTTCCAGAATACGGGGAAAGTTTCAACTTGCCAAAGCTTGGATTTCAAAGGCTAGTTTGAATTATTGCAAGTTAGCCGAACTAAAGCGGATCCAAACGCATACATGGCTGCGCAAAATCAAACCAGTTGGAGTTGGGGCGCTCGTGTTTACATTCAAATGATGATGGCGGCGCAGCATGAAGGTGTGCTTAAAAATGGTTGGCATTTATTGGCGCGCTTGCACCTGATTGAACGTGAGTTTAACCGCTTAAAATCGGACGATGCGCTTTGGGATGAGAGACGATTGAGCATTGGTTTCGCCAACTACTCTCGGGAAGAAGCAAATAGCATCTCGAACAACGACTGGTTGCTTATTGCTCTGAGCTACATCTCTCAGCGAGATATGACTAGCTATCTCGATATGTGGGGGTTCTCGTTCACAGAAAAAGCGAAACAGCAGGTTGTGGCGCTGAATCTACCGCCGATGCCGCTCACTTACTTTGCAAGTAGTAATACAGGCTACTGTCTGAACGAATTTGCTCAAACACCGATAACTATTGATGGTCAAACGGTTTGGCCGCTGAATCAGTGATTAACTGGTAATTTGTATGAAAAGGGAGACTGAGTCTCCCTTTTTATTGGACTAAGCTTAGCGTTGAGTCTCGCTTATAGCTTTGCAATATATTACTTAAATGTTGACCAGATTGGTGCGTGATCTGAAGGCTTCTCGATACCACGAAGCTCATAGTCGATACCAGATTCAATACACTTTTCCGCTAGAGAAGGGGTTGCCAAAATGACATCAATTCGTAGGCCACGGTTATCATCAAAACCGCGAGAACGGTAGTCAAACCACGAAAATTGATCGTTCACCTCTGGGGATAGCTTACGGAAGGTGTCCACAAAGCCCCAGTCTAGTAAGGTTTTCAACCATTCGCGCTCTTCAGGTTGGAATGAACATTTACCTGTTTTTAGCCAACGTTTACGGTTTGGTTCGCCGATACCGATATCTGCATCAATAGGGCTGATGTTGATGTCACCCATAACAATCAATTGCTCGTCGTTATTGTGATGATCGTTTAGGTAGGTCATCAGATCTTTATAGAATTGGCGCTTGTATGGGAATTTGGTTTCGTGGCTGATGTTATCCCCTTGAGGGAAATAGCCGTTTAGCACAGTGACCTTTTCGCCGTTTTCATTTAAAAACGTTGCCATGATCATGCGCTTTTGATGTTCCTCGTTATCCGTCGGGAACCCTTTTTGTACGTGTAGAGGCTCTTGCTTACAAAGCATTGCTACGCCGTAATGTGCTTTTTGACCATGAAAATACACTTTGTAGCCCATGGCTTCGACAGCTTCAATCGGGAATGCTTCATCGTGAACTTTAATTTCCTGAAGACCAATCACATCAGGTTGGTGTTTGTCGATTAGCGCTTGGAGTTGGTGCAGTCGCGCACGTAGTCCATTGATGTTAAAGCTGATTACTTTCATTATTTATCCTTTTGGGGGCGTACTTTTTTATGAATAGTATCATTGTGTAAGAGCACTGAAAATGAGTCTCGGTGAAAGGATTGAAACGCTCTGAGCTACTTTGCTTTTAATTTGTTTTCTAAGTCGTTTTGCACGATCTTTAAAGCGTTAAGCGCAACTTCTGGATCTATCTCATTGCTCTCAAGCAAATAGATTAAATCGACAGCCAGTTTGATCTCTTCAGGTGCGTCATCTAAAGGCGAGGTTGGTTGATCAGCCATTATTGATGTTTTTCCCTATGTGTAATTTGGTTCTCTAGCTTAAGAAGTGCTGCTTCACAACGCGCTAAACGTTGCTCGGTTGCTAGTAATACTTTTTGAGCGTCGGCACGCATAAAACTCGGAGCGCTTTCGACAGCACGTTCTTTTTCTAACACCATCTCGCGCAAGCGTCTTGCCCACTCTTGGTGTTGAGCGAGTTCCTGATAAAGCACGTTGATAGGCTTGCGGAAATAGCTGCTATGTTTGATTTCATTCTTACGAATTTTAGTGGTAGAAATCTCGCGTTGAATTGCACCGATTTGCGCCACTAACCGTTCAGTGAGGTACTCAGCACGCAAAGCGGTGAGCTTACCTTCATTTTGCTCACGCACAATCGCATCCAGCGTGGCTTTTGCTTCTTTTACGCAAGGAGTAAGTAAGCGAGAGCGGCAACCAAATAAACGCTCATCAAAAAGCGGAACATGATGTTCGCCTCTTTGACGGTCAAGAACAGCGGCTTGCTTCGCCATTTGTTCTAGATTTTCCTGGAGTTGAGAAATGTTCATGACAAACCTACAAACCATGCGTCATAAGCCAATTTAATGGCTAGTATGCTGACGACAGTAACAAATACAGGACGAATGAATTTAGAACCAAATCTAATAGCGGAGTGCGCGCCAACAAAAGCACCAGCCATTAAACATACTCCCATTGTTAAGCCTAGCACCCAGTTGATGTGTCCGAGGAATGCAAAAGTGATCAAAGAGGTAAAGTTACTGGTAAAGTTCATTGCTTTTGCTAAGCCAGAGGCGAGCAAGATATTCAGTCGGTACAGCGCCATTGAACTTACTGTCCAAAAAGCCCCAGTTCCAGGCCCTGCGAGTCCGTCGTAGAATCCTATGGATAAGCCTTGCATGTACTGTTTTTTATGAAGTTTTGGGCAAGGCTCGGGTATTGGACTTTGATGAGCAGAGTGGGGCGTTTTATGAAAAACGGTATACAACGCTGCCGCCAAAATAACAAGCGGCAATCCTTTTTCCAGCCAATCCGTACTAATCGCATCTACAAATAGCGTACCTAATGTCGCTCCGAAGAGTGTCGCCACGAATGCACGCCGCCAGCATTGAGGCTTGAATAGACGTTTTTTGTAGTACGTAAATGCCGCAGTAGAAGAAGCAAAGGTAGCGGCAAGTTTATTGGTGCCTAGTGCAATATGAGGCGGCAAGCCCAGCGACAGTAGAGCAGGTACGGTAAGCATGCCACCACCACCGGCAACTGCATCAATAAATCCAGCGACAAAAGCGACAAGCGCCAACACCAACAGCATGGTTGGCTCAATCATTTCCATAAATGGTGATTCTTCTAATATTCTATTTTACGTTTAAATGGAGGTAGTGAGTCGATTAAGGCTTGTCCGTATCGCTTAGTGACTAGGCGTCGATCAAGAATCGTTACTCTACCAGAATCTCTCTCTTTACGCAGTAAGCGACCTACGCTCTGGATCAGCTTTTTGCTTGCGTCTGGTACAGTTATTTGCATAAACGGGTTTCCTCCTTTTTTCTCAATGTATTCGGAATGAGCCTGCTCAACAGGGGAGGTTGGAACGCCAAATGGAATTTTTGTAATCACCAAGTTTTCAAGTAATTCGCCAGGTAAGTCTAGCCCCTCAGAGAAACTGCCAGTACCAAATAAGACGCTGGTTTTATTTGATGCTATTAACTTTTTATGTTTTTTTAGAATTTCTTGACGTGAGCTTTCACCTTGAACTTGCAACGCCCAGCCTTTTTTTATGAACTCCGAAGAGAGTGCCTTCGCGACTTGGTTCATCTGCCAATAGGATGAGAATAATACTAAGTTGGCTTTCTTGTCTTCCAAGTACTTAGGCAATATCTCGATAAGATATTCAGTAAATTGAGGCGCTGGTGGTTCATATTTCATCGCAGGGATGAGCAATTCTGCCTGGTTTTGGTAATCGAATGGTGACGCAAGCGCTAAAAACTGAGTGCCTGATTCTGGTTTTCCATCAATACCAACCTGATGGCAAAAGTAATGGAAAGAGTTTAATGCACGCATCGTTGCGGAAACCAAAATGGCGCCAATACATCTGCTCCAAATCTGTTGGTCGAGTTGCCATCCAATTTCAAGTGGCGAAACACTCACAATGAAATCACCCTCGCGATCGGGGTGGGTTTCTAACCAGCGAGCTAAAGGCGCACCTTTTTCACGAGTTGGTTCAGCCATTAAATGCCATACTTGCGCTAGGTTTTCTAACCTTTGAATGTAGAAACCGAGCTCTGCAAGCGCTGGTTCAGCCAACCTTGTCGCAAGCTCCCCGTCTTTTACTCTTTCCGCAATAAGGTCGGCAATTTTTGCCACGCTCTGATTTGCTTTTTTACTGAACTGTTTTAGTTCTTTGGATTGGTTCTCTAGCCACTCAGGTAGTTCACCGTGTTCGAAGCGGTAGATACCCTCTTCAAATTGAGCTGGGTCGAACTGTTTGGGCAATTGAGTCAGTGCCGGTATCAAGTTCTGAACCGCGTCTTGAAGGTCGTTGCGAAATCGAGCTACGCGTTTCTCGTCTGCGAGTGATGAAAACTTACTAATCGACTGATTTAACTTCTCAAGCCATGCTGCCGCACCTTTTAAACTCGCAGATGCTGAAGCATGGTCACGAGCGACGTGAGGTAAGTGATGTGCCTCGTCGAAGACGTATATCGTATTTTCTGGCTCAGGTAAAATCACGCCGCCACCTAAATCTGCGTCTGCCATGACGAGAGAGTGGTTAGCAATGATGACATCGTTTTTATCCAACTCTGAGCGCGCTTTTTGGAATGGGCAGCCGCGGTGGCCTGGTAAACTGTTATTGCAACTGTGTTTATCACTGACAATCAGTTGCCAAAGCTTATCGTCGATGGGTTTAGGCCAAGAATCACGGTCACCGTCCCATTTACCTTGCGCAAGAGAGCGATGCATTGTTTCTAACAGCTCTATATCTTTTTGCTTAGGTTTGGTTTCAAACATGGCTAACTGGCCACCATCAGCACCGCTAGCAGTCGCGAGCTTTTCTGCACAACAATAGCGTTGACGGCCTTTTGCCAAAATAAAAGAAAACTCTCGGTCGGTAATCCGACGAAAAAGAGGGAGGTCTTTGTTTATGAGCTGCTCTTGCAGAGCGACGGTCGCCGTTGAGATAACCACTTTTCTATTGTTATGTACAGCCACGGGAATGGTCGCCATTAGATAGGAGAGCGATTTACCAATTCCAGTCCCTGCTTCTGCAACGAGTATTCGGTTAGATTTGTGATACTGACCGCACAGCGTTTTTGCAATCTCTGCAACAAGGTAGTTTTGTGCTCTTCTAGGCACAAAGTTATCAAGTTGATCTTGAAGGTTTTGATAGCTATTACGAATCGATTTTTGAATGTTACTGGTCAGCATACGGGCCTCAAATGCGTTGGAGGCGAATAGTAGCACACATCACTAGTTGTACAGTAGTTCACAAAACGGAATGCTTTTATAAGGAATGTAGATCTCCTTCACAAAAAAATATTGAACCTTATCTTAATGAAATTAATTTCATTATATGAAAAATATAAAACTCCAACTTTGTCTGATTTGTAGGTTTTTATTCTTTTTTTGTTTTTTTTAAATTTACTTATTGGATTAAAAAACCATTTGTTAATAATTTTGTAAATTACAAATAATAATGGGGATTGGTTAGATGTTCGTCGAATAAATAAAGGTAAACCTATTAACTTGTTGTTTTGTAATGGTATTTTGTTTTTTTTACATTGGTATTTAGAAAATTTGACAGCCAGAATAATCTTTTGCACTCTTAGCTCCAGATTTTGAGGAGGTGCTGTATAACGTTTTGTTAACGCTCTACCTCAAACATATAAAAAAAGGGAACCGGACAAGGATATCCCGAACTAAGAAAAGGCAGTGGATTAATTATGAAAAAAACTCTATTAGCACTAGCTGTAGTTGCGTCTGCAACTTCAGTGAACGCAGCTGAAGTATTCAAATCTGAAGAAGGTTCTGTAGATTTCTACGGTCAGCTACGTCCAACTCTTCTATTCACAGAAAAAACTGATCACACAGCAGAGCTAAACACTAGCTCTTCTCGTACTGGTGTGAACGCGGTTTACGTTGTTGACGAAAGCCTAAAAGTTCTGGGTGAAGTTGAAATCGGTGTTGCTCTAGGTGACAACTACGACGCAGGTGCTGATTCAAGCGAGCGTACAGATGACTCTGTATACGTACGTCGCCACATCATCGGCTTTGATATGGGTGATATGGGTACTCTTCGCTTCGGTAAAGAAGGTACTTGGGCTGATGACGTATACTTCGCAGATTACTCTTACTTCTTCGGTGGTAACGCAGCGGAAACTGCATACGGTCACGCTTGGAACAACGATTCTCAAATCAAATACGCTTACGAAAATGACGCATTCTGGCTAAAAGCTGGTTACGCGCTAGGCGAAAAAGATTCTAACGAAGAAGTACTAGAAGTATTCGTTGGTAAATCTTTCAATGACCTATCTCTACACGCTGGTGTACTTACTGCGAACAACGACATCAACGTAACTAAAGAGAAAAAACTAGTTCTTAACGGTGTAGAGCAAACAGTTTCTCACACAGAGCGTACTGATAACGAAAACCTATCTTTTGAAGTAACTGCTGAGTACGCACTAAACGAGCACACTCTAGGTGCTACGTACTACTACAACGAAAACGAAGATAAGCTAGGTAAATCAACAGTTGATTCACACTACATCGTTGTAGCTGGTATGTTCGCTGTTGCTCCTAAAACAACTCTATACTCTGGTTACGAGTACCTAGCTCAGTCTACTGACGAAGCAGGTAAAGTAGACGCAGACTCTTCTTGGTTCTACGCTGGTGTTGAATACAAGTTCTCTAAATGGGCACGTGTATTCGCGGAAGCGGGTTACACTTTCGAAGGTACTGACTTCGACAACAAAGACACAGACGACGCAACTAACTTCGGTGTTGGTGCTCGTTTCTACTGGTAATCAATACCCAGTTTGATATTGTAAGACCCAGCTATATGCTGGGTCTTTTACTATGAAGATAAGGATGAAAAACTCTATGCAGTTATCATTAAAAGTGGCAATGGCACTGTCTATTTTTGCCAGTACAAACCTCTACGCTGCAACGACTTTAGTGGTTCCAGAAGACGTGAAGTTATTGGCCGTCAACATGGAGAAGCCAGATCTAGAAGGTGGTCTTTTTTCTAGTGAGAAGACAATCGAACTACCTGACGGAACGAATCAAATTGTCTTCAAATATCAACCTACATTCGAAATTAACGAAAACCTTAAGACGGTTTACAGTGATGTAATCGTTGCTAAATTTGATGCTGAAAACGAAAAGCTAACGTTTGAACTGCCAGAGTTTAAAACTCTTCGTCAAGCGCAAAACAACATCTCGCCTCTAGATTGGCAATTACTGGATACCAAAGGCCAACCTATTGCTTTGGTCGAAGATGTATTAGAGTCAGATGGTGTTCAAATTGGTCGTAATTACCCTCAAGAATCTCGCAACTACAATATTGCTGGCGGTATCGCGAGTGTTGCCGTTAGTTATGTAACTGTGAATCAGCATCAACAATCAGTAAGTGATATCGAGCCTCGAGTTGAGACTAGTGATACCCGTTCAACAGCCGCATCGAACGACAGCCCAATGGTTGATGTATTAAAGACGATGTACCAGAAAGCGTCTCCGGCGGAAAAAGAGGCATTTAAAAACTGGCTTGCTGAGCAGTAATCCCTTAGTTCATTAGATAGGGCTTAACTGAAAAAGTACGAATCTAAAAAGCAGGCTTTAAGCCTGCTTTTATCTTTTCTGCTTATTAGAGAGAGATTTCTCTCCATTCACCAGGCATTAGGTCGTTAAGGACGATATCACCCATCGAATGACGAATGAGGCGCAAGGTAGGGAAGCCAATGTGCGCAGTCATGCGACGCACCTGACGATTTCTTCCTTCAATAATGGTAATGGCTAACCAAGTGGTAGGGATATTTGCGCGAAAACGAACCGGAGGCGTTCTGTCCCAGACTTGTGGTTTTGGAATAACTTCAACTTCGGCTGGTAGAGTCATACCATCTTTTAGCTCTACTCCCTTTCTCAATTTTTCAAGATCTTGCTCCTGAGGAGCGCCATCAACTTGAACCCAATAAGTCTTCGGCGATTTTGACTTTGGCTGCGTTAGCTTCGCCTGCAAGATGCCATCGTTAGTGAGTACCATCAAACCTTCGCTGTCTCGGTCCAATCGGCCAGCCGCATAGACATTTTTGATCGGGATATAGTCCGCTAACGTTTTGCGACCATCGCCATCGGTAAATTGACTGAGCGTATCGTAAGGCTTATTGAAAATAATGACTTTACGATCTTTAGGGGGCACTTTTGGCTTTTGGCTCTTTGTTGGGCGATTAGGGCGGCGGTCTTGCTGAGTACGAGTCTTCGAGCCATTGCGAGCTCCTGAGTGTTTAAAATGGCCCGTTTTAGACTGGTTACGACTGCGACCTTTTTCCTGACCTGTACGAGATGACATGTTAACTACCCTGCAAAAATGTAAATGAACTGTGTTTGAAAGTTTTAAGTTTTCTCATGATCGGATATGATTTGCGCGCCTAAAACTAACAAACGCGCACAGAATGATAGACTAATTCGTGTTATTTGTTTAATTATATCAGTGCACTCATGGATTCAGAGCTTAGAGCTTCAAACTACAACAAAGAGTGCGAACCGCATGTGGCGTTAGTGAGGAGACATGTACTGCTAACGCGCAGCAATGCGTCAATTAAACCAACTCAGACGCTGAGTTGATCAGCCAACAAGTTGATTAAAAAATAGGGAAATTTCATGCCTACAGAAAAACCTACAATTATCTACACCATCACTGATGAAGCGCCGGCGCTAGCAACTTATTCATTACTACCAATCATTCAATCATTCACAGCATCGTCTGGCATCAATGTAGATACTCGTGATATTTCACTAGCAGGTCGAATTATCGCTAACTTCCCAGAGCATCTAAAAGAAGAACAGCGCATTGGCGATGCGTTGACTGAGCTTGGTGAACTAGCTCAAACTCCAGAAGCAAATATCATCAAGCTACCTAACATTTCAGCTTCAGTTCCTCAGCTTAAAGCGGCGATTAAAGAGCTTCAGGCGAAAGGTTACGATTTACCAAACTACCCAGAAGAGCCGAGCACGTACGAAGAGAAAGCGATTAAAGCGGCTTACGACAAAATCAAAGGTAGTGCGGTTAACCCAGTACTTCGTGAAGGTAACTCAGACCGTCGTGCTCCGACTTCGGTTAAGAACTACGCGAAGAAAAACCCACACTCAATGGGTGCATGGTCAGCAGAATCTAAGTCCCATGTTGCGAGCATGTCAGACAATGACTTCTTTGGTAGCGAAAAGTCTACAACTATCTCTGGTGCAACAGAGGTCAAAATCGAGTTTGTCGGTAATGATGGTACAGTTAAAGAGCTTAAGTCTGCGTTCCCATTACTAGATAAAGAAGTCATTGATACTTCAGTAATGAAGAAGAAGGCGTTGGTTGAATTTTTCGAGAAAGAGATTGCTGAAGCGAAAGCACAAGACGTGCTGCTGTCTCTTCATATGAAAGCGACGATGATGAAAGTTTCTGACCCTGTCATTTTCGGCCATGCCGTAAAAGTTTACTACAAAGACGTTTTCGATAAGTACGGTAAGCTGTTTGAAGAGCTAGGTGTTGATGTAAACAATGGCATCGGTGATGTTTACTCAAAAATTGAGTCTCTACCTGAAGCGCAAAAAGCAGAAATTGAAGCGGCCATTCAAGCGGTTTACCAAACTCAACCAGAACTTGCGATGGTTGACTCTGATCGTGGTATCACAAACTTACATGTACCAAGTGACATTATTGTAGATGCTTCTATGCCAGCAATGCTTCGCTCTTCGGGTCAAATGTGGGGACCAGATGGTAAACAAAAAGACACCAAAGCGATGATTCCAGATCGTAGCTACGCAGGTATTTACCAAGCGGTTATTGATTTCTGTAAAGAGCACGGCGCATTTGACCCGACCACTATGGGTAGCGTGCCTAACGTTGGTCTAATGGCTCAGAAAGCTGAAGAATATGGTTCTCACGACAAGACATTCATTCTAGACGCTGCGGGTACTGTTCGCGTTGTTGATGCTTCAGGTAACGTACTGTTAGAGCAAGCGGTTGAAGAAGGTGATATCTTCCGTATGTGTCAGGTTAAAGACGCACCAATCCAAGATTGGGTTAAACTAGCAGTGACTCGCGCACGTGCAACAGGTGTTCCAGCTGTATTCTGGCTAGACGAAAACCGTGCGCACGATGCTGAGCTCATCAAGAAAGTAAACGCCTACCTACCAGATCACGATACTGACGGTCTAGAGATTAAGATCCTATCTCCTGTTGAAGCTTGTAAGTACTCACTAGAGCGTATGAAAGCGGGCCTAGATACTATCTCTGTTACAGGTAATGTTCTTCGTGACTACCTAACAGACTTGTTCCCAATTCTAGAGTTAGGTACGTCTGCTAAGATGCTATCTATTGTTCCATTGATGAATGGTGGTGGTCTATTTGAAACAGGCGCTGGTGGTTCTGCTCCTAAGCACGTTCAACAAGTAGAAAAAGAGAATCACCTTCGTTGGGATTCTTTGGGCGAGTTCCTAGCGCTTGCAGCTTCGTTAGAGCATTTAAGTGTAGCGACAAACAATCCTAAGGCTCAGGTTCTCGCAGATACACTAGATAAAGCGACCGGTGAGTTTTTAGACACCAACAAATCTCCGTCACGTAAAGTGGGTGAGCTAGATAACCGTGGAAGCCACTTCTATCTTGCACTTTACTGGGCGAAAGCGCTTTCAGAGCAAACGGATGATGCGGATCTTGCTGCTGAATTTGCACCAATTGCAAAAGCGCTGTCAGAGCAGGAAGAAACGATCGTTGCTGAGCTAAATAATGCGCAAGGCGTGAAAGGTGAGCTAGGAGGTTACTACTTACTAGACGATGCATTGGTTTCTAAATTGATGCGTCCAAGCGAAACCTTTAACGCAATCATTAACAAGTAAGTTAGTGTAAAAACACGTCGTTTTCGGCGTGTTTCCTATCCTGTAAGTGCGTTGTAAGTGTTCCTTTTGTAACACGTGCTCTAAATAGTAAGAAACCCGCTATCTTGGCGGGTTTATTTTTCTCTTCAAAACATCAACGTGGCGTTTCGAGAGCAATATTTTTATATTTCGACAGCGCTCTAATTATTTGGCTTGGCCTTCAAGAGGCACGACGCTACTCGCGTGACAGCCTTTGGGACCTTTTTCAATCTCGTAAGAGACTTGTTGGCCTGCTTTCAGTGTACGATAACCGTCCATCTGGATAGTTGAGTAGTGGGCAAAGATATCTCCCTCTTCTTCATCTGAACAAATAAACCCAAATCCTTTGGCATTGTTAAACCACTTTACTGTACCTGTAGCCATGCTTTACATCCCTCATGCATTTTTTACTGATGTTGTTACTGCAACCAAGTTATACCTTTAACTTGGTACTACCATTGTCAGCGAATGCCAACAAACGTCAAATCAATGATAAGTCACATTCATCAAACCACTTAAAGAAGAGAAGTTTCAAAATGATGATTTATGCATCGACACTTTCCACTGTAGTCAATGAATTTCGACAGTCAATAGCAGTGAGCAACAAACAGAAACATAATTGAAAACAAATCACTTTTGAGATTAACAAATTTGCAAACAGTTTTTCGTATATACGCAGAAGTTTAGTCAATTTGCCTATGAAGTGGCTCATACTGAAAAAGCCATACTGTCCGTGTTGCTTATGGGAGAAGAATCCTCTGACTGAATAAAAAATGAAGTTTTCGTGATAATTACCGTATTCTCAATGAGGAAGTGTGATCCAGATAGAAGATGATGGGGTGGTTTGCAATAGTCCGAAAGCAATAAATAGAAAGTTCTTTTATAAGAAAAAATGTGTAACTTATCGACAAGCATCTTTTATTTGCGCCGTATCAAGACGTGCATTAGTCTCTATATTAGGTAGCAACTTTTATCGATCAAAGATCGAATTCGGTGCCATAACTCACTACACCGCGCTGCACGCTTGTGGTAGATTGTTTTTATAGGTCGAAAACATCAACCCTTTGATACGATATCTTTAGATTGCCATGAGTAAAAATTTTGAATGGGTCACTCCGGACTCTGATCTTCTGGAGCGAGAAAGTACGAAAGTCCAGCCACCTAAGCTGTACAATGTCGTACTCAATAATGATGACTATACACCTATGGATTTCGTCATAGAGGTGCTTGAGCGATTTTTCTCACATGATATTGATAAAGCAACTCAAATCATGCTTCAGGTCCACTATGAAGGAAAGGCAATTTGCGGCACATACAGCGCAGAAATTGCCGAAACAAAAGTAGCGCAAGTTACGATGTACGCAAGGGAAAATGAACATCCGCTACTTTGCACTATGGAGCAAGCGTAAACAAAGAAGACTTGCTCGAACAACCCCAGTTGTTTTTTCGGGAGGTACTTATGCTAAATAAAGAACTAGAGTCAAGCCTTAACGGTGCATTTGCTCGGGCGCGAGATAAACGCCACGAGTTTATGACTGTCGAACACCTCCTACTTGCATTGTTGGAAAATGATGCAGCTAAGGAAGCCCTTCTAGCTTGTAAGGCGGATCTTGACGCTTTACGCAACGAACTCGATATTTTCATCGATCAAACTACGCCTCTTATCCCAGATAGTGATGAGACGCGTGAAACGCAGCCGACTTTGAGTTTTCAACGTGTACTACAACGCGCCGTCTTTCATGTACAGTCGTCTGGTCGTAATGAAGTAACAGGCGCCAACGTGCTTGTTGCTATCTTCAGTGAGCAAGAGTCGCATGCCGCTTACCTTCTGAAGAAAAATGACATCTCCCGATTAGATATTGTTAACTTCATCTCCCACGGTATTACTAAAGCATCAGGTGCAGGTGAGGATTCATCATCAGACTCGTTTAGCTCAGAAAGTGTTGAAGAGCCTAATTCTGAAGAACGCCTAGAAAGCTTTGCGACGAATCTTAATCAAGTCGCTAAAGATGGAAACATCGACCCACTCATTGGACGTGATAAAGAGTTAGAGCGCACTATTCAGGTACTTTGTCGACGCCGCAAGAATAATCCACTACTAGTGGGTGAGGCAGGGGTTGGTAAAACAGCTATTGCGGAAGGTCTTGCATGGAGAATTGTCGAAGGGCAGGTCCCTGAGGTCATTCAAAACAGCGTGATTTATTCACTAGATATTGGCTCTTTGCTCGCTGGTACCAAATACCGCGGTGATTTTGAAAAGCGCTTCAAGGCGATTTTGAAACAACTTGAAAAAGAAGAAGATGCCATTTTGTTCATCGATGAAATACATACCATCATCGGTGCAGGCGCGGCATCTGGTGGTCAAGTCGATGCAGCAAATCTTATTAAGCCTCTTTTAAGTAGCGGTAAGTTGCGTTGTATTGGTTCGACGACATACCAAGAATACAGCAACATTTTCGAGAAAGAGCGTGCGTTGTCTCGCCGTTTCCAAAAGATAGACGTTGTAGAACCTTCATTAGATGACACAACTAAAATCTTGATGGGCTTGAAGCCGAAGTACGAAGCTCACCATGAAGTACGTTATACCAATAAAGCACTGCGTGCCGCGGTAGAACTGTCGGCTAAATACATTAATGAACGCCATCTACCAGATAAGGCCATTGATGTCATTGATGAAGCTGGTGCTCGTAGTCGTCTTGCTCCTGCAAGCCGTCGTAAAAAAACGGTCGGAGTGGCTGATATCGAATCAATGGTTGCCAAAATGGCGCGAATTCCAGAGAAGTCGGTTTCTTCTTCAGATAAAGACATTTTGAAAAACTTAGATAGCAAAATGAAGATGTTGGTATTCGGTCAAGATAATGCGATTGATGCATTATCCGAGGCGATCAAGCTGACACGTGCAGGTTTAGGTGTAGACAACAAACCTGTTGGTTCATTCTTGTTTGCAGGCCCAACAGGGGTTGGTAAAACAGAGGTGACGGTGCAGTTATCTAAGCTTCTAGGTATCGAGCTACTTCGTTTTGATATGTCTGAGTATGGTGAGCGTCACTCCGTAAGTCGCTTAATTGGTGCGCCTCCTGGTTATGTCGGTTATGACCAAGGTGGTTTGCTAACTGATGCTGTTATTAAGCACCCACATTCAGTCGTATTACTTGATGAGATTGAAAAAGCGCACCCTGATATCTTTAACCTGTTGTTGCAAGTCATGGATAACGGTACGCTAACGGACAACAATGGTCGCAAAGCAGACTTCCGTAATGTCATTCTTGTTATGACAACTAACGCAGGTGTGGCGGAAACCGAGAAGAAATCAATTGGTTTGATTCAACAAGACAACAGTCACGATGCAATGGCGGAAATTAAGAAGGTGTTTACTCCTGAGTTCCGTAACCGTCTTGATAACATCATCTGGTTTAACAGCCTTGATGAAAGCGTTATCCATCAAGTGGTTGATAAGTTCATTGTCGAACTGCAAGTGCAACTTGATGCGAGAGGCGTTTCAATGGAAGTATCGCAAGACGCTCGCCATTGGTTAGCACATAAAGGTTATGACAAAGCTATGGGGGCTCGCCCAATGGGGCGTGTTATCCAAGAACAGCTTAAGAAGCCTTTGGCTAACGAACTGTTGTTTGGATCTTTAGTTGACGGCGGTACAGTGAAGGTAACACTGGTCAACGATACGCTTGAGTTTGAATACTTAAGTGAGAAAGAGACAGCGATGCATTAATCGTTAGTCGGTAACAAACGCAAAAGCGCACGAGAAGATCGTGCGCTTTTTTATCTGAACTAAATCGGAAAAAATTATGCAATAAAAAACGGAGCAGCTTGCTCCGTTTTTTATTGCATCCGAAAATCAGAGATTAACGAGCGCGGAAGACGATGCGGCCTTTTGACAGGTCGTATGGAGTCATCTCTACAGTTACTTTGTCACCCGTTAGGATACGGATGTAGTTCTTACGCATCTTGCCAGAGATGTGAGCAGTCACAACGTGACCGTTTTCAAGTTCAACACGGAACATAGTGTTTGGTAGAGTGTCAAGGACTGTGCCTTGCATCTCGATTACGTCTTCTTTAGCCATTTAATCCTCTTTAGAAATTAGGCAATATTAGCGGGCTATATTCTGCCGCTAAATAGTAATTATGTAAAGTTGAGGCGTATTCTACCCTCGCCAACGCTGATTTACTAGCCTTTGGTGGCGTTGAAAGCGTGTTTTGTAGCTCATTGCTGGGCACTCATCAATCTGATATCCCAAATATAGCCACTGTTGTTTGTTTTCTTGGCAGTATTTAATTTGATAAAGCACCGCTAATGTCCCAAGAGATAACTCGTAGTCAGGGTCAAAGAAAGTATAAAAAGCACTCGAGCATTGTGGCATCAAATCTGTCACCGCAATGGCGAGCAATTGATCTGATTCATCGTAAATGTGTAAAAACGACGTTGTCAGCCAGCTAGTTTGAGCAAATCGAGCAAACTCATCACGCTTTGGTGGGTACATAGTGCCGTTTTTATGCCGTTTGCAGATGTACCGACTGTAAAGCTCAAACCATTCCTCATCCATTTCAGGTTTCATTTCCCAGCGTAAAGACTGTGCTTTATTAAGCAGCCTCTTCTGACTTTTTGATAGTCTAACGTCTGGAATCGAGACCCGAATTGGCTGGCAAGCGGTGCAATGCTCGCAATGCGGTTTATATATGGTATCTCCGCTACGACGAAAACCGTTAGCCATGAGCAACTGGTAATTTTCTTCAGTATGCAGCCTTTCATCAAGCGCCACCGCAACCCGCTCTTGCCGTTCAGGCAAATAACTACAAGGGTGATTATTCGTCAACCCTATTCGAATATGTTGTATATCCGTACTCATACTGAATCCTGCAAAACTTGGGGCTGATAGGCATCAAATAGTGTTTGCTTTTCTCTTAAAGATAGTAGTTTTTGCATAAATTCGTCACGCTCAAGTTCAAATGCGCCAAGTGATGCCAAGTGAGAATTCATAACTTGGCAATCGATTAATTGACCTTGCTTTGACGCCAAATGGTTGCATAAGTACCACAATGCAATTTTGGATGCGTTATCTTTTAGGCTAAACATCGACTCCCCGCAAAAAAGTTGGCCCACGCAGATGCCATATAGTCCGCCAATCAGGTTGTTGTCATGCCATACTTCTACAGAGTGACAGTGACCAAGTTTGGCTAACTCAATGTAGGAAGTTTGCATTTCCTCGTTGAGCCATGTTTCCTCTGCAGGGCGTGTTGAAGAACATAGTCTAATCACTTCTTCTGTCGCGAAATTGAGTGTTACTTTATAGTTATGTTTACGCTGAAATTTTTTGAGACTTTTAGATGGCTTAAACTGCAATGGGTCAAACACAGCGCGCGGAGAAGGGCTCCACCATAAAATAGGTTCACCAGGACCATACCAAGGGAAAATGCCTTGATAGTAACCATTGAGGATTCTCATGGGGTTTAAGTCACCACCAAAAGCCAGCAAACCATTGGGGTCGCTGAGTGCTTTATAGGGTGAGGGAAAGTTGAACGTTTCATCGAGTTCAGTTAAATAAATAGCCATAAGAAGTCGTTACCAACATTGGAGTCAGAGGAGTTTATGATGACCTGGTTAAGAAATATCGTAAAAGTATGGCTTGGGATCATACTGTTTTTACCACTTGTCGCCAACGCAGCCTATGAAAGAAATGTTGCCAAGCCAGTTAATGAAGTAGTTTACGGGAAGATTGACTCTGTCCGTTATATTACTCAACAAGAGGTTGTTCAATCGAAAAGTAACGGTTGGAAGACACTACTTGGTGCCACTATCGGTGGTTTAGTCGGTAATCAATTTGGTGGCGGTACGGGAAGAGAAGTCGCGACGGCAGTGGGTGCGCTTGCAGGTGCCGCAGTTGCTCAAAACCAAAGTAATTACCAATACACGGTTGAATATAAGTTAGTTGAGCTACTCATCAAAGTGAAGGGTGATAAGCTAATTAATGTCATCCAAGATGTTGATAAAAATATGTTATTTAGTCGAGGGGATGAAGTTCGTATTTTATATTTTGATGATGGAGTCAGGGTTGATATCACTTATTAACCCTAGGTTGTTTTAGTCTAACGAAGCCTAATCAGGCATGTACAGTCGGGCTGGCTTATCGTCAAATAAAGTCGAAATAGTTTGCTGTTTCGCCGTGCTTCTTTCGCTCTGATTTACATCGCTGGCAATGCCTTTAATTCTGTATCTTTAGGCTGCTTGAGGATATTCATAAATTAGCGCCGATTTACTCTGGTTTTGTCGTGTTTTTTTGGGTAGTCTGAATTCACGAAGAATTGTTTAGCCCTCATAAAAAATCGTATGTTGAGGGCACAAAGGATTATCAACTTTTAATGGAAAGCCTAACGTTACAACCTATCAATAAAATTCAAGGGGAAGTGAACCTTCCTGGCTCTAAAAGTGTTTCTAATCGAGCTCTTTTACTTGCTGCTCTTGCTAAAGGCAGAACTCGCCTTACTAATCTCCTCGACAGTGATGATACTCGTCATATGCTGAATGCGCTGACTAAACTAGGCGTTCAATACCAACTTTCCGAAGATAAAACAGAATGTCTCGTTGACGGCCTTGGGCGTCCGTTTTCTGTCTCAGAGCCGGTAGAGTTATTTCTCGGCAATGCTGGCACTGCGATGCGACCATTAGCTGCGGCTCTTTGTCTTGGAGAAGGGGAGTATGTACTGACGGGCGAACCTCGTATGAAAGAGCGTCCAATTGGTCACCTTGTCACGGCACTGAAAGATGCTGGTGCGAACGTTGAGTACATGGAAAACGAGAACTTTCCGCCTCTCAAAATAATTGGTACTGGCCTAAAAGCAGGTACAGTTTCTATCGATGGGTCCATTTCAAGTCAGTTCTTGACCGCTTTCTTAATGTCTGCGCCATTGGCTGAAGGTGAAATTCGCATCAACATCGAAGGCGATTTGGTTTCTAAGCCTTATATCGATATCACCCTGCATATCATGAAGCAGTTTGGAGTCGATGTGATCAACAACGACTATCAAGAGTTTGTGATCCCAGCCGGTCAGCAATACATTGCTCCAGGTGATTTCTTGGTTGAAGGTGACGCGTCTTCTGCTTCTTACTTCTTGGCGGCGGCAGCCATCAAAGGTGGAGAAGTTAAAGTCACGGGTATCGGTAAAAACAGCATTCAAGGTGATATTCAATTTGCTGATGCGCTTGAAAAAATGGGTGCAGAAATTGAATGGGGTGATGACTACGTAATTTCACGTGTTGGTCAATTGAAAGGCATCGATATGGATTACAACCATATCCCTGATGCTGCCATGACCATCGCGACAACAGCGCTATTTGCCGAAGGCACTACCGCTATTCGTAACGTTTATAACTGGCGTGTAAAAGAAACAGACCGTTTGTCAGCTATGGCGACTGAGTTACGTAAAGTTGGTGCGGAAGTGGAAGAAGGGGAAGACTACATCATCGTCAAACCTGTCTCTCAGTTAAAGCATGCTGCGATTGATACTTACGATGATCATCGAATGGCGATGTGTTTTTCGCTGGTGGCACTTAGTGATACGCCTGTGACGATTAACGATCCAAAGTGTACGTCGAAAACGTTCCCTGACTACTTCGACAAACTTAAGGCTTTAAGCTGCTAAATATTCTGACCTAAAACAGGAAAGCCAGAGTGAATAACACTCTGGCTTTTTTGTTTCCCAATACTATTTAACCAGCGTAAATTCCTTAGAAATGTGATGCGCTAAGTATTTGAACATATTGAATACTGCAGTCGTATTTGAAGTTGGTAAACCTTTGTCATCAAGGAAGTATTCACCTTTAAAAACTAAAACACCTTCTTTTTCTTCTACACTTGTTGCTCGCATTCCCTCGATGTAATCATCGTGCTCTTGGATGATTTGGTTAGCGATCAAAAGAAGGTCGAACTCTTCGATAAACGTTCTATCAGACATATTCTTTCTACCATTCTATTTAGTTAAGAATGCTGAGTATACCTACAACTAAAATGGGTTTGCATGATTAATTCAGTCAATCGTTCAGTAAGACTAAACAGATCAATTTTTAGAGTATAAGCATGATGCGGAGGAAGATGGCAGAGCATTGAACCAAACTATTTTGTGATGGGTAACAAAATTTATTGCATTGGATTAGCGGATGCTAAGTTTGCCTGTTTAGATATGCCGCTCAATACCTTTCAGAACCCTGTCTCTTTGAAGTATAAAGACGATGAATTGTCAACCAATCGGATCTGAATTTCAAAAAAGCAGTTGATCTTCTTTTCATCTCGCACAATAGTAAAAAAAGAAGCAATGAAATAGAACATTATGCGGGTGGCCTTTAAACAAGGTTTCTACCCGCATTATTATGAAGGACGTTAGAGTCAGTTATGGGTAAATCACTCGTTATAGTGGAGTCACCAGCCAAGGCAAAGACGATAAATAAGTACCTTGGTAAAGACTTTATTGTTAAGTCTAGTGTTGGTCATGTGCGTGATCTGCCTACGGCCGGTCAAAGCACTGGTGAGAAAAAAGCCGCCGCCATCTCAACTAAAGGGATGAGTCCGGAAGAGAAAGCGCGCGTTAAAAAAGAGAAAGACCGCAAAGCGTTGATCAAAAAAATGGGGATTAACCCATATCATGACTGGGAAGCGAATTACCAAATCCTTCCAGGCAAAGAAAAAGTTGTCAACGAACTACAAAAACTCGCCAAAGACGCAGATTGCGTTTATCTCGCAACCGATTTGGACCGCGAAGGGGAAGCAATCGCATGGCACCTTCGTGAGATCATCGGTGGCGATGAAGAGCGATACAAACGTGTAGTTTTTAACGAAATTACGAAAAACGCGATCCAACAAGCTTTCCAGACACCTGGCGAGCTGAACATGGATGGTGTAAATGCCCAACAAGCACGTCGCTTCATGGACCGTGTCGTTGGTTTTATGGTTTCACCTCTACTTTGGAAAAAAGTGGCTCGTGGCTTATCTGCTGGTCGAGTGCAGTCTGTTGCGGTGAAATTGTTAGTTGAGCGTGAGCGTGAGATTAACGCGTTTGTACCAGAAGAATTCTGGGACATTCATGCGAATACGAAAACGAAAGACAAAGCGGACTTTAAACTGCTTGTTGCTCAGAAAGACGGTTCTGCGTTTAAGCCAGTTAATGAGGCAGAAACCAAAGCAGCGATGTCTGTACTTGAGAATGCAAGTTACGAAGTATGTAAGCGTGAAGACCGCCCTACAAAGAGCAAGCCTTCAGCACCTTACATCACCTCTACGCTTCAACAGGCAGCGAGTACACGTCTGGGCTACGGCGTGAAAAAGACCATGATGCTAGCTCAGCGCCTCTATGAGGCCGGTTACATCACTTATATGCGTACTGACTCGACTAACCTAAGTGCCGAGGCTGTGGACGCTGTACGTGACTTTATTGGTTCTGAGTTTGGTGATAAGTACCTGCCAGCGAAACCATTGACGTACGGTAGCAAAGAAGGGGCACAGGAAGCGCACGAAGCGATCCGTCCTTCAAATGTGGGTGTTAAGGCGGAAGACCTGCAAGGTGTCGATGCTGATGCGCACAAACTTTACGCTTTGATTTGGAATCAGTTTGTAGCGTGTCAAATGACGCCAGCAGAATACGATTCAACAACCATCAGCGTAAAAGCGGCAGAATACACGCTTAAAGCGAAAGGCCGTATCCTTAAATTTGACGGCTGGACTCGTGTACAGCGTCCAATGGGCAAAAACGAGGATACAATCCTTCCAGCGGTACAACTTGGCGATAAGCTAAGCTTAGAGTCACTTGACCCTAAACAGCACTTTACAAAGCCACCTGCGCGCTACACTGAAGCAGCACTGGTTAAAGAGCTTGAGAAACGAGGCATTGGTCGTCCGTCGACTTACGCATCGATCATTTCTACGATTCAAGATCGTGGCTACGTGAAAGTTGATCAGCGCCGTTTCTACGCTGAAAAAATGGGTGAAATTGTTACTGACCGCCTTGATGACAGCTTTAACGATTTGATGAACTACGACTTTACTGCGCGTATGGAACAGAAATTGGACCAAATCGCTGAAGGTGAAGTGAACTGGAAAGCTGTGTTAGACAACTTCTTTGCTGATTTTACTGGCGATCTTGAAAAAGCGGAGCTAGATGAGTCAGAAGGCGGTATGAAGTTAAATCACATCGTCATGACGGATATCGAGTGTCCGACGTGTAGCCGTCCAATGGGCATCCGTACTGCTTCGACAGGTGTGTTCTTAGGCTGTTCAGGTTACGCGTTACCACCAAAAGAGCGGTGTAAGACAACCATCAACTTGGGCGACGAAGAAGGTATTATTAACGTTCTAGAAGAAGACGTTGAAACCGCAGCTCTTCGTGCTAAAAAGCGTTGTCCGATCTGTGAAACAGCGATGGACGCATACCTGATTGATGACAAGCGTAAGATGCATGTTTGTGGCAATAACCCGAACTGTGAAGGCTACCTTGTTGAATACGGCGAGTTCAAAGTAAAAGGCTACGATGGTCCAGTTGTTGAGTGTGACAAATGTGGCTCTGATATGGTGCTTAAGAACGGTCGCTTTGGTAAATACATGGATTGTACGAGCGAAACGTGTAAGAACACTCGTAAGATTCTTAAGAATGGCGAAGTCGCGCCACCGAAAGAAGATCCTGTTCATTTTCCTGAGTTACCTTGTGAAAACTCAGATGCGTATTTTGTGCTTCGTGATGGTGCTTCGGGGCTATTTATGGCGGCAAGCAACTTCCCTAAATCGCGCGAGACACGTGCTCCTTTGGTTGCTGAACTGGCGCGTTTTGAAGAGCGTTTACCTGAGAAGTTCAAATACCTAGCAACTGCGCCGCAAGAAGATCCTGATGGTCGTCCTGCTGTTGTACGCTTTAGCCGTAAAACAAAAGAGAACTACGTTCGTTCGGAAGAGAACGGCAAACCATCTGGTTGGACAGCGCTCTTTGTTGACGGCAAGTGGGAAGTCACTGATAAGCGTAAAAAAGCGAAAGCATAAAAACGTACGAACTAAGTAATGTAAAAAGGCAGCGATATCGCTGCCTTTTTTGCGTAAAGGCCACTGTTTTGTTCGTATAGATCTTTGCTGCTTTGACTGAGTTTTGCTGACGCGAGAAGATCCTAGCATCAATATTTCTTGGTCGCTGACGTATTTTTTATGTAAAAAATATTCGTTGTAACTTTCATTTTGCATTCACATATTTGTTATACATTGGGCTAAAAAATCGGCGGTGTAGTGAATCCGTTCGTAAATTGTTTTCATAATGTAATCGTTTGCTTTTCCATGTGTGATCTAGATATCGTCTTGAGTACGCAAGAGCTGTATGGTACACAGAATGGCGTATTAAAAATTGTAATTTAGAACCCGCTTAGATAATTTATTACAAAAATTAGTGCAACTGTGTGCATTGTTTGCGTCAAAAAATAAGGAAAGAGTGGACGTTGCATACTGGAAGTGCCGTAGCTTTTTTATCCGTGTTGTAAGAGTTCACAGAAACTCAGAGACGGTTGCTAAATGTATTCGCTTGACTCCCCGAGTATGACTCATTCAAGCGAGTACCAAATCCAAGCTATAACGATATGGAGAACAACAAATGGCTGGTGTTTTGGGAATGATTCTTGCTGGCGGTGAAGGCTCTCGTTTGAGACCTTTAACGGAATCTCGCAGTAAACCTTCGGTACCGTTTGGTGGTAGTTATCGATTGATCGATTTTGCTCTAAACAATTTTGTTAATGCGGATCTGATGCGCATTTACGTCCTAACCCAATTTAAATCTCAATCTTTATTCCATCACTTAAAAAAGGGGTGGAACATCAACGGCATTACAGACCGCTTTATCGATCCTATTCCCGCTCAAATGCGTACTGGTAAACGTTGGTACGAAGGGACGGCGGACGCGATCTATCAAAACCTGCGTTTTATGGAATTAGAGGAACCAGAGCAAGTTTGTATTTTTGGCTCTGACCATATCTATAAGATGGATATCAAACAAATGCTGAACTTCCACTCAGAAAAGAAGGCTTCTCTGACGGTATCTGCATTGCGCATGCCACTAAAAGAGGCGTCGCAATTCGGGGTTATCGAAGTCGATAGTGAAGGTCGTATGATTGGCTTTGAAGAAAAACCAGCAAATCCGAAGTCGATTCCTGGTGATCCTGATTACGCTTTAGTTTCAATGGGTAACTATGTTTTTGAAGCTCAGGTACTGTTCTCAGAGTTGGTCGAAGATGCGGATAATGAAGCTTCATCACATGATTTTGGAAAGGACATCATTCCAAAGATGTTCCCTAGAGGTGATGTGTTCGTGTATGACTTCAGTACCAACAAAATCAGTGGCGAAAAAGAAGAGGTGTACTGGCGTGATGTCGGAACTATTGATGCGTACTGGCAAGCGCATATGGATCTGCTAGAAAAAGATGCTCCATTTTCGCTGTACAACCGTAAATGGCCATTGCACACCTACTACCCACCATTACCACCTGCGACATTTACCGACTCTGATAATGGTCGTGTGCAGATAATCGATAGTTTAGTGTGTAATGGCAGCTATGTTAGAGGCTCAAGAATCGAAAAGTCGGTGCTTGGTTTTCGCAGTAATATTGCTTCTGCTTGCGATATCAGCGAATGTATACTTCTTGGTGACGTAAAAATTGGCGAAGGATGTGTTTTACGTCGTGTGATTGTCGACAAGGATGCCGATATTGCTCCTGGTACTCAGATTGGTGTGAATCTTCAAGAAGATAAAAAACACTTCCACGTGTCTGAGGAGGGCATTGTTGTTATTCCGAAAGGAGCTCGAGTTGGCTACTAACAACTTATCTATTCTGTTTGTAGCTTCTGAGGTTGAAGGCCTCATTAAAAGTGGTGGCTTGGCAGATGTTGCCAAGGCACTACCGGAAGCCCTTCAAAACCTACAGCAAGACGTAAGAATTACCATCCCTGCGTACAGCAGTATTGATAAACTCGCAGACGCAGAAGTTGTATTAGAAACAGAATTAACATCATGGCCGCATACGGAGTATCGAGTTTTGCGGCTCATGTTAGGTCAAAATCCTATTTACCTGATTGATTGTCCGCCGTATTTCAATCGACCATCAATGTATGCGGAGAACAACCAAGCGTATACTGATAACGGCGAGCGCTTTGCGTTTTTTAGTGCAGCATGTCTCGATATGTTACCCAAGCTCGCCTTTCAACCTAATATCATACACGCGAACGATTGGCACACAGGTCTTGTTCCATTTTTGCTCAAGCACAGGTATGGCAATGATCCGTTTTTTGCTCATACTAAAAGCGTCATTTCAATTCACAATGCGGTCTTTAAAGGCGTATTTAGTTATGAAGATGTGCAGTGTTTGCCAGAGTTTCATTGTAGAAACGTTCCCGATGCTGCGGTGAGTGCAACGCATATTACGATGCTTAAAGCTGGTGTAATGAATGCAGATAAGATAAACGCGGTTAGCCCTACGTACGCAGAGGAACTAAAAACAGAGCTTGGCAGTCACGGCATGGCTTGGGAGTTTCAGCAACGTGCGCAGGACTTAGTCGGCATCTTGAATGGTTGTGATTACAGCGCTTGGAATCCGGAAACTGATACCTACTTGCCGGTTAATTACTGCGCCGACCAGCAAAGTATGTCGCAAGGGAAGAAAGCTTGTAAAAAAGCATTACAACAACGACTAAATTTGCCCGAAAAAAATGTAGCTATGTTCGGTATGGTTTGTCGGTTGACCCAGCAGAAAGGCGTTCATTACTTGTTGCCTGCTTTGGCCGACTTTTTGAAGCACGATGTTCAGCTAGTTGTCGTTGGGACCGGAGACCCTGTTCTTGCCGCTCAGTTACGAGAGGTTGCCGCGCAGTTTTCTAGCAAATTTGCCTTTGTAGAAGCGTATGACAATGAACTTGCGCATATCGTTGAAGCTGGTTCTGATTTCTTCTTGATGCCTTCTGAGTTTGAACCATGTGGCTTAAACCAAATCTATAGTATGGCTTATGGGACATTACCGATAGTACGCGGTGT
The DNA here is from genome assembly GCF_033337405.1 of Vibrio sp. YT-16. Lineage (NCBI taxonomy): Bacteria > Pseudomonadati > Pseudomonadota > Gammaproteobacteria > Vibrionales > Vibrionaceae > Vibrio > Vibrio sp. YT-16. The sequence continues at coordinate 92,849 of NZ_JAWOQQ010000004.1, forward strand.
TGGTGGCTTAAAGGACAGCGTTAGCGATTATGATGTAAACCCATCTGAAGCAACGGGGTTTGTTTTTTTCGAACCGACACCGCAGGCATTGTTGTTAACGATGCTAAGGGCACTGTTGCTCTACGCTCAAAACGAGCCTGAAGTGAATAAAGTACAGTTGCACGCGATGCAACAAGACTTTTGTTGGCAAAAGGCCGCAGAATCTTATTTGCAGCTTTACCACTCAGCGTTAGTTTGACTTAAAATTGTAACGAAAGGCACCGAATGAGGTGCCTTTATTATCTTGAGTAAGGGGAGTGTGGTAGGATGGCTTTTTACTCAATAGCACGATCTTTTTGATACTCAATATGACCCAGCCGCTACTTTTTCATAAAACCTATTTGCACCCTACTAGTAATGAGTGGGTTGTATTTGTGCACGGTGCTGGTGGTAGCTCTTCTATCTGGTTCAAGCAAATTAAAGCTTACAAGCAACACTTTAACTTATTGCTGATCGATTTAAGAGGTCATGGAAAGTCAAATCAGTTACTTAAAGAGCTCATTGCTAACCGTTATACCTTTACGGAAGTTACCCAAGATATTTTGAAAGTATTGGACCATTTAAAGATCCAATCCGCTCATTTTGTCGGTATGTCGCTTGGTACTATTATTGTTCGAAACCTTGCTGAATTGTCATCAGAGCGCGTACGTTCGATGGTGCTCGGCGGTGCTGTCACAAGGCTTAACACTCGTTCTCAGATATTGGTGAAATTAGGTAATTTTTGTAAGCATATCCTACCGTACATGTGGCTCTACAAACTGTTCGCTTATATTGTTATGCCTCAAAGAAGCCAACGAGAATCTCGCCACCTTTTTATTCGCGAAGCCAAGAAGCTTTGCCAAAAAGAATTTAAACGTTGGTTTATTCTTGCTGCTGATGTAAATCCGTTAATGAAATATTTTAAAGATCGAGAGTTACCCATTCCGACTCTCTACTTAATGGGCGACAGGGATTACATGTTTATTAAACCTGTCAAAGAAATGGTTGCAGCACATAAGCTCAGCATTCTACGAGAAATCCCGAATTGTGGTCATGTATGCAATGTAGAGCGTCCAGAAGACTTCAATCAACATTCCATCGAGTTTATTAAACAGCAAGCAGCATGTGCTTAAAACTGAGTGCATCCACTGAATAGGAGAGCCGCTATAGCTCTCCTAATTGATATCCACATTGCCAACATGCACCAAATTGCCCTTCGTTTATTTCATGACATTTTGGGCATTGCCAATCTTGATACTCATGCCTATCGGATTGTTTTCGATATGCTTTTACTATTTCTTCAGCTTTCATCTTTTGTGCAGTTTCAAAAAGCCACACATAAGGATCGGTATCATCACCAAACGGCAGTTCTCCTTTTAAGCCGAAAATACCTTCTCCACGAACTTCACAGTAAATTTGTTCCACTTTAAGCAGCTCACATACAATGTGTGCTTCTGCTGGGTTTTTAGCGATAAATATTTTCATCAAAATACCCACTTCACCAATTACGAGTTTTGCTGACTTGGTGTCGGCCTTACTTTATTCATAACCCATTTAGTGATGATTGGAAATAGTCCCAATAGCGCAAAAGACGCTAATACTGCGGGTGAAACAATGCCCGATAGGCTTTCAATTGTTGCTAATTGAGTACCTGCATTCAGATATACGGCTGTGCCTGGCAGCATACCTATTTGGCTAGTGAGATAAAATCTACCTACAGACATCGGCGTTAAGCCCATCAGTAAGTTGATTAGAAAGAAAGGGAATACAGGGATTAGACGCAAGGAAAATAGATAAAAAGCTCCGTCTTTTTCGACACCTTGATTAATTGCGTTGAGTTTATTTCCGAATTTGTTTTGTACCCAGTCACGCAATAAGTATCGGCTGCTCAAGAAGGCCAGTGTTGCCCCCATAGTGCTAGCGAAAGAAACCAGTAGCAAGCTTGTCCAAAAACCAAATAAGGCTGCACCAAGTAAGGTGACTACTGCCGCTCCTGGGATAGAAAAAGCGGTAATTGCAATGTAGGTAAAAAAGTAAATCGCAGCCGAGAATACAAAATTCTGATCGATGTATGTAGTTAGTGCTTCTTGTTGGGCTTTTGCATTCTCTAAGGTTAAATACTGGCCAAAGTTAATACCTAAAAAGACGATAGCCGCTAGTAGGATGAGACCTAATATCAGTTTCTTATTCATAATTTTGATTCCAATTTGGGATATATGTAATAAGACAGTAGGAAAACCGAAAAAATTTCACAAAAAAACCGCAGATTAGACTGCGGTTTTACAAGATAGTTTTTAGGCCGACTTTTATTGGAGGCCGTTCATCAACTCATCTCGGCGAGCTTGAGGTACCACACTCCAATGAGTGCCGTTGATAGCACCTTCTAGTGCCCATAGCAACTCAATGTTGACGGTTGCAGAGTGCGTATCTCTTATCGCTTTATAGGCGTTAAGCGCACCTTCCTCTTCAAGCTTCTCTACGGATTCGATGCCGGCTTTTTTTAGCATGCGCTCGGTAGCCAGTCGTAAGTTAGGCAAATCTTTCAAACGGTTAGGCTTTGTACTTGCTTGCTGTTCTTTCTCAAGCTTTGCCTTTTTCAATGATTGATTCGCTACTTCGATTAAGCGTTCGCTTGATTCCCATAAATCGCTGGAAATAGCGTAGTACTTTGTAACGACTGGAAAGCCACGTTTTTTATAAACGTAAGGCTTTAGCCCTTGTTTCTCGAAGTCAGATGAAGTTTTTTGGTCTGCTCTGATATGAAGCTGATTGTTTACCACTAGTGCAAACATTGTTTCATCAGCGAATAGTCCGAAGCCACCAAACATTGAGCGCGACTTGATATTACCAAGTGCCTCAAATAGCTTCATAGAGTCTTTGAGTATCGGTTTATCCATGTTTTGTTATCTCGGTGTAATTAATATTACGCCACCAAAAGTCAGGTCCGAGAGAGTAGCAAACATGCGTAAAAACAATGTCATTACAGAGTAAAGTCATTGCTTACACACTTGCCATCGGTAACCCCGCTACCTTCCATATCGTAATATGGTTCAGGCCGGAGGCTTTGCGTCCCACTCTTTCGAATGGTTTGCCCTGTGCGTGACACAATGAGCATACTTCTTATATTGAATTAACATCACGGTTTAGCGTTAAAAGTGTGATTTCGGTTCAATAAAAATGATAGATTGAATGCTCTATTTTGCATATGGAAAGGTGCAAATTGGCCTTTGAAAAGGAGTTCTTAATATATATTACATTTATATAAAACAGGGAGTTAACGTTAGTCAATTGTTATTAGAGTGGTGTGAAGTATTAGAGAATGCTTAATTTTTCCAAAAAAATAAGCGCCCCTGTAGAGCGCTTATTTAACCGTGTTAAATACAGTGAAATTTAGTTCATTTTTTTCACAGTATTTCGAATTACAAGCTCAGGTTGCATTTCGAAAATTCGTTTTTCGTGTTCTTTATCTTTGATACGCTCAAGTAGAATTTCGAATGCATTTTTACCAACACGACGTTTAGGTTGGTGGATAGTCGTTAGCGGTGGAGAGAAGTATTCCGCAAGCTCGATGTTGTCGTAGCCGATCACTGAAATATCTTCAGGAATTTTGATCCCGTTTTGTTGCAAGCGGCTCATTAGGCCTAGAGCCATTGTGTCGTTAAAACAGAATACCGCCGTCGGGCGCTTGTCCATTGCGGTAATTTTATCTGCAACTAATACGGCCGTATCACATTCAAAGTTACCTTCAAGGATCCAGTCTTCATTTACAGCTAGGTTCGCTTCGCTCATTGCGCGACGGAAACCTGCAATGCGCTCTTGGCAAGCAAGCTTTTCAAAATGACCGCTTAGACAAGCGATATCCGTATGACCATTGTCAATCAGATGTTTGGTTGCAATGTAGCCACCTTCTTCTGAGTTATCCATGATCTTGTCTGCTTGTGAGCTCTCTGGGCCCCAATCCATGACCACTTTAGGAATGTCCGCATGACGGTCAAGCATCTCTTTTAGTTCTTCGGTTAAGTCAGAACACATCACTAGGATGCCATCAACGCGCTTTTCAGCCAGCATACGAATGTAATCGCGTTGTTTTTCGTAAATCCCGCCTGTGTTACATAAAATCAGAGTATAGCCTTGGCGGTAACAGTAGCTCTCAACGCCATCAATCACTTCTGAGAAAAATAGGTTAGTTGATTGAGTTACTAACATGCCAATCGTACGAGTTGAGTTGCATTTTAGGCTGCGTGCAACGGCACTTGGCGCGTAATTCAGCTCGTCAACGGCTTTCATTACTTTTTCTTGCGTTGCTTCTGCAACGAAACGCGTTTTATTGATAACGTGCGAAACTGTCGTAGTGGAAACGCCGGCTAAGCGAGCAACGTCTTTTATCGTGGCCATAAATGGTGTCCTGTATCGAGCTACTGAAATATGTCGTATTGGATGTACCTGATGCTCTAATGGTTTCACACCTAGCAATATAAAATTGGCGCTAAGTGTCTCGGCAGCGGTTGATCCAAGTGCGACAAAAGGGTACGTAGCAGCATCGGTCGATGAATTTTATCTTTTTTCTATCTGATGAGAAATTGCCATCAACCTGTTAAGAAAACACAAAAACCGCTATATTTCAGCGGTTTACATATAAATCATATTTAATCGTTTGCGCTCACATTTTAGCCCTATGTGGACTGACTAGCAATGTTTTCAGCAAGAGATTTGTGTATTTGAAGTCACATTTTGACTGCTAAATAACCAAGCGTCTTTGCGCTAAGTTAAGGCAAACGAATATTATACCCAAGTTACTTACAATTGGTCACTTTCAGGCATACAGGAAGCCCGATAGGCAGGCTCCCTAAAAATAGGCGGCAATTATTCACCAAGAAGGTAGGCGCTGTCTAGTTTACAAAATGCAACTAATAGTTTCGCGACACTCGAGTAAAATCCAAATTCGTCGAATTTTTTACATTTGTCTGAAAACTGAGGTAACCAAGACATCAATTGTTGCTGGATAAAGTCGTTTTGTTTAACGAAGGCTTCTTCCATGTGTTTTTCTTGTTCAAGCTCGTTTGAGCGGATAATCATGTTCCCGAGAAAGTCGAGCTCAACGGCTAAGTGATCCGCAGGTTCCTTTAGGTTTTCGTCTACTTGAACGCCAAATTCAGCCATCAACTTTTCCATTTCCTCAGCTGGCTTGTCATTCAGTAAACCTGATTCACCAATGTACATGGATGCGTAAGGAAGAGCGCCGTATTTTTCTGTCTTCAAAAACAGTTCACAAAAGTCAGCTGCAAGCTCTAGTTGTGCATCTTCACGATCTTGTAACCGATTCAATGCATCAACTAGGCTATCAACGGCTGGTTTTAGCGACTCATTTTCACCTAAACCTGCGAGAAAACTGCGAATTTCAACACTGTGATAGGCTTCCAATTCTTTCTCTGTTAGTTCTTTTGCGAACAAGCTCGAAAACCACCAGTAAATTTCAGCGCGTTTTTCATTAAAAGCTTTCACTTCTTGCATTTTGGGCTCCTGAATGATGCTTCAAGTCATGCATCACAAAGTCAATTAGGGATATCCCCTAAGTGTAATCAATTAAAATGAATAGCAGTAACTATAATTGTTATGTTTTATGGTCAAAAATGACCGTTTATTAATAGCAATGGGCAAGCTTGTTTTGAATCAATAAAAACGCTAAATCTTGCGTTTTAATGTATCTATGACTAGAAATGTTACTAGTTATGAATAGAATACGTCTTGGATAATAAGAAGACAGAAAAGTGGTGTAAATGAGCTATCACGTATTAGTCGTAGAAGATGATGTTGTAACTCGTAGTAAGCTTGCGGGATATTTCCAAAATGAGGGCTACCAAGTCAGCGAAGCAGAGAGTGGCGCAGAAATGCGTGAAGTTTTGCAAGCGGGCGATGTAGACCTGATCATGCTGGATATTAACCTGCCTGGTGAAGACGGCCTGATGCTTACTCGTGAGTTACGTAGCCAATCGGATATTGGTATCATATTAGTAACAGGACGCACGGATAGCATTGATAAAATCGTAGGCCTAGAAATGGGTGCTGACGATTATGTGACAAAACCTTTTGAACTGAGAGAGCTGTTAGTTCGCGTTAAAAACTTGCTGTGGCGTATTTCAGCAGCGCGTAGTGGCAGCTCGAAAGCGAATGAAACCAGTGAAGAGCACATTGTGCGCTTTGGGGAGTGGACATTCGACATTCAACGTCGCGCACTTAGCCGCAACGGTGAGCCAGTAAAACTAACTAAAGCAGAGTATGAACTTTTGGTGGCATTATCGTCTTACCCTAACCAGGTGTTAAGTCGTGAGCGTATTTTGAACATGATTAGCCATCGAGTGGATGCGCCGAATGACCGCACCATTGATGTTCTTATTCGACGTATGCGCGCAAAAATGGAGTTCGATCCTAAGAACCCACAGATTTTTGTAACGGTGCACGGCGAAGGCTATATGTTTGCTGGTGACTAGTTTGAACATAACTCAGTAGTAAAAAGAAAAGGAGAGCTTCGGCTCTCCTTTTTTGTGGCTTCAAGATAATACTAGTTTGCTTCAACCATTGGTGTTTGGCCGACAGTATCACGCAACCTTTGCCAAATACTGCCCAAGTACTCATGCCAATAAAGCTCTGTTTGTTCTAAGTAACGCGCTTTAGGTGAGTATTTATCCCAAGGTTGACTTATCTCTCTAATAGCTAAGAAGTTGGTCGGGGCTGGGATTGGTTTAATGCCTGCTGCGTTGAACTCATACAATGCACGGCTCATGTGGCTCGCAGAAGTGACTAACACAATCTCCTTTTGTTGAACGAATGCAGCCGCTTGACGCGCCTCTTCCCACGTATCTTTCGCATCTTCTAATAAAATGATATCGGACTTCGCGACTCCCAACGCAAGGGCAACGTTCGCCATCATTCTCGCGTGGCTAATTTCAGATCCGCCAGCATAGCCGGATAAGATTAATTTCGCGCCTGGATACATTCTTAAAATACGAATGCCCTCAGTTAAGCGCATTAATGCTGCACGGCTTAACTGCGAGGTGGGTGGAATTTCGTCATCGATAACATGACCATTCCCTAAAACCATCACGTAGTCGATGGTGCCAGAAACTGGCAAAAAGGCTTTATGCTCTCGCTCTAACGGCATAAGAAGCTTGGTTGAAACAGGTTGGAAGGCAACAAGAAAAATGCCAACAAAAGAGAATAGAACAACGAAGCAGCCAGTTTTACGTTTTGTAGTAAAACTAATGAGAGCAAGACCCAACAAGCCTATCAGCAGCAATGCCGGAAGGGGCATAAGCATGGCTGACACTACTTTTTTCAGCTCAAACATACATAAATAGTCCGAAAAAACATCAATTGATAATAAAAATGAGGGTATCCCTCTTTATTCCTGCTTTCCTTGTGCCAGAATAGCGGCACAATCCGTTATGATAACTCAGCAGAAGTGACAGAAGACCGCAATTTCGACGATATCGCCCACAAATTTGCAAAAAATATTTACGGCTCCGATAAAGGGGAGATCCGCCAAATCATTGTGTGGGAAGATTTTCTAAAGATTCTAAGTGAATTAGATGCTGACCAGCAACCCCTAGAAGTGTTAGACGCTGGTGGTGGTTTGGCACAAATGTCGCAAAAGCTTGCTAAGCTCGGACATCGAATCGCTTTATGTGATCTATCTTCGGAAATGCTGCAGTTGGCTAAGCAGGATATTGAAAAAAACGGTTTGCTTGAGCAGTATCGCCTGATTCATTCGCCTGTCCAATCCATCGGTGAACATATGGATGTACAGGTCGATCTGGTTATGTTCCACGCTGTGATGGAGTGGCTGGTTGATCCTAAGGCCGCACTTGAAACAGTTCTAGAGCAAGTAAAACCGGGAGGCATCGCATCAGTCATGTTCTACAACCACCACGGTTTAGTCTATAAAAATGTGGTTTGTGGCAACATTCCTCATATTTTAGACGGCATGCCTCACCGGAAAAGATTTAAACTACAGCCACAGAAAGGCCTAAAACCCGAAGAGGTCTATCAATGGATAGAAGATTCTGGTTTTAGTATTTGTGGCAAATCTGGTATTCGTTCCTTCAGTGATTACATAGGCAATATGCAATACATGGGCGATTACGAGTTTGAAGATGTGTTGGCGCTAGAAAAACAACTTTGTCGACAAGAGCCATACCTCTCATTAGGCCGCTACATACACGTGTGGGCTAAGAAGAACGATAAACAGGAATAACGATGAGTGAGATGACTCTCAATGCTGCAGAGCAACCAATCGATGAGTTGGTTGGCTGGGTTAAGCAGCACGATTTCTCGTTGAACCTGACCACTGAGCGATTGGCATTTTTGATTGCTATCGCTGTACTAAGTAATGAAAGGTTCGATGAAGAATTGGGTGAAGGTGAATTGCACGACGCATTTGCCATCGTCACTCGACTTTTTGATGAGACCGGCGAAGCTTCGGCTTTCCGTGCGAACAATGCCATCAACGAGATGGTTAAGCAGCGTCTTATGAGCCGTTTTGTCAGTGAGATTACTGACGGAGCGAGCATTTACCGCTTGTCGCCATTAGCGATAGGAATTACCGACTACTACGTGCGTCATCGCGAGTTCTCGAAACTGCGTCTTTCTATCCAGCTATCGATGGTAGCGGATGAAATGGCAAAAGCGATTGAAGCTGCACAAAAGGGTGGCACTCCGGGCCACTGGAAGAAAAACGTTTACGGAATTTTGAAATATTCTGTAGGCGAGATCTTCGATCAAATCGACCTTAACCAACGTGTGATGGATGAGCAGCAACAGTCTGTTAAACAACAGATTGCTGATCTGCTTAACAAAGACTGGCGTGAAGCGATCAACAACTGTGAAGCGCTACTGTCAGAAACATCAAGCACGTTGCGTGAACTTCAAGATACGCTGCAAGCCGCCAGTGATGAACTGCAAACTCAGATCCTCGATATTCAAGAAATTGTTTACGGTGACCCTGAGCTGGAGTTTATCGAAGAAGCCTTGTTTGGTCTGCAAATGAAGCTGGACCGAATCACAAGCTGGGGCCAGCAAGCTATCGACCTTTGGATTGGTTACGACCGACACGTGCACAAGTTTATCCGTACTGCAATCGATATGGATAAGAATCGTGCGTTTAGCTCGCGTCTGCGTCAATCTGTCAAAGATTACTTCGATGCGCCTTGGTATCTGACTTATGCAGATGCGGAGAGGCTTTCCGACCTTCGTGATGAGGCCCTAGTACTGCGTGATGACGAGGTCACGGGTCAAGTTCCGATGGAAGTAGAATACGAAGAGTTTCAACAAGTCAATGATGAGTTGGCAGAGCGAATTGGTGACATGCTGAAAGCGCATAAAGATCAAGGCACACCAATCGATTTGAGTGTGGTACTGCGAGATTACCTTGCACAGCACCCTTACACTCATCATTTTGATTTAGCTCGCATTATCGTCGATCAAGCTGTACGTCTAGGGTATTCAGAATCGGATTACCAAGCGATTCAACCAGACTGGAAAGCAATCAACGAATTTGGGGCAAAGGTACAAGCGAATGTCATCGACCGATACTAATGAATACATGTCAGAGAATCTGGCAAAAGCAATTTCTAACCCTCTGTTCCCAGCGCTAGACAGCATGCTTCGAGCAGGGCGTCATATCTCAAGTGAAGATCTAGACAATCACGCGTTGTTGTCGGATTTCGAACTTGAGCTTTCTTCTTTCTACCAACGCTACAACACCGAATTGGTGAAAGCGCCAGAAGGTTTCTTCTACCTTCGTCCTCGTTCAACGTCTCTGATTGGCCGTAGTGTTCTTTCTGAACTGGATATGCTGGTGGGTAAGGTACTGTGTTTCCTTTATCTAAGCCCAGAGCGTCTTGCGCACGAAGGCATCTTCACTAACCAAGAGCTGTACGACGAACTGCTTGCTCTAGCAGATGAAAATAAGCTGATGAAGCTAGTGACGAACCGTGCTACCGGTTCTGACCTTGATAAAGAAAAGCTGTTTGAAAAAGTACGTACGTCACTTCGTCGTCTGCGTCGCCTAGGCATGATCATCAACATCGGTGAAACCGGTAAGTTCAGCATCAGTGAAGCGGTATTCCGCTTTGGTGCCGATGTACGTATTGGCGATGACATGCGTGAAGCGCAACTGCGTCTGATCCGTGATGGTGAAGCAGTAGTGCACACCAAAGAGCCAAGCCAAGGCAGCCTATTGTCTGAAGAAGATCAAGACGACCAAGCCCAAGAAGAAACGACAGAAGAGGGTGAAGCATGAGCATGATTGAACGCGGTAAATACCAATCGCTGACCATGGTCAACTGGAACGGCTTCTTTGCCCGTACGTTTGACATCGATGGTCTGGTCACCACGCTATCAGGTGGTAACGGTGCAGGTAAATCAACCACAATGGCGGCGTTCATCACCGCATTGATTCCTGACCAAACGCTACTGCACTTCCGTAACACCACAGAAGCAGGCAGCAGCCAATCGTCTCGCGACAAAGGTTTGTACGGTAAGCTACAGCCGGGCGCATGTTATGCGGCGCTAGATGTGGTGAACTCACGTAACCAACGCCTATTGTTCGCAGTAAAACTGCAGCAAGTTGCGGGTCGTGATAAGAAAGTAGACATCAAACCGTTTGTTATCCAAGGTCTTCCAAGCCATGTGAAACCAACAGATATCTTGGTTGAAAGCGTATCTGCGACTCAAGCTCGTGTACGTCAAATCAATGAAGTAAAAGAATCAATCGCAGAATTTGAAGGCGTTCAATTTAAAGCCTTCTCTTCTATCGTGGATTACCACGCACAAATGTTTGAATTCGGTGTGATTCCGAAGAAACTGCGTAACTCTGGTGACCGTTCTAAATTCTACCGCCTGATCGAAGCATCGCTTTACGGTGGTATCTCAAGTGCGATTACCCGTTCGCTACGTGACTACCTTCTGCCACAAAACGGCGGCGTGAAGAAAGCGTTCCAAGATATGGAATCGGCGCTGCGTGAAAACCGCATGACGCTAGAAGCGATCAAAACTACGCAAGCAGACCGTGACTTGTTCAAACACTTGATCACAGAGTCGACTAACTACGTGGCAGCGGACTATATGCGCCATGCTAACGAGCGTCGTAAAAAACTAGAACAGACATTGTCTTTGCGTTCAGAGTTATTTGGTTCTCGCGAGACCTTGATTGAGCAAAACAATCTGCTTAATCGCGTTCAAGAAGAGCTGGAACTGCTGATCGAATCAGAATCTTCTTTAGAGCAAGACTACCAAGCGGCTTCTGATCACTTGCAACTGGTGCAAAACGCGCTGCGTCAGCAAGAGAAGATCGAACGCTACCAAGAAGATCTTGAAGAGCTGAGCGAGCGTCTTGAAGAACAAATGATGGTAGTCGAAGAAGCGCAAGAACGCGTGATGATGGCTGAAGAGCAAGCTACCGTTGCAGAAGAAGAGGTGGATAGCCTTAAGACGCAACTTGCTGATTACCAGCAAGCTCTTGACGTTCAGCAAACTCGCGCCCTTCAATATCAACAAGCAGTTCAAGCGCTGGAGAAAGCGAAGCAACTACTTGGCGATGACAGCCTAACGGCGGAATCGGCTCAAGCGCTTGTCTCTGAGCTTAAGAACAAAGAGTCAGAAAGCACCAATGCGTTGCTATCGGTTAAGCACAAACTGGACATGTCTTCTGCAGCGGCAGAGCAGTTTGAAACCGCGCTTAAACTAGTACAAAGCATCGTTGGTCAAGTTGAGCGCAAAGACGCGTCTGAACATGCGAAAACCGCAATTGCGAAAGCGCGTGAGTCACAACAAATCGCGCAAAACGAACAGCAATGGCGAGCACAACACCGTGATCTCGAACGCAGCCTTAACCAGCAGCGTCAAGCACGTGAACTGGTTGCTGAATACAAAAAGCAATATCACGTTGAACTAACCGATGAGGTTACGTTTGAACAAGAACGTGAACGTCATGCGACGCTAATCGAATCACTAGAGATAGCTCAAGAAGAAGTTCGTGATCAGCGTGGTGAACAGCGCCGTCTAGAGCAAAACGCGGTGGCAGAAATCAGTAAGCTTGAAGCAATAGCACCAGCTTGGATTGCGGCGAACGATGCGCTAGAGAAACTGAGAGAGCAGAGCGGTGAAGAGCTTGAGGATCGCCATGCGGTAATGAACCACATGCAAGTTGTCCTTGAACAAGAAAGGGAGTTGTCTTTAGCTAAAGATAAGCTTGCTGAGCGCCGTAGCCAGCTAGACTCTGAGATTGAGCGTCTTGCTTCTCCTGGTGGTTCAAATGACCCTCGCCTGAAAGGTTTGGCAGATACGCTGGGCGGTGTATTGCTGTCTGAGATCTACGATGACATCACGATTGATGACGCGCCTTACTTCAGTGCGATGTACGGTCCGGCTCGTCACGCTATCGTTGTTTCTGACTTGTCAGGCATCGAAGAGAAACTGGTAGAGCTAGACGACTGTCCAGAAGACTTGTACATCATTGAAGGTGACATCGATGCCTTTGATGACAGCTCGTTCGATGCAGAAGAGTTAGAGGGCGCGGTTTGCGTTCGTATGAACGATCGCCAAATGCGTTACTCTCGCTTGCCTGAGATCCCATTGTTTGGCCGTGCGGCACGTGAGCAGCGTCTAGAGTTGCTGCGTAACGAACGAGAAGAAGTGGTAGAGAAACACGCAAAAGCGGCGTTTGATTCTCAGAAAATGCAGCGCTTGTACCAAGCGTTTAACTTATTTGTGTCTAACCACATTCAGGTTGCTTTTGACGCCGATCCAGAACAAGCACTGGCAACTATTCGTGATAAGCGTAACCAAATTGCTCGTGTGCTGGCGGATCTGGATGCGAAAGAGCAACAACAACGTTCTCAGCTTCAAACCAGCAAGCAAGCCTTGTCTTCTCTGGACAAGCTAGCGTCACACATGGTGCTTGTTGAAGATGAGTCATTGCAAGCGCGTTTTGATGAGCTAGAAGAGAAAATCGCTCAGCTTGCAGAGGCAAAAAACTTCTTAAACAACCATGCAAAAGCCGTCACGCAATTAGAGAATATTGCGTCTGCGCTTGATGCTGACCCAGAGCAGTTCGATGCACTAGAAGCAGAATACAAAGCGGCAGACGAGCGGCTACAAGATCTTAAGAAGCAAATCTTTGCACTCTCGGATCTCGTTGAACGTCGTCACTACTTCGCTTACTCTGATTCAGTAGACCTACTGAACAAGAGTAGCGAACTGAGTGAGCAGCTAAAAGCTAAACTGGTTCAAGCTGAACAAATGCGTACTCGCTCTCGTGAAGAGTTGAAGCAATCGCAAGGTCAAATGAACCAATACAACCAAGTATTGGCATCATTGAAGAGTTCACACCAAGCGAAACTGGAAACGGTTCAAGAGTTCAAACAAGAACTTCAAGAGTTTGGCGTGAACGCTGACGAAGGTGCGGAAGAGCGCGCAATGCGTCGTCGTGACGAACTGCACGAGCGTCTACACACGTCTCGTAGCCGTAAGAGCGAATACGAGCGCACAATCACCTCTACTGAACTAGAGATGAAAGGCTTGGCGAAACGTCTGAAGAAAGTTCAGAAAGAATACGTTGAGCTACGTACCTTTGTGGTTGCAGCGAAAGCTGGCTGGTGCTCTGTACTTCGTCTGGCGCGCGAGAACGATGTTGAACGTCGTCTACACAAGCGTGAACTGGCTTACATGTCAGCGGATGAACTGCGTTCGATGTCGGATAAATCACTGGGTGCGCTGCGTCTAGCGGTTGCGAACAATGACGACCTGCGTGATGCGCTGCGTCTATCAGAAGACAACGCTCGCCCAGAGCGTAAAGTTCTGTTCTATATTGCTGTATACCAACACCTTCGTGAGCGTATTCGTCAGGATATCATCCGTACTGATGACCCAGTTGAAGCAATCGAAGAGATGGAAGTCGAGCTGGCGCGTCTAACGGAAGAGCTAACGCAACGTGAAAACCGTCTAGCGATCAGCTCTGAGTCGGTAGCGAGCATCATCAAGAAGACGATTCAGCGTGAGCAAAACCGTATTCGTATGCTGAATCAAGGCTTGTCGAACATTTCGTTTGGTCAGGTGAAGGGCGTACGTCTAAACGTGAAGATCCGCGAAAGTCACGAAGTGTTACTGAACGGTCTAGCGACACAGCAAGAGCAGCACAAAGACCTGTTTGAATCGACTCGCTTTACTTTCTCCGAAGCAATGGCGAAGCTGTTCCAACGTGTGAACCCACATATCGATATGGGTCAACGTTCTCCTCAGGTTCTGGGTGAAGAGCTACTGGATTACCGTAACTACCTAGAGCTAAGTGTAGAAGTGAACCGTGGTACAGATGGTTGGCTACAGGCTGAGTCTGGCGCGCTATCAACAGGTGAGGCGATCGGTACTGGTCAGTCAATCCTACTGATGGTTGTTCAAAGCTGGGAAGAAGAATCACGCCGCCTGCGCAGTAAAGACATTGTGCCTTGTCGTCTGCTGTTCTTAGATGAAGCAGCGCGTCTGGATGCGAAATCGATCGCGACATTGTTCGAATTGTGTGACCGTCTGGATATGCAGCTTCTTATCGCGGCACCAGAAAACATCAGCCCAGAGAAAGGTACGACCTACAAACTGGTGCGTAAGGTGTTTAAAGACCACGAACACGTACACGTAGTGGGTCTGCGCGGTTTTGGTCAAACGGATAAGCCTAAGACCGAAGCACAAGAGATGATTGAAGAGTTTGAATCGTAAACTTCGAATCTAACAAAACGCCCGCAATGAACGCGGGCGTTTTTGTATCTGTTTACGAGGCAGGCTTCGAAATACATAAGATAAGCCGAGACTGTAGGATGGCAGTCTCGGCTTATTAACGGAACTTAATGAGGAAGCGACGTTTATTCCTCTGGAATATCGTCCCTGACTTCGATCATTTCAGCAAGCTCTTCAAGTGCTTGGACAGAAAGCTCAGACAAGCGTTGTAGGTGTTGGTCTAAGCTCTCTTGTTCTTCAAGCTCTGGTTCATCATTATTTGTTTCTTTTATTAGCATTTCCCAACCTCTCAAGTTGAGTAAGGGGAGCTCTCATCATACTCAAAAGGCAAAGTAGAAAAGAAACGATCTATGTTGATTTTGTTAGCTCGATCATTGATTCAACTTATATATGAGAAGGGTGTGTTTAATAAGGAGAGCAAGTGCAAGGTTTTTGGATGCGGGAACAAAAACGCCAGTAATCATGACAATTACTGGCGAGTAATAACGAACATTAGGTCGGAGGGTTAGAACAACGGCTTCACACCGAACTGCTCTGCTGCGTAAGCGACGCGTTCAATCGGTTTTGGATACTCAGCAGGTGTGCCAAGGCTCTCTATGTGTTTCAAACGAGGAAGTAAGCCTGCACCATTAGCTATTTGGATTGCCAGACCAGGGCGAGCGTTAAGCTCTAAAACCATAGGTCCTTCATCTTTATCCAGCACCATATCCGTACCCATGTATCCCAAACCTGTCATTTCCCAGGCACTTGACGCAAGCTCCAGCAAGCGCTCCCAATGCGGTACTTGAAGGGTCGAAAGGTCTTTACCTGTATCAGGGTGATGAGTAACTGGATGATCGAACTGCACCGCTCTGACGGCTTTACCTGTCGCGATGTCAATGCCTACTCCTACGGCACCTTGGTGAAGGTTTGCTTTGCCGTCGGAAGCCGCTGTAGAACAGCGCATCATCGCCATAACTGGATAACCTTTAAATACGATGATCCGAACATCTGGTACGCCTTCATAACTGAAGCCATCAAAACAGTCATCAAACTTGATTAAGTTTTCAACCACAGCAACGTCATTTTTACCACCAAGAGAGAAAAGGCCAGCAAGCGCATTACTAATGTGACGCTCGACCTCATCCCTACCAATTGTAGAGCCGGAGGGTTTGGTATATACCCCGTTTTTGTGAGACGTAACAACCAGAATGCCTTTACCGCCACTACCTTGTGCAGGTTTGATCACAAAACCAGGCCAGTTCTCAACCATTTTGTGGATAGTCTTAACTTCAGCTTGGTTATGAATGACACCGATCAGGGCAGGAACTGTTGCTCCTGCTGCCTGTGCAATAATTTTGGTCTTTAGCTTGTCATCGACAAGTGGGTATTTAGAACGATCATTGTAACGGCCAATATAGCTGTGGTTACGCTTGTTCATCCCCATAATGCCTTTATGGCGAAGCTTAGACGGCGAAGTAAAACTTTCGAACATCGTTTAGTCCTCCGCTAGTGGTTTGAAGCGTCGTAGCTCAGTGAGGCGGTAACCTGTGTAAGTACCTAGTAATAGAATACCGGCCAGAACAATCAACTGTAGACCAATGAAGTTAAAGGTTAAGTGTTGAATGTATGAGTTCGTCATTGCAAGGTAAACTAATACCGCTGTCAGCAATGAACCACCACCTTGCAGAGCAACTTCCTTCGCACCTTCTTCTTCCCATAGGATTGACATACGTTCAATCGTCCAAGACAAGATGATCATAGGGAAGAAGGTAATTGTTAGGCCTTCTGTTAAGCCCATTTTAAACGCAACAACGGTGAACACCGAGATGATCATAATAACGGTAATAATGACCGCAGATATCCTTGCTACCAGCAATAAGTTCAACCTAGACAAATAGCTTCGAATAATCAGGCCTGTACCTACAATTAGCAAGAAACCGACAATACCCGTTAATAGTTGAGTTTGAACAAAAGCAACGGCAATCAACACAGGCATGAAGGTACCGGATGTTTTCAGGCCGATAATCACACGCAAGAACACAACGATCAGAGCACCAATAGGGATGAGCATGATGGTTTTGAACATCGCTTGCTCTTCCAAAGGTAAGCTATGAATTGAAATATTCAGTAATCCATCTGCTTCTATTTTGTTGTTTGTAGCTTGTTGTGGTGTCATTTCTTGCTTAATCATCGAGAAATGCACTTGGCTATTTTTACCACCAACAAGGTCAAGTAAGGATACGTTTGATTCATCCCACACTAACAAGTTGGGTTTCACTGCTTTTTGTTCGGATTTTGGTGAAAACAGTACCCAATCTTTACCTGACCAAACCTGAACCATTGGTTGAATTGTTTGGCGTCGACGACCATCTTCTAGTTCGATAACACCGACGGTTTTGCTCTGTATACCTGCGGTAAGCAAAATATTATGCAGTGCATCAGTACGGCTGAAATCGTTCAGTAGTAGCGACGAGTTTTGGCTATCTGGGTCATTAAGCGCTTTGATAAGCTCACGAGTAAACGTCACATTATCGGCTGAGCGACTCATCGCACGTTCGATAAGGGCATTTGCCGCTGCTGCTTGTGGTGCTGATAGCGTTGGTGGCGTAATGTCTTCCGTTGGCGGTAAAGGAGTGACTTTAGCCTGAGGGTCTACTAAGAACTGGGCTTTGTAGTATATGGTTTGTGGCCCTTGAGCTTGGCGAATTGACCATTCTGCACGACGGCCTGAATCGTCATTGATGTAGGAAACGCCATAACCTGATGAGGAAGCAGATTCACCGATAAGTGTGTAACCACTTTGTGTATGAGGCGCTGCAAGTGACGCTTTTACTTCGTTGCCGTTAGCATTGAACTCAATACGAGCTTCTACATCCCATACCTGGCGAGTTTCGCCTGGCGTCCAAGGCACGCCGTAGTTTTCATGTCTGAAAACGCTCAGAGCAATGCCCGCAATCACCAATAAGATGATAGAAAGGTAAAACGGTATTTTTGACGTCATAATCTACCTTATTATTTTTTATCTTCGTCCGTTTGGATATAGGTACGACTTACATCGACAAGTGCTATGTCGCGCATAAATTCTCTACCCAGTAAAATAGGATGGTTCATATGTGAGCGATCTGCCAACGTAAATTGCGCTTTTTCATGAATTTTTCCAACGCGCACCCAAAGTTCTACCACAGCGCGGCGTTCTAACTCTTCACTGGTAACCTGGCGGATTTTGACGTAGCGAATGACAGGAGCTTCGATCCAAGTACTTTTCTCTTCTTCGGATTTACTGGTGTCTGCTAAGTGGAATCGGACCCATTTTTTGCCATTTCTTTCGAACTCTTCAATATCAACGGCATTTAAAGACGACGTCGCGGCACCAGTGTCGATACGTGCATCAAAAGTTTGCTTAATCGACTCTACAGTGACCTTTTCGATAGAGCCAAGGACAATATCGTGAGTTGGGGTTGGTTCCACAGGAGCGGGAGATTGGACAATAATCGGTTCTTTCGGTTTTTTTACTTCTGCCATTGCTTCATCGCGAAATGTAAGAAGTTCAACCTGTAGTTTATCGACTTGTTCTTCAAGGCTGTCGATATAGTCCGATTGGTTGCTGAGCTGTAGCTCTAGGTTGGTAATGCGATTATTGACATTCGCTTCTGAATTTTGAATCGCCGCTAACGTTTCTTGGTGGTACTGTTCGCCTTTGGTTAGTGAGCATCCAGATAGTAAGGCGATGGCAACAATCGGGGTCAATCGTAATAACATTGAAAACCTTGGGATTGGATTAAGTTGTTTATTTTTTAGGAGTTTAGCTTATATCGATAAAGCCTCACAAGTAAGAATGTTTCTCTATTACTTATTGTTTGAGGAATAGTGATGAAAAGCCAAAAATCAAGGATACAAAAGCGCATCCTTATTTAGAGCGTGCTTATATTTTGACGTGAAAAATGGATTCAAAAAACAAACTCGCTCATTACGAGGAAAGAGGGTAATGTCTTAACTCGTAAAATGAGTTAAGACAATGTCAGGAATCTCAGCGAATTATGATTTGCGAGCGACAAGAACCGCGCGGCGAGGGGCAGGGTAGCCTTCTACAGTTTTGCTTGGGTCGTTCGGATCTAAGTAGTCAGGTAGAGAGTTATGCGTCATCCAATCTGTGGTACGTTGTTCATCTACGGATGTGATGTTTTCATCAACGATACGAACATCTTCAAAACCGACCAATTCTAGCCACACTTTTAGGGCTTTTGCTGAAGGGAAGAAATAGACATTACGCATTTGCGCGTAACGAGAAGTCGGGACCAGTACTGCATTCTCATCACCTTCAATCACGAGTGTTTCCAATACGAGTTCACCTCCAGATACCAATTGATCTTTTAGTTGCACTAAATGATCGAGAGGCGAGCGGCGATGGTAAAGCACGCCCATGCTGAATACCGTATCGAACGCTTCTAACTTAGGTAGCTGTTCAATGCCCAATGGCAATAGGTGCGCACGTTGGTCATCGCCCATTAGTTTACGAATTGCTTCGAACTGAATCAGGAACAGGTGAGATGGATCGATACCGACAGTTAAGCGTGCACCTTCGCCTAGCATGCGCCACATGTGGTAGCCGTTACCACAACCTACATCGAGTACGCTGCGATTCTTTAATGGTGAAATATGCGGAAGCACGCGGTCCCATTTCCAATCACTGCGCCACTCAGTATCAATATGGATGCCGTGTACGTGGTATGGGCCTTTCCGCCAAGGATGGAATGTACGAAGTAAGCTTTCTAGCTTTTTAAGTTCCCCTTGAGGCATCGGCTCATTGTTTGAAATCGTGACAGAATCAACAATGTCGATGTTGTCCGGTCTACCCGCTGGGATTTTGTTCAGGGCTTTCAACCAGCGACCAAAGTCACCGTGCTCTGCATTTTGCCAATCCGTTAGCTGTTGCGGAAGCACATTAAGCCAAGGTTGAAGACGAGTGTCTTGGGCAATCAATTGGTAGAAATTTGCAAAGTTAAACATAGTTAGTCAATCGCTGAGTTGATGGGTATAAATTATTAACGAAAGCCGAAATCGGTATGGTTCAGGCTTGGTATGCATGGTCTATTTAATCGCGAACATGGAGCCGAAGTTAAAGCATTGGAACCAAACGTCGTAGCTAGAAAAGCCAATTTTAGCGAAACGCTCTTTATGTTCTTTCTTTGAATCTGGGCGCATTACGTTTTCTATCGCGCTACGCTTTTGGCTGATTTCTAGTTCGCTATAACCATTCGCACGTTTAAAGTCGTGGTGAAGGTCAATTAACAGTTCGTTCGAAACTTCATCTTCGAAGACGAACTTCTCCGATAGAATCAAAATGCCGCCTGGACGCAGGCCTGCGTAAATTTTCTCGAGCAAGGAGTAACGATCTTCTGGAGAGAGGAATTGCAAAGTGAAGTTCAACACCACCACTGACGCGTTTTCAATTTCGATATTGCGAATGTCTGCTTCTACTACATCCACAGGAGTGTCACTGCGGTAAGCGTTGACGTGAAGTTTACAACGCTCAACCATCGCAGGAGAGTTGTCCACTGCGATGATTTGGCAACCTTCTTGTTTGATATGGCGACGCATAGACAATGTTGCAGCACCCAAAGAACAGCCAAGGTCATAGATGTTTGAGTGAGGTTTTACAAAACGCTCTGCCAGCATACCGATTGCAGAAATGATATTGCTGTAACCCGGTACCGATCGTTGAATCATGTCAGGAAATACTTCCGCTACGCGTTCATCGAACGTGAAATCCCCAATTTTATCGATTGGAGCCGAAAAAATAGTATCTGGATTGCTCTTAGGGTTCATAACTAAGTCTCTGCATACAAGCCGCCTGAAAATGTCAGGCACCAAAAAAGGCGCGTATTTTATGGGAATTTCGCGCCTCTGTCATGTGTTGCGTTAGAACATCTGTAACTGCGAGTTGCCATCGTCAGCTGGGAAAGGCGCTAACTCAGGGAGCGTGATACGTTTTTGTATGTCTTTATATAGGTTTGCGGCCAACTCTGGCGCAATTATATTGTCTGCGGTATGGATCATGACATATGGCTGTTTACCTTCGGCAATCCATTGTGGCAACTTGTTGAGCCATGGTTTAAAAAACTCGTAATTTTGTTGTTCTTCTGGATGACCAATAAAGCGAATCAAAGGATGTGAAGCGGTAGCAATGGCGTGAACAGGGACTCGTGGTTTTTTCATTTGTGCATCAATAATCGCCTCATTGTCGGGCTTAGCGGCAAAGACTGGGCGGCTATCCATAATAATGCGGTCAATATTATTCTCTACTAACCATTGGTTAAGTGCTCGCTCTTCTTCGCCTTTGGAGAAAAATGCCATATGGCGAACCTCAACACCGAGAGGGAAGTTAGGTGGAAAGCTCGCACAGAACTTTTTCAGTCGATAAAGGTGCTCAGGACCAAATGCGGCTGGTAATTGAATTGTCCATTGGCCTACACGGTCATGCAAAGGCTCCATGACTTTCATGAAGTCTCTCAGTTGTTCGCTGCAACCTCTTAGCATTTGCTCATGAGTAATGGCTTTAGGAAGTTTGAAAGTAAAGCGAAAATCATCGTGGGTTGCGGCTCTCCAGTTTTGCACTGTATTGAGCGTCGGTGTGGCATAAAATGTCGTGTTGCCTTCCACGGTATGAAACACTTGCGCATACCTTTCTAAACGTTCAGCGGGCTTTGTCCCGCTGCCGTAAAAACTTTGTTGCCATTGATTGTGCGACCACATCGTCAATCCAAGTCGAAGAGGTAAGTTATCCATTATTCTTTACTGCTTGCTACTCGTGTGAATACTTTACGAGAGTTTTGCTGAAATAGGTAATTTCACGCTATAATCCTCCCCAATTTTTTCGCTTTGGTGCGCTTTTGAACATTTGTTGTACTAAAAAGCACCAGTGAATGATAAAACACACGTAATTGTATGTTGAGTAGTCGATTTTCGTGGACATTCAGCGTATAACTGAATCTTTACTCTGCTTAGCAATGAGGCTGACAGAGCGTAGTTAACAACATTTGAGAGATTGGGAATTTCATTATGCGTACCCATTACTGTGGTCACCTGAACAAGTCCCTTGCAGGACAAACTGTAGAACTTTGCGGCTGGGTTAACCGTCGTCGTGATTTAGGCGGTCTTATTTTTATTGATATGCGAGATCGCGAAGGTATCGTTCAGGTAGTTGTTGATCCAGATATGGCGGATGCGTATGAAGTGGCGAACACACTTCGTAATGAATTCTGTATCAAACTAACGGGTGAAGTGCGCGTTCGCCCAGAGAGCCAAGCAAACAAAGACATGGCAACAGGTGAAGTTGAGATCCTTGCGAAAGGTCTTGAAATCATCAACCGTTCTGATGTTCTGCCTCTAGACTTCAACCAAAAGAACTCTGAAGAGCAGCGCCTGAAGTACCGTTACCTAGATCTACGTCGTCCAGAAATGAGCGACCGCATCAAGCTACGAGCTAAAGCGTCTAGCTTTGTTCGTCGTTTCCTAGATGACAACGGTTTCCTAGACATCGAAACACCAGTCCTAACAAAAGCGACTCCAGAAGGCGCTCGTGACTACCTAGTACCTAGCCGTGTTCACAAAGGCAGCTTCTACGCGCTTCCTCAGTCTCCACAGCTATTCAAACAACTTCTAATGATGTCTGGTTTTGACCGTTACTACCAAATCGTTAAGTGTTTCCGTGATGAAGACTTGCGTGCTGACCGTCAACCAGAATTCACTCAGATCGATATCGAAACGTCATTCATGACGGCTGACCAAGTTCGTGCAACGACTGAGAAAATGGTTCGTGAAATGTGGCAAGAGCTACTAAACGTTGACCTAGGTGAATTCCCAGTAATGCCGTTCAGCGAAGCGATTCGTCGTTTCGGTTCTGACAAGCCAGACCTACGTAACCCACTGGAACTAGTAGACGTTGCTGACCTAGTGAAAGACGTTGAGTTCAAAGTATTCTCAGGTCCAGCAAACGACGAAAAAGGCCGCGTTGCCGTTATTCGCGTTCCAGGTGGTGCTTCTCTGACTCGTAAGCAAATTGATGGCTACGGTGAATTCGTTGGCATCTACGGTGCGAAAGGTCTAGCTTGGATGAAGGTTAACGACCGTGCAGCGGGCATGGAAGGTATCCAATCTCCAGTCGCTAAGTTCCTAAATGAAGACGTGATCAACGGCATTCTAGATCGTACTCAAGCGGAATCTGGTGACATTATCCTATTTGGCGCTGATAAAGCGGGCATCGTTGCAGAAGCAATGGGTGCGCTACGTTTGAAACTAGGTAAAGACCTAGAGCTAACGGATGAGTCTGCATGGGCTCCACTATGGGTTGTTGACTTCCCAATGTTCGAAGAAGATGACGAAGGCAACCTACACGCGATGCACCACCCATTCACATCGCCTCTAGGTGTGACTGCAGAAGAGCTAAAAGCAAACCCAGCTGCGGCAAATTCTAACGCTTACGATATGGTTCTAAATGGCTACGAAGTGGGCGGCGGCTCTGTTCGTATCCACAACGCAGATATGCAAGAAGCCGTATTTGATATTCTAGGCATCACACCTGAAGAGCAACAGCTTAAGTTCGGCTTCCTGCTTGATGCGCTGAAATTCGGTACGCCTCCACATGCTGGTCTTGCATTTGGTCTAGACCGTCTAGTAATGCTGCTATGTGGTACAGAGAACATCCGTGATGTTATCGCGTTCCCTAAAACAACAGCAGCGGCGTGTCTACTAACAGACGCACCAAGTATTGCGAACCCAGCAGCGCTAGAAGAGCTAGCAATCGCAGTAACTGCAGCGAAAGAAAAAGACGCAGAATAAGCGCACAACATTTGAAGAAAACTCCCGCAACTGCGGGAGTTTTTGTTTAAATAAACCCAAGAAACTTCCAAAGCAATTTCCCAAGCAACGCTTTTAGAACATGTTTTGTTATTAAGCGTCAAAATACATTAAAAGGTGAATTATGGCTGGTCATAGTAAATGGGCGAATATTCGTCACCGTAAAGCAGCGCAAGATGCGAAGCGCGGCAAAATTTTTACTAAATTAATCCGTGAAATCGTTGTTGCGGCAAAAGAGGGGGGCGGTGAGCCAGAAAATAACCCACGTTTGCGAGCAGCAATTGATAAAGCACTGTCTAACAACATGACACGTGACACTGTCAACCGCGCTGTCAGCCGAGGTGCTGGTGGTGAAGGCGACGACAACATGGAAACCGTGATCTATGAAGGTTATGGTCCAGGTGGTACGGCGGTCATGGTTGAATGTATGACGGATAACCGAAATCGTACGGTATCTGGCGTACGCCATGCATTCTCAAAGTCAGGCGGTAATCTGGGGACGGATGGTAGCGTCAACTATCTTTTCGACAAGAAAGGCGTGATTTCATATGGCCCAGGTTTAGATGAGGATGCGGTAATGGAAGTGGCATTAGAAAGTGGTGCTGATGACATTGAAACGGCAGAAGATGGCTCGATTGATGTCTACACGGCCCCAGGCGACTTTGGACTCGTAAAAGATGCCCTTGATGCCGCAGGTTTTGAGGCAGAGAACGCGGAGGTGTCGCTGATCCCATCTACGAAAGCAGATTTGGACGCGGATACTGCGCCAAAACTACTTCGTTTGATTGACGCTTTGGAAGATCTGGACGACGTTCAAGAGGTTTATCACAATGGTGATATCTCTGACGACGTTGCGGCTACGCTAGATTAAACTCAAGGTGTCGGGAGCGGTATTTGCTCCGAAGTTAGCAAGTAATAATAAAAAGACTGAGGCCGAATTAGGCCTCATTTTTAGGAACATTCATGTCAATTATTTTGGGCATTGACCCAGGTTCGCGCATTACCGGCTATGGGGTCATTCGTCAAAATGGACGCCACTTGCAATACCTTGGTAGTGGCTGCATTCGTACTTCAGAAAAAGAACTTCCGGGTCGGCTTAAACAGATTTATGCAGGCGTCACGGAAATCATTACCCAGTTTCAACCGGACGTTTTCGCGATCGAGCAAGTGTTTATGGCCAAAAACGCGGATTCAGCGCTAAAACTTGGCCAAGCTCGTGGCAGTGCAATTGTTGCTGCGGTGAATGCGGAGTTGCCGGTATTTGAATACGCGGCTCGTCTTATTAAGCAAGCTGTCGTCGGCACTGGTGGCGCGGACAAAGCGCAAGTTCAGCATATGGTTCAGCAGATGCTTAAATTGCCCGCCAAGCCTCAAGCGGATGCAGCCGATGCTTTAGGTGTGGCGATTTGTCATGCCAATACTAACAAGACTCTCGTTGCGTTAGCGGGCAAAGCAACCAGTGCCAGAAAAGGGCGCTACCGTTAAAATTAACTGGATGTCTATCCAGTTCTTTATTATCCTGTCGCAAATTCATTTCCAAAGAGTATTTATAGTGATTGGACGTCTTCGTGGCATACTGATTGAAAAGCAACCACCTGAAGTATTAATTGAAGTTAATGGCATTGGCTATGAAGTCCAGATGCCAATGAGCTGTTTTTACGAACTGCCAAATGTTGGCGAAGAAGCCATTATTTATACTCACTTTGTTGTCCGTGAAGATGCGCAATTGCTATACGGTTTCAACACGGTAAAAGAACGAGCACTTTTCCGTGAAGTGATCAAAGCCAATGGCGTTGGTCCTAAACTCGGTCTTGGTATTCTCTCTGGTATGACAGCAACGCAATTTGTTACTTGTGTGGAACATGAAGACGTTTCTACGCTGGTTAAGCTTCCAGGCGTTGGCAAGAAAACCGCAGAGAGATTGGTTGTTGAAATGAAAGACCGCTTGAAAGGGTGGGGCGCTGGCGATCTATTTACACCATTTACGGATGCTGCTCCTGCGGATTCTAGTGCGACATCCAACAACGCGGAAGAAGAAGCAATCAGTGCGCTTCTAGCTCTAGGTTACAAGCCGACTCAAGCGTCGAAAGTGGTATCTCAGATCGCTAAACCGGACATGAGCAGTGAGCAAATGATCCGTGAAGCTCTAAAATCAATGGTGTAACGCTGGTTGCACAGTGAACATTTGTTCAAGATAACTCATTCTCTAAGGTTAATGCCAATCGCTTAACGATGTTTTTTGTGTCATTCCAGCGAGCCTGGCGAGACTGGGAATCTAATAGCAGCACGCTGAGCGGTTAATGAAACAATTTGACCATAAATCGCTCGGATAGAAGATCCTGTATCACGCTCCTTCGTCGCTGTACAGGATGACGAGATATAGAAATATGCCACTTGCTGTTAAACGAGCGGCATTATTCTCTCAGGTAACCATTTTTCAAGGTAAAAAGATGATTGAAGCCGATCGTTTAATCGCGCCAGAAAACCCTGCCTTTCGTGATGAAGATGTCATTGATCGTGCTATTCGGCCAAAAAAATTAGCGGATTACCAAGGTCAGGACCATGTCCGTGACCAAATGGAGATCTTCATTAAAGCTGCTCAGTTACGTAGCGAAGCACTTGATCACCTTTTGATTTTTGGTCCCCCAGGTTTGGGTAAAACCACACTTGCGAACATCGTTGCCAATGAAATGGAAGTGAACATTCGCACTACTTCAGGCCCTGTACTTGAGAAAGCAGGCGATTTGGCCGCGCTGTTAACCAACCTCGAAGAAAACGATGTGTTGTTCATCGATGAGATTCACCGCTTGAGCCCGATGGTTGAAGAGGTGCTATATCCGGCGATGGAAGATTATCAACTGGATATTATGATCGGTGAAGGTCCGGCCGCTCGTTCTATTAAGATCGATTTACCACCGTTTACGTTAATTGGTGCGACGACCCGAGCGGGCTCTTTGACGTCACCATTGCGCGACCGCTTTGGTATTACTCAGCGCCTTGAGTTTTATAAGATAAAAGACCTCCAAGATATCGTGCAGCGAAGCGCGGATTGTTTAGGTTTATCAATGGAACCTGAAGGTGCATTGGAAGTGGCAAGACGTGCGCGTGGCACACCACGTATTGCTAACCGTTTGCTACGCCGTGTTCGTGATTATGCGGAAGTAAAAGGCAATGGTCACATTTGTGCCGATGTTGCCGATAAGGCGTTGAATATGCTTGATGTGGACGCCGAAGGCTTCGATTACATGGACCGTAAGCTACTACTCGCGATTATGGAAAAATTTGGTGGTGGTCCGGTCGGGCTCGACAACATGGCAGCGGCGATAGGTGAAGAAAAGGACACTATTGAAGACGTTCTTGAACCTTATCTTATTCAGCAAGGTTATTTACAACGCACTCCGCGTGGAAGAATCGCGACAGATCGTGCGTATTTGCATTTCGGAATTGAAAAATAAGATTCCCTCGCTGGGCCTTTGTTGCCCAGCGCTTCATTAAAGTTGACCAAACTCACATTTTTTGAATTTTTTCTCATACTGGTTTAGTAAGTAAAAAGCATTGATTGTTAACTCGATGTTTGCTTGCAACTGGTTAATTTCTCTCCTGATTACTCTCTCTTAACATCCGTATCCAATACTGGTTGATCTAGATCAATGTGATGGATTTTTGTGCAAATTCCGCGCATAAACATTGATGTATATCAAAGCGCGTTACGGCTATAAACCTTTTGAAACAATCTGTTTTTACAAGTAATATTAGCCCCAGCTATATTAGCTGATGCTTAACAATTAACTAACCAATGAAGCACATTTTTGCAACAATGAGTTGTGATAATTCAACATTTTTCAAGTGTAAATAACACCTGAATATGGATTGCAATATGTAGAGAGTGTCATTCAGCCGACACATAGGAGTTACCATGATTGACGTAGTTGATCTATCGCGGTTGCAGTTTGCACTGACAGCGATGTATCACTTCCTATTCGTACCATTGACCCTTGGTATGGCCTTCCTTCTGGCCATTATGGAATCGATGTACGTAATGACGAACAAGCAAATCTATAAGGACATGACCAAGTTCTGGGGTAAGCTATTCGGTATTAACTTTGCACTTGGTGTGGCGACAGGCCTTACCATGGAGTTCCAGTTTGGTACGAACTGGTCTTACTACTCCCACTATGTAGGTGATATCTTCGGTGCACCGCTAGCGATCGAAGCACTTGTCGCATTCTTCCTGGAGTCAACTTTTGTTGGTCTATTCTTCTTCGGGTGGGATCGTCTATCTAAACGCCAACACTTAGCGGTTACCTGGCTTGTGGCACTAGGCTCTAACTTCTCTGCTCTTTGGATTCTTATCGCAAACGGCTGGATGCAAAACCCAGTAGGCGCAGATTTCAACTTCGAAACCATGCGAATGGAAATGGTGAGCTTCTCTGAGGTTGTACTAAACCCAGTTGCTCAGGTTAAGTTCGTGCATACGGTTGCTTCTGGTTACACTTGTGGCGCAATGTTTATTCTAGGCATCAGTTCATACTACCTATTAAAAGGTCGTGACATTGCGTTTGCTCGTCGTTCGTTTGCTATTGCTGCTTCTTTCGGTATTGCAGCTATCTTATCTACCATCGTTCTTGGTGACGAATCTGGCTACGAGCTTGGTGAAGTTCAAAAAGTGAAACTCGCTGCAATTGAAGCAGAGTGGCACACTGAACCTGCACCTGCCGCATTTACGTTATTTGGTGTTCCTAACCAGGAAACGATGCATACCGATTACGCAATTAAGATCCCTTACGTAATGGGTATTATCGCGACACGCTCTTTTGATGAGCAAGTAACAGGTCTTCGTGATTTACGTGATGAACACGTCGATCGTATTCGTGACGGCATGTACGCTTATGAACTTCTAGAGAAGCTTCGTGCGGGCGACAAGTCAGAAGAAAACATGACTGCGTTTGATGAAGTGAAAGGTGACCTAGGTTACGGTCTACTTCTAAAACGCTACACAGACAATGTTGTTGATGCAACAGAAGAGCAAATCCAAGCTGCTGCGGACGACTCAATCCCAACAGTATGGCCGCTATTCTGGTCATTCCGTATCATGGTTGCTTGTGGCTTCATCATGTTGTTTGTCTTTGGTGCGGCGTTTATCCAAACGTGTCGTCAGAAGATTGAACAGAAACAATGGATTCTAAAAGCTGCACTATTTAGCATTCCACTACCTTGGATTGCAATTGAAGCGGGTTGGTTCGTCGCTGAGTACGGCCGTCAGCCTTGGGCTGTAGGTGAAATTCTACCAGTGCATGTTGCAGCTTCTGCGCTAACTGCAGGTGAAATCTGGACTTCACTCTTCGCAATTCTGGCGCTATACACGGTATTCCTGATTGCAGAAGTTTACCTAATGTTGAAATTCGCTCGTAAAGGCCCAAGTAGCCTGAAAACGGGTCGCTACCACTTCGAGCAAAATGCTGACTCTGTTGAAGACAAAGTTAGTCGCCAAGTAGAAGCGTAAGGTAAGGAGATAACAAGATGTTTGATTACGAAATCTTGCGACTCATCTGGTGGGTACTAATCGGTGTTCTACTAGTTGGTTTTGCAGTAACAGACGGCTTCGATATGGGTGTAGGCGCGCTTGTACCTATCATCGGTAAAAACGACACGCAACGCCGTGTCATGATTAACTCAATTGCTCCTCACTGGGATGGTAACCAAGTTTGGCTTATCACTGCTGGTGGTGCACTGTTCGCAGCTTGGCCTTTGGTTTACGCAACGTCATTTTCAGGCTTCTACTTAGCGATGATTTTGACACTAGCAGCGCTATGGCTTCGTCCTCTTGGCCTAGACTACCGCTCTAAAATCGAAGATCCAAAATGGCGCAATAGCTGGGATATCTGTATCTCAATCAGTGGTTTTGTTCCGCCAATCATCTTTGGTGTAGCGTTTGGCAACCTTCTACAAGGTGTACCATTCCAATTGAGTGAGTTCTTGATGCCAACATACCATGGCTCATTCTTTGGTCTACTAAACCCATTTGCACTGTTGTGTGGTCTAGTAAGCTTGTTCATGATTTTGATGCAAGGTTCTACTTGGCTACAAATGAAAACAACAGGCGAAGTGCATGTGCGTGCGCGCAACGTTGCTCAGTTGGCTGGTTTACTGACGGTTGCTGCGTTTGTAGCGGCTGGTTTCTGGATCCAAAATATCGATGGCTACGTCATTGTTGGCGGTATCGACACTAACGCAGCTTCTAACCCTCTAAACAAAGAGGTTATCCGTGAAGCTGGTGCGTGGATGAAGAATTTTGAAAACTACCCATTACTACGGGCTGCTCCTGTACTAGGTGTTGCAATGCCGCTTCTCGCTGTATTGGCATCTCGTCTTGAAAAATGTGCGATTTCGTTCATTACTTCAAGCTTGGGTGTTGCTGGTGTTATCTTTACTGCAGGTTTTGCGATGTTCCCATTCATCATGCCTTCAGACTTAATGCCAAGCCACAGCTTAACAATTTGGGATGCAACGTCATCTGAGCTGACTCTGAACCTAATGACAGGCGTTGCGTTTGTTATGGTGCCAATCATCCTTGGCTACACATCTTGGACTTACTACAAGATGTTTGGTCGCCTTGATGACCAGTACATTGAAGACAACAAAAACTCACTTTACTAAGGAGCATTTACTATGTGGTATTTCGCATGGATTCTAGGTGTACTACTTGCTTGTGCATTCGGTATCATCAACGCTCTTTGGCTAGAGCACTCAGAAATGATGGATAAAGACAGTGAGTAACCTCGCTGATAAGGTAGCGAAACTTCACGCACCAATGGATAAGACTCTGCTACGAGTCTTATCTCTCATCCTTGGCTTTATGCACATAGGATTGGTGATGTGGGACCCTGAAGCTTACCATCAAGCAATTGGTGGTTTTAACTCAATCATCGCACCAGCACTGATTTGGTCTGTATGTTCAAGCATGGTGTATGGGGTGGGCTTCAAGCCAAGAAACTGGTACTGGCAAGTTTTGTTTAGTCCTTATTTCTCGTTAGCTATCTTAATTTATCTAACGGCACTTTATTTCATTTAGGCTGAAATATGCTGTAATAAAGTCGGTTACTAAATCATCGAATAAAAGCTAGGTATCTCGCCTAGCTTTTATTTTTTCTACAAATTTCAAAAATATTTCCTTAGCTCGGTACCAATTGCTGTCGCTTCAGTTATAGTAATTACTTTAAAGAATTGAATATATTGGTACTCCCTTGCAAGGCACATCAAATCTCTTTCACTGGCTGATCACCGTGTACTATGAAGACACTGATGCGGGCGGTGTTGTATATCATTCTAATTATCTAAAATTCTTTGAGCGCGCACGGACAGAGATGTTACGTGCTAAAGGCATTTCTCAACATGTGTTACTGGAACAAAATATCGGCTTTGTTGTCCGACACATGGATATCGATTTCAACCAAGGGGCTAGGCTGGACGAGCATCTGACAGTCGTAACCCGAGTGTCAGAAATAAAACGTGCTTCTCTGCAATTCTGTCAAGAGTTGGTCAATGATCAAGGCAAGATATTGTGCAAGGCCTCGGTTAAGGTAGCATGTATCGATAATAAGAAAATGAAACCAATAGCTATTCCAACCTTTATAAATTCGGAGCTAACAAATAGTGACTGCTGATAT
Organism: Vibrio sp. YT-16; assembly: GCF_033337405.1. NCBI lineage: Bacteria > Pseudomonadati > Pseudomonadota > Gammaproteobacteria > Vibrionales > Vibrionaceae > Vibrio > Vibrio sp. YT-16. Next base: position 124,153 of record NZ_JAWOQQ010000004.1, read on the forward strand.
TTCCATTTTAGATCTCTTTCTTCAGGCCAGTCTGTTGGTAAAGCTTGTGATGCTGACGTTGCTTGGCATGTCAATTGTGTCATGGGCAATGATCATCAAGCGCAGCAAAGTGCTTTCTCAAGCGTCAAAAAATGCAGAGCAGTTTGAAGACAAATTTTGGTCGGGTACTGATCTTTCTCAGCTTTACCAAAAAGTAAAAGCGCGTAAAGACGAAATTGAAGGCACAGAAGAAATCTTCTACGCAGGTTTTACAGAGTTTGCTCGCCTACGTAAGAGCAACGCAAATTCACCAGCTTACATCATGGAAGGCACTGGCCGCGCAATGCGCGTTGCTGTTTCTCGTGAAGTTGATGAGCTAGAAACAAGCTTACCGTTTTTGGCAACAGTCGGTTCTATAAGCCCTTATATCGGCCTATTTGGTACCGTTTGGGGCATCATGCACGCCTTTATTGCGCTGGGTGAAGTAAAGCAAGCTACGTTGTCTATGGTTGCACCGGGTATCGCCGAGGCACTTATCGCGACAGCGATGGGTCTATTTGCGGCTATTCCGGCAGTAATGGCGTACAACCGCCTAAGCAATAAAGTGAGTAAACTAGAGCACACTTACGCAACATTTTCTGAAGAATTCCACAGCATCCTTCATCGTCAAGCGATGGCTGGCCGAGACAGCGCGGATAAGGAATAAAGCATGGCGGGTTATCAACCTAAAAAGCGAAAAATGACAGCGGAGATCAACGTTGTTCCGTATATCGACGTAATGCTCGTACTGTTGATCATTTTTATGGCGACCGCTCCATTTGTGACTCAAGGCGTCGACGTTGATCTTCCGAAAACATCGACTGCAGAATCTATGCAAGACCTTGCTGGCGAGACTGACAGTAGCTTTATTATCATCGAAATTGATAGCGAGGGTAATTTAGGCCTAAGCGTCAATGATGAAGAAGTTCAGCGAGGTTTGTCGTTGCAAGATGTTATTGTGCGAGTGAAAGCGGAGCGAGAGGTTAAGCCGGATTCACCAGTTGCGGTAGGTGGCGACGCGGCAACACCATATGCCGATGTTGTTCTATTGCTGGATGAACTAAGTCGAGCTGGTATCCCTAAGGTAGGTCTAATGACCGATATCAGGGAATAGACATCAATTATCTATGAAAGATCACAAGAAGAAACCCAACCAATACACCAAACCGATAGCAATATCGGTTGGTTTGCATGCAATTCTAGTTGCAGCCCTGCTTTGGGGGACGGACTTCAATATGTCTAAACCAGAGCCTACAGGGCAAATGGTTCAAGCTGTTGTCATCGATCCAAAACTTGTGCAGCAACAAGCGAAAGAAATTCGCCAGCAACGCGAAAAGGCAGCGAAAAAAGAACAAGAGCGTCTTGATAAACTGAGACGCGAAGCAGAGCAGCTAGAAAAAAACCGCAAAGCTGAAGAAGAGCAAATTCGCAAGTTGAAAGAGCAGCAAGCGAAAGATGCTCAAGCGGCACGAGAAGCAGAAGCTGCGCGTAAGAAAAAAGAGCAAGAGCGCAAGCAGGAAGAAGAACGTGTTCGCAAAGAAAAAGAGCGAGCTGCTAAGCTAGAAAAAGAGCGCAAGGAAAAAGAAGAAGCCGTGCGTAAAGCTGAACAGCAGCGTTTAGCAAAAGAGGCGGCTATCGCAAAAGCTGAGCAAGAACGTTTAGCTCGTGAAAAAGCAGCAAAAGAAGCGGAAGAAAAAGCACGTCGTGAGCGTGAAGCAGCTGAAAAAGCTGAACAAGAGCGCATCGCAAAAGAGAAAGCGGCAAAAGAGGCAGCGGAGCGAGAGCGTAAAGCGAGAGAAGCAGCTGAGCGTGCCGAGCGTGAGCGTAAAGCTCAAGAAGCCGCGTTAGATGATATTTTTGCGGGTCTCGAGGATGAGGTCAGTAAAAACAGTGCTGCGCGCAATCAATTTATTGACGACGAACTTTCTCGTATGTCATCCATCTATACTCAAAATATTCAGCAAAAGCTGATTAAGGATGACTACTTGCTGGGAAAGGAGTGTAGGGTAAACATCAAATTGATTCCGACAGGAACTGATATGATGGTCTCTGGTGTTACCGTTTTGAGTGGTGATGCTCGAGTATGTGCTGCGGCGAAGCGAGCAATAGCTCAGGTAGGGACGTTCCCTAAATCTTCAGAATCAGCGGTCAATGAAAGACTAAAAGACATCAACATAACTGTTGCTTTGGACTAAAAGGAATAAGACGTGATTAGACGCCTTTTACTAGGAATGTTTGTACTGTTTAGCAGTATGACAAATGTGGCGAATGCCGCATTAGAGTTGGTCATTACCGATGGTATTGATTCAGCACGACCAATTGCTGTTGTTCCGTTTAAGTGGGAGGGCACACAAGCGCTTCCAACGGATGTTTCTGCTGTTATCGCCTCGGATTTACAACGTAGTGGTAAATTTAGCCCAGTTCCAACGAGCAAAATGCCACAAACACCGTTCAGTGAATCAGAAGTTAATTTTGATGCTTGGACCAATTTAGGCGTGGATGCGCTATTGACTGGTTCAATCAAGCAAAACGACCAAGGTGACTACGTTATCAACTATCAACTTGTTGATATTGTGCGTGGTCAGTTAACGGGTGGGAAGAGTAAGGCGCTTGGTAGTGACGGTGAATTGGTTCTGTCAAAAGATCATGTGCTGTTCAATAAAGTAGCCACTGTTCAAGGGCCTCGTATGCGTGAGTACGCTCACCGTATCTCTGATTTGGTGTATGAGCAGTTGACTGGCGACCGTGGCGCTTTCATGACTCGTATCGCATATGTGGTAGTGAACGATAAAGACCGTTTCCCTTACCAACTTCGAGTCGCTGATTACGATGGTTACAATGAGCGTCTGGTTTTACGCTCTAAGCAACCATTAATGTCACCAGCGTGGTCACCAGATGGTAAAAAGCTTGCGTATGTTAGCTTCCAAAATGGCCAAGCAGAAATCTTCATAATGAACATCTACACCGGTGAACGTGAGAAAATTACTTCATACCCACGTCACAATGGTGCACCAAGATTTTCGCCTGATGGCAATAAGTTAGCGATTGTTCTTTCTAAAACAGGCTCGCTTCATGTTTATACGTTTGACCTTAACACTCGTAAACTGACGCAAATTACGCGTGGCAGATCAAATAATACGGAACCGTTCTGGCATCCGGATGGAAAATCGTTGATTTTCACATCGGATAGGGGTGGTAAACCACAGATTTATCAAGTAAATTTGGGCAGCGGTTCTATTGACCGTTTGACTTGGCAAGGCAGCCAAAATTTGGGTGGTCAGATTACTCCTGATGGGCGATTCCTAGTTATGGTGAACCGCAGCAACGCAGGATTTAATTTGGCGAAACAAGATTTGGAAACTGGTGCTCTTCAAGTCTTAACTAAGACCTTGCTTGATGAGTCTCCTAGTATTGCCCCAAACGGTGGCATGGTTGTGTATAGCTCGATTTACAACAAGAAAAACGTACTATCGATGGTGTCAATTGATGGTCGATTCAAAGCTAGATTACCGGCAACAAATGGGCGTGTTCGAGCGCCTGCATGGTCACCGTTTTTGTAGTAATAAGTTTGATTAATAAAGGAAAATAAGATGCAACTGAACAAGGTTATAAAAGGGCTACTAATCGCGCTTCCTGTAATGGCTGTTACAGCGTGTAGTTCAAGCGACGACGCTGCTTCTAACACTGGTGCAGCAACAAACAACAATGGCGCAGTGGAAACAACAGTAGCTACGCCAATTGATCAAAGCGGTCAGTTGACAGAGCAAGAGCTAAAAGAGCAAGCGCTACGTGAAACTCAAACAATCTACTTTGCTTTTGACAACTCAACAATTGCAGCAGATTACGAAGAGATGCTAGCGGCTCACGCTTCTTACCTAAGCAAGAACCCAGCACTTAACGTAACTATCGAAGGTCACGCTGATGAGCGTGGTACTCCTGAGTACAACATCGCTCTAGGTGAGCGTCGTGCACAAGCAGTAGCGAACTACCTACAAGCACTAGGTGTTCAAGCTGACCAAATCTCAATCGTTAGCTACGGTGAAGAGAAGCCACTTCTTCTAGGTCAATCAGATGAAGTTTACGCTAAGAACCGTCGCGCGGTTCTAGTATACTAATTCGAGGTAATCCTCATGTTCAGTAACACTAAGCGCGCTGTTGCGCTTACGTTACTGGCAAGTGCAGCGAACTTTGCGTTCGCTGCACCAGCTCCAGTATCCGATCTCAACAGCACATCATCCGTCTCTAAGAGCCGTTCATCTGAAACGGAAGTAGAGCGTCTAGAGCGCTTGCTACAAAACCGCAATCGCGTTCAGCTCCAAATGCAACAGCAAATTGACCAAATGTCACAAGAGATCAGTGAATTACGTGGTCAATTAGAGCGAAATAGCTACGAAATGAAGCAAATGTTGCAACGTCAACGAGAGTTGTTTGTCGAGCTGGATCGTGTTCGTGGAGAGATAAAATCCGCGCCTGCGCAAGAAGCGAAACCGGCTAAAACAGGTGGTCAGTACACACCAAATGTTGATGAGCAAACGGCATACCAAAATGCAGTCGACCTCATCCTCAAGAAACGTGACTACACTGGCGCAATTGCAGCGTTCCAGCAGTTCCAGAAAGATTATCCTGATTCTACATATTCAGCGAATTCTCACTACTGGCTAGGTCAGTTGTACTTCGCTAAAAAGCAGGATGAGGATGCAGTGAAAAGTTTTGCCGCTGTTGTGTCTTATAAAGACTCCAATAAGCGAGCCGATGCGTTGCTTAAGTTAGGCGAAATCGCTGAGCGTAATAACAATGCAGCTCAAGCGAAAAAGTACTACCAACAAGTGGTTGATGAATACCCAGGTAGTGCATCTGCAAAACTTGCCAGCTCTAAGCTGTAAGACGTTATGTTTTGAAAAGGAAGCTTCGGCTTCCTTTTTCTTTTCCATTTTCTGTTGGTGCAGAACGGCTAAGTCGATAGCAATGATGCAGAGCCTCTGACCTTATGTTGCACCGAATTTCGCTACTCGGAAATGCTACCTGTAACAAAGATATACGGCTAGACCGCTAGAAATCCCCGCGACAAGTTGGTTTTTGAAAATTAACGAGGTTACAATACTCGGATTAAAGGAAGTTGCGTAGAGCAAGAGCAATGAGCCATATATTAGATAAAATCGACACTGTTTACCCATTCCCACCGAAACCAGTTCCATTAAGCGAAGAAGAAAAAGCATCTTACATTGAGCGTATTAAAAAGTTACTCAAAGAAAAAGATGCGGTACTTATCGCGCACTACTATACCGACCCTGAGATTCAAGCCCTAGCTGAAGACACTGGCGGGTTTGTTGGTGACTCGTTGGAAATGGCGAAGTTTGGTAATCGTCACCCTGCAAGTACATTGATTATTGGTGGTGTTCGCTTTATGGGCGAGTCGGCCAAAATTCTGACACCAGAAAAGCGCATTCTAATGCCAACGTTGGAAGCGGAATGTTCGCTTGACCTTGGCTGTCCTGCGGATAAGTTCAGCGAGTTTTGTGATGCTCACCCTGATCATACGGTTGTAGTTTACGCAAACACCTCAGCAGCGGTTAAAGCCCGTGCCGACTGGGTCGTTACATCGAGTATTGCGCTTGAAATCGTGGAGCACTTAGACGCTGAAGATAAGCCAATTATTTGGGGACCAGACCGTCACCTAGGATCGTACATCGCTAACAAAACTGGCGCAGATATGCTGCTTTGGCAGGGTGAGTGTGTGGTTCATGATGAGTTCTCTGCTGATGCGCTACGCAAAATGAAGAGCGTGTATCCAGATGCGGCTATTTTGGTTCACCCTGAGTCACCAGCAAGCGTCGTAGAACTTGCCGATGCTGTTGGATCAACGAGTCAGCTGATCAAAGCAGCGAAAGAGCTTCCTCACAAACAAATGATCGTTGCGACAGACAAAGGTATTTTCTTTAAAATGCAGCAACTTGTGCCAGAAAAAGAACTTATCGAAGCACCAACCGCAGGTGCAGGCGCAACATGTCGCAGCTGTGCACACTGTCCTTGGATGGCAATGAACGGTTTGAAAGCAATTGAGAAAGCGCTTAGTGAAAGTGGTGAAGAGCACGAAATTTTTGTTGATGAAGAACTGCGTGTTAAATCCCTTATACCGCTTAACCGCATGCTAGATTTTGCTGAGCAGCTAAATATGCAAGTGAAAGGTAATGCTTAAAAAGTAGGCGTAACTGAAAGTAAATCTCAAAAACCAGCCGAATATGGCTGGTTTTTTTGTGTCTTACTATCAATGAGTTACTATTGATGCAATCAATGAATATCGAGGTCATAAATTTATGGCGGTGTGGTTAGTAGTTAAAAAGTGGCTTAGTTCACACCTTTTTAAATTGAGCAACCGAAGCCTTCTCATCTTTAGTGGCTTATATGTGAGCCTTTCATGGTGGCTGCTGGTTCTCGCTGGTGAAACAGCATTAACAGACAGTTTCGCTAACTTTATCTATTACCTCATGGTTACGGCGAGTACGGTGGGTTATGGCGACCATTCTCCAGTAACAGATATGGGGAAATGGGTTGTCGTACTATTTGTAATCCCCGGCGGTTTGAGCTTATTCGCCGCATTATTGGGGCGTGTCGCTGGATCAGCGATGGACTATTGGCGAGCGGGTATTTTAGGAAAACGGAGAGTAAGAGTGGAAAACCATATTGTATTGTTGGGCTGGAATGGATCGAGAACGATGCACCTTATTCGCATGTTACAACATGAAGAAGAGGGAAAGCGCCCGATTGTTTTATGCAGCCGTTCAGAAATAGAGAACCCGTTACCTGGCGAAATCAGTTTTATCAAAGTGACCAGTTATACCGATTCGCAAGAGATGAAAAACGCCAATATTGCCGAAGCCGCTTGCATTATTGTGGATAATCTCTCGGACGACATTACCTTGTCAGCCGCTCTATACTGCGCATCTGTAAACCCTTCCGCTCATTTGGTCGCTTACTTTAAAGATGAAGCGCTAGGCCGACTTCTAAGTCAGCATTGCCCGAAAGCGGAATGCATACCTGCTGTTGGCGCAGAAATGTTGGCAAAAGCGGCGGTTGACCCGGGCTCAAGTGCGCTTCATCAGGAGCTTTTGGCTTCAACACGAGGTATGACGCAATACTCAGTTATTTATCCTGAGGGGCAGTCTGCCACCACTATTGAGAATCTCTTCGTTTTTCTCAAAAGACGCCATCATGCCACGCTGATTGCTTTTGATATTGGCGATGGTATTCAACTCAACCCAGATTTAGATGCTGAAGTACCCGCGAGTACCAAGCTGTTTTACATTGCAGATGAACGTATTGAAGATTTTGCCTGGAAAGAAATGAACAAGGAACAATAATGCACATGATTGCCGGCCTGTTAGCAGGCTTCCCAAACTTTTTACTCTATTTCTCTGTTTCTATTATTTTTGTATTGGCGTTTAAGTTCATCTACGTCAAGTTGACGCCATACGATGAGTGGCATCTGATTAAAGAAAAACAAAATACAGCAGCAGCGATTGCGCTAAGTGGGGCTTTCCTTGGTTACTGTCTCGCGATTTCGGGGGCGGCAAAAAACTCAGTCAATATCGTCGATTTTATGGTTTGGGGCGTTGTCGCAATGCTTGCTCAAATTATCGCATTTGCAATTGTACGCTTTATTTTACTTCCGAAAGTGGCAGAGCGTATCGAAAAAGATGAACTGCCAGCCGGTATCGTATTAGCAGCAGTTTCTGTTTCGGTCGGCGTATTGAATGCCGCGTGCATGACTTACTAGGAGGAACGATGAAGCGGAGTTCTAACGTTAAACGTTCTTCCATGGACAAAAGCTTAAAGCTTGGGAAAATTCTTCCCTTTGCTGCCTTTGGTGGTATTTTCTTCTTTGCTACGTACGAGTCAAAAACAGAAGGGTACATTTTTTCTGATGCCGATGAGTGTAAATCTAACTCGCCTGAGTTTAGTGAACAGTGTGACATTGCATACCAAGAAGCTTTAGCTCGTGCCGAACAAAATGCCCCTCGCTACCGCAGCGAGTTCGAATGCGAGAATGATTTCTACGAGGATGATTGTTACTACAGTTCCAGTTCCCGAGCTTATGTACCTAACTTTGGCGGTTTTTTTTACAGTCGCTCATTAAGCGGGTTGAAAGGTTATAACAAGAGCTATTACTCAGAGCCGATGTACCGTTATAAATCCAAATTCTATAATGGAGCAGGACAATTCTTTGGCTCCTACCGAAATCAGCCGACCAAAGTCGCGACGAATAGCCTTAACAAACGTGGTGGCGGCACCATTGGCAGGGCGATGTCTCGAGGCTGGTTTGGTAAAGCGGTGTCGGTCAGTCGAGGCGGTTAAAAAGCACTATGTTTCGACGAGAAATACAAGAGCGCGAAAACTGGCGTGAATTAGCACGCCAGTTTTGTTTTGGTTTCCATACCATGTATGACCAACCGTATTGGGATGAGAGTGCTTACTATCAATTCACGCTGGAGCAAATTGAGCGCGATATAGAAGCGCCCACTGAAGAGCTGCATCAGATGTGCCTGGCTATTGTGGATGAAGTCGTTCGGAGTGAGCGGTTGCTGACGCAATGTGCGATCCCTGAATCTATGTGGGAGCAGGTCGCTTCTTCATGGAGACGAAGCGAACCTTCGCTTTATTCGCGGCTGGATTTCGCGTACAACGGGACCTCGCCAGCAAAATTACTGGAAAACAATGCGGATACGCCAACCAGCTTGTTTGAAACTGGCTTTTGGCAGTGGGTGTGGCTAGAAGATGTTGTAAATAAAGGTCGAGTTCACCAGAGCGCGGATCAATTCAATGTTCTTCAAGACTTTTTGATCGAGCGCTTTGCCGAAATAGCAAAATACCAACCAGGACAAACACTTCACTTTAGCTGCTGCAAGTACACTGAAGAAGATAAAGGGACTGTCCAGTATTTAGAGGATTGCGCGCGAGAGGCAGGGTTAGCAACGGCATTCGTGCATGTCGAAGATATTGGAGTGACGGAAGATGGTCTGTTTGTGGATGCTGACGACAGAGCGATTCGTTGGATGTTTAAGCTTTACCCTTGGGAGTTTATGTTTGAAGAGGAATATGCGAAGTACTTAGCGACTGCGAACGTAAACTGGTTAGAACCGATGTGGAAGTCGATTCTATCCAATAAAGCACTTTTACCGTTATTGTGGGAGCGTTTTCCTAACCACCCGAACCTTTTGCCCGCTTATTTTGCTAACGATTCAAAAGCGAACACTATGAGAGATTATGTCATCAAGCCACTATTTTCTCGAGAGGGCGCGAACATCGAGATCGTCATCGATGGAAAACGTTTTGTTAAAACGTCAGGGCCTTATGAATCTAAATTTAATATCGTCCAGCAATACCATCCACTACCTAAGTTTGGGCAAAACCATACGTTAATTGGCAGTTGGTTGGTCAATGATAGAGCTGCCGGTATTTCGATTAGGGAAGACAGTAGCTTAGTGACTCAAGATATGGCGCGGTATATTCCACATGTAATTTTAACATGATCAAAAAAGCTCTCCATTTGGAGAGCTTTTTGTCTATTCAGCCGTTCAATCTTGATGGTCGACAGCGTTGCGTCTATTGTTCTTCAGCTAATGCAACACCGCGCTGGGTAAGACCACATAACATCACTGGCATTGCATTGAAGATTTCCTCAAACTGCTCTAAGCCTTCCATACCTTGTTCGGCCAATGTTTCAATGGTCGTTTCTGGGTCGTAAAGCATAGTAAGAGAAAGTAAAACACCACCGAGTAGGGCATTATCTTCGCTATCCTCAGGCATCAACGTTTCCCAGTCATCACGCGCAAGTTGCCAGCCTTGTAATACACCTTCACAGAAATCGCGAGCCTGACTTGTTACAATGTCTTGCTCATCTAGCGCGCACCCTGCAGGCCACTGCCAAGTGCCTTCTAGGAGAGCGGGACGAGTTTGGTTCCACATTTGTACAATCTCGTCAATGTACTGCTCTAGTTGTTCACCGTCAGTAAATGGCGCTGTTTCTTCTCCACCCCATAAGAATGGCAACCACTCTTGAGGCATTAATACGTTTGGCGCTGCAGCCATCGCTGTTACAAAGCCTTGAGTTTTTGCCAGGTTTAGTAGTTTACCGTCAAGTTCTGGGAGAGAAAGGATGTCTTGTAGTTTCAAAATAGAATACCATTTGTTAATGGGCTGGTTGATTGCGCTCATCTTACCAATCAATTAGTGATAAATCGATATTAGGGAATGATTCACACATCTATGGAAATTCGCTCATCACTTAGAAAAAAAAGCATTCTCGCCCTAACACTTTACCTGTGCTTCTTTATCGCCACTATCGGTTCTGTCGCCTATTTGGTTGTTGAGCCACCGGTTAGACAAAAGCTAGAGCAAAACCTAGAGTTACGTACCCAACTTCTGGCTCTTGAGATCAAAGAGCCCCTCCTCAGTTCTACAGGTGTATTGAGCAGCTTAGTAGGGCTAGCCCAAGGGACTGAAAATATTCAATCTCTCAACACAATAATTCCACATATTCTTCAATTGAGTGACAAGATGCTTGTTAGTGGTGGCGTATGGCCTAAACCCGAGCTCAAAGCAGAACAATGGAGATATAGAAGTCTATTCTTCAATAAAAACAGTGCTAGTGGTATTGACCAAATTCACTCCTACAATAACCCCGAATCTGGCGGTTATGATAATGAACCCTGGTATGTCGCTGCCGCCGATGCTCCGGTAGGTTCTGTTAGTTGGTCTACGGTTTACATCGATACCTTTACTCAGGTCCAGATGATTACCGCGTCTTCTCCGTACTACCAAAACGGTCGATTCGCTGGAGTTGTAACGGTAGACCTATCACTTGATGCACTTTTTCAGTTTATTCGAGAGCACACGAACCAGCATTCTTTGGGGGTAGTGGTTCGCGATGCTGACTCAAACGTGATTATTGAACACAACTTTCAACTGACGGACGAAATTTATGTCAGCGAGCTTGATTTCGGAGAGTTCGATTGGCGCATGGAAGTTGTCAACGCAAAAGCTAAAGTCGCTGATCAAGTGTTTGAACAAGTGATGAGCGTTGAGGGGAGGATCATTCCATTTTTGCTCTTGTGTGTCTTGGTCGGTTACTACTTACTGAATCGCTATATTGTTGAACCAATTGTTCGCATTGCCGCTAAGATTGATGACTCGAAAACTGGTGGGATCATAGATATTGACTACGATAGCGATGACGAAATCGGACAGCTTATCGAGAAGTTCAATGAAAAGACGATCTATTTAGAGCAGGAGAGAATAAAAGCTCAGGCTTCGACAAACGCTAAAACGGCATTCTTAGCCACATTGTCCCACGAGATTCGCACACCAATGAACGGTGTACTAGGAACTGCCCAGATACTGTTAAAAACACCACTTACCGATGAGCAGCGTAAGCACCTGAGAACACTTTATGATTCAGGTGATCACATGATGACATTACTCAATGAGATTTTAGATTACTCAAAAATTGAACAAGGGCATGTTGAGTTTGAAAATAAGCCTTTCCCAATTGAGTCGATTATCGGCAGTATCAAGAGTGTTTATCAAACTCTATGTGCAGAAAAAGGTCTTCGCTTTAGAGTAGTCTCGCATTTACCAACGGGTCGTTGGTACAACAATGACAAAGCCCGTTTGCGTCAAGTACTGTTCAATCTACTCAATAACGCTGTTAAGTTCACCGATCGTGGCATCGTAGAGGTAGAGCTAGCCGAGAAATCGAGTAAGGCAGGCACCAAGCTGATACTAAAGGTAAAAGATACAGGAATTGGTATTTCAAAAGAGGCACAAAAACGCATTTTTCGTCCTTTTGAGCAAGCGGAGTCATCAACGACTAGGCGGTTTGGTGGTACAGGGCTTGGTTTAGCAATAGTCAAAGAAATCGCGGAACATATGGGTGGGCAAGTGGTTGTAGAGAGTCAGGAGGACGCTGGAACGACTTTTACTGTCGAAATTGCCCTTACACCTTGCAAGCCAGGTAAAGTAGAGTCAATCAATACACATAAATTGAACTGTAAAGGGTTGAAAGCACTCATTGTTGAAGACAACCGAACAAATGCGATCATTATGGAAACTTTCCTCCGAGCCAAGGGCTTTGAGTGCACAAGTGTCGAAAATGGTCAGCTTGCAGTCGATGAGGTTGCGATCAAACCATTTGATTTGATACTGATGGATAATCATATGCCTGTTCTAGATGGCGTTGGGGCCATATCAGCCATTCGAGCAATGAGTTCACCTGCTAAGTCGGTACTGATTTTTGGCTGTACAGCGGATGTGTTCAAAGAAACACAAGAGCGTATGATTAATGTAGGAGCAGATCACATAATAGCGAAACCAATAGTGGAGTCTGAATTAAATGATGCACTGTATCTTCATGCGACACAGTTATATCAGTACCAATCGGACTTTGATGGAAATGCAGCAGATAGCTTTAATGCTGAAAAGTGGTTACTCAACTTCTATGTCGCTCTAGATAATGGACATCTTAATGAAGCACTTGAGGCTATTTCAGCGATCATTGCGGAGGCTCCCCTTGAACTCAGTGACGACGTTTCTTCAGTCGCTGAACGGATAAGAAGTAACTTAAAGCGTCAGCAATCCCCAGACCAAGATGATATCGATACATTAACGATTTTGCTGGCCTCACCATAACTGAATCAATATGGCGCAACTGTGAATTGTTCTTACTATTCATACGTCATCCAGCTTCGTGACAAACTCTTCTAACCTGCAATGAACAGGCTTGCAGTTTTACTTTTACGAGTAAAGCAGCAAGACCTTCTACTGTGATTATATCGGTAATACTCTGAATTTTCGCAGCTTGGTAGCATAAGCTATAGGAGTGACTGTTTACAGTCCGAGTTTTGTTCTAACTTTACGTCAAAATAATTATCGTAACCCCTTTTTATGTAAGTGAAATCCGTGTTTTTGTACCATTTTTACGTAATTTTAGGCGTTTTTACTCGCCATTGGTGAAAAAAACTACTTTTACTTTAAAAGTTGGTTATAAATTTACAACTTAATTTTAAATACAGAACCATAAGCTAGTTTTTGTGTGTTCTAATTGCATCATTAGCTGGCTTGATGTCTTTTTAGTGGTTAATAGTTTTATTATTTTTATTAATTGCAGTGTTTGATTTTAAGGGTTTTGTAAATGAAGTCTCGTGGACCATTTTGTATTCGTCACGCCGCAGCGGATACCTTTGCTATGGTTGTTTTTTGCTTTATCACAGGGATGATTGTCGAGATTTTGATTTCAGGGATGACATTTGAGCAATCTCTAGCATCGCGTACGCTATCGATTCCAGTGAATATCGCTATTGCTTGGCCGTATGGGGTTTTTCGTGATTGGGTGCTGCATCAAGGTAGTAAGGTGTCACCGTCTTCCTTTATGAAAAACATCTCCGATCTGGTCGCTTATGTACTATTTCAATCTCCAGTTTATGCGGGTATCTTATTCGCAGTTGGCGCGTCTACAGATCAAATTGTGACCGCAGTGGCAAGTAACGCTGTTATTTCTTGTGGCATGGGTGTGTTGTATGGGTACTTCTTGGATATGTGCCGCCGTTGGTTCCGTGTTCCCGGTTATTCTCAAAGCATGTAAATGCCCCAGTTTTGCTCAATTTAGTTACTTAGTGAGCAATCGATTCGAAAAGGGCGCTTTTTTTTATGTTTAGCCTTGACCATCAGGCACATAATCATTAAATTAGCGCCTCGTTAGCCAATGATGCTAACCAAAATTTGATTCGGTGAGTTGTCCGAGTGGCTGAAGGAGCACGCCTGGAAAGTGTGTATACGGCAACGTATCGAGAGTTCGAATCTCTCACTCACCGCCACATTCTATAAGCCCTTGTAGTGTAAGAACTTCTTATAATACAGGGGTTTGGTGTTTTAATGTAAGCTGCCTACTGGTACAAAGAGTAGGTACAATGTCGAACATCATGGCAAGTCCTTATAAGCATCCTCAAACTGGTGTTTACTACTTTAGAATGGCTGTCCCAAAAAAGCTGGTTCCTATAATCGGTAAGACAGTCTTCAAGAAATCTCTTCAAACGAAAAACCTTTCTGAAGCAAAGCAGCGATTTCCTCAGCATCTTGATGATGCGCTCAAGCAAATCGACTTCGCTAATTTAAAGCTATCTAATTCATCTGATATTGAGCTTAATGTCCGTGATTGCGCGATCATTGCCGAGCGTTGGTATCTGCGTGTTAAAGATGAGGTTGATGGTAATGGTAACTATGATTGCTATCTTCGATATGAATGGTATGGCGTTGAGGGCGATAAGCGTCTCCACGTATTCGGCTTGTCTGACACATTTGAGTTTAGTGGTCTAGATGCGTCAAAAGCTACTGAAGAGGAATACCAAGAGCTTTTGGAAGGTTTTAAAGACTTCATTGAGGAGCAGCTAAAAATAGAAGGTTTAGTTGTATGTGAGACAAGCGCTTCATATAGACGTTTGGTCTGTGCCTTTTATGATTACGCCCGTCGAGTTGAGTCTCTCTGCTTGGCTCGTCACAAGCGAGACTTTGGGTATGAGCCAGTGACCAGTTCAATCGCTAGTGAGCCCATTTCAGTGTCTAAGCCTGATAAGATACCGTCTAGGGTTTTGAAACCATCTCAGAACTCCATTTCGAGCCTATTGAAGCGTTACCTTGAGTCTGCATCTATTAATGGCAAAGCTTCTCAATCCTTGGCAGAGGTTGAGTCTCAGATAGAGCGTCTTATAGAGATAATAGGGGATCTAGACGTTGCTGATGTAACCAGAGGTCATATCTCAAAATACAAAGATACCCTGTTACAATTACCTAAGTCTAAAGCTAAAGAAATTAGAAACAAATCAGTACCTGAGCAGCTTGAGCTTATTAAGACAAAGGGGCTCGAAACAATAGCTCCTTCAACCGTTAAGACTATTCTCAGAAAGACTTCTCCTGTATTTGGCTATGCTGTTGAGCTTGGTCTGATAGACGTCAACCCATACAAAGGTGTAACACTTCCTAAAGTGCAGAATAAGTCAGCGGTTGCCGAAGCTAAAGGCTTTAGCCCTAGTGAGATCAACCAGTTATTTCAGTTTGATATATTCACTGACGCTACTGCTAATAAGCCTTATGGCATGGCTTGTTATTGGGTACCACTTCTATGCAGGTATACGGGCTCTCGGATTGAAGAAATGGTTCAACTTAGAAGGTCAGATATACAACAGTCAGACGAAGGTATTCATTTTATTTATGTTCGTGAGGGTGAAGAGCAGAACGTAAAAAACGTTAAGTCAGTTCGACAAGTACCGATTCATGATCATCTCATTGATTTGGGCTTTTTGGATTATGTGGCGTCCTGTGGAGAGTTTTTATTCCCTGAGCACAAGCCAAACAAACACGGTAAAAGGTCTGGTGCTATTGGTAAGTGGTGGAGTAAACAAGTCAAGACGTTAGGTATAACCAAGCAGCCATCACACTCGTTTAGACACTCTTTGAGAACAGCTTTGCGTGGCCTAGGAGTGGTTGATTCTGTTAGTGATGCTATCACTGGTCACGCTCCGGCTAATATCGGAGCAGCATACGGTACGGTTGATATGAAGGCTAAGAAGAAAGCAATAGACTGTTTGCCTAGGTTGGCTGTCCAACGTCTTTGGTAGCTTTTAGTTAGTGTCTTTACACTGTTGTGTACACCTAAAGTCTCCCCACTGTACACACGTGTACACTTTGGTTTGAATTAGCCCGTAGGCCTTGTGGGATAAGGCTTACGAGCTCACAATGTCATTTCTATAACTCGTAGTTTTCTGTTACGTTAGGGGCTTTATTTCCACTATTTTTATCTTGAATACTTCCTTCGATAGTCCCAGCTTTTTCCAGCCACTTACTCCGTTGAGATATCGAGATACCTAGTTGAGAGCCCCTAGTGAACTTCCTTAAGCCTTCCCTGAAGATATCCTCTCCAAAGAACTCAACGAGGCGGCTGATGCTCTTTGAGACGTCTTTAATTTGCTTTTGCTCCCACTGCTCATCATCTTTGTCAGGCACATACTCCTTACCCTTAAAAGCATCTGAGAGTCGTCTAATCTTCGGGAAACCCTTAGAGTCCCAACAGCTTTGGGGTAGGTAATAACGTGACTCCAAGCCAAACTTGAGGTTTTCAACAAAGCTCTCTAAGTCGTTCATCTCGATGTCATTCCCTAATGCTTCTTTGCAAGCTTTTAAGCCGTTAGCGATGTGTCCAGCTTGACCACGGCTACACCCAACAAGCTCCTCTATTTGAGAGACGCTTAGGCCAAACTCTCGGTTAACAATTAGCTTGCGAAACTTAGCTTGCGTTGCTTCATCTTTAGTAACTCCAACCCCATGTGCTTGGTTGACATCTTGGGCTGCTGAGAATGCCTCAGCGTAGGTACGGTTTTCTATGATCAACGAGTTAATCATTAATTCAGCATCAGGGTTTTCTTCAAGGTACTTCAAACAAGCTCCAGTGCGGTGGAAACCATCCACTACGTAATACTTGTCATCAATCACAAAAACAGTGATCGGTTGCCTTATAGGCTGTCCATTACGAAGGTCTTCAAGAATCTCCTTACTTTGGCTCTCTTGCTTAATCTCTTGCGCTGAACGTTCTCGTTTGTCTTTTATGAGTTCAACGTCACGGGCTTGCATCGCGGGATCGAGTATGAGAGTTCGAGGGTCTAAATACGCAAATCTGCTATCTGCCATGAATTGATTCATAGTGTGTTATGTACCTGTAGGTCAATGATTAATTATTAATGTTTCTCTTTTGGGTTTGATTGGAACCCTAGGAGGGGGGGAGGGTTCGGGGTAATACATATCGAATACGATTGCGGCGTACCGTTACGCACACACAAAACGTGATTTATAAAACTTCATTTTTTTGTATTTAGGGTAGTCTAAGCTTTTGCCAAGGCTCTTTGAACTGTGGATAAGGATACTCCCACTTCGGACGCTATCTTTCTCAAGGAAAAACCTTGTGAACGTAACTCAGCAATACGCTGGTGGTTAGTTGTGTTAGTTGGTCTACCTTTATATTTCCCTGCGGCTTTAGCTTTCTCTATGCCCTCCTGACGTCTTTCCTGAATCATTGCTAACTCGAATTGAGCTACGGCTCCTAGCATGTTCAGCATGAGCTCAGACATATGATCACTTCCACCAGCATTGAAGCTTAGGCTTTCCTTGTGGAATTTCACGCTAACACCTTGGTTAGTCCAGTCGTTTATTAACTGCTTCAAATCAACCAAATTACGAGCTAGGCGGTCGATGCTATGAACGTGGATTGTATCTCCTTCTCGAACGTAGTCTTTAAGAGCTTCTAATGCTGGTCGTTTAGTTGAACCACCACTGCATTTATCTGTAAAGCTCTTATCAAAGGGGATACCAGAATCTGTAAGTTGACGGTCTGTATTTTGGTCTGTGGTCGAAACACGTAGATAAGCTATGTGTGCCATTAGGTGTACCCGTTTAACTCTTAGATGATAGAAATTTTATTGTGGTCACAATTCAAATTCAACCCTATTGGGTACTGTTTGATCAAGGTTTGACCGTAGTCGTTTGGGTATACCTAACGCACACATATGTCAGTGTGGCATATTCTCAATTTCTAGTGACTAAGCTCTTTGTAATCCATAAGGATGGCATTTTTTTGCTTTCACTCCACTTCCACAGAGGCAAGGCTTGTTCCGTTGGTTTCCTTTTAACTTAGACTTAGGTTGTACTGGAAGTGCATCGGATGGTTGGATACGGTTGGAGTTGTCTATTACAGGCATCTCTTCTATGGAACGCAATAGAGTCTCTATTTGCTCTTCTAACTCCAAAACCCTCCTGTCTGACTCACGCTGAGTCTGTTCTGCTTCAAATTTACGCTTATCCAATTCGTACTGTTTTTGTTGAATAGAAACTGCGTTTGCTTGCGTATCATTAGATTCTTTAGCCAAGTCATTAGCCTCTGATTGTTCTACGTAGCTAGCAATAGTAAAAACAAGGGTTAGTACTAAAAGTAAAGTTTCTACTACTTTTTTAAGATCTTTCTCTGGTAGGGACTTAATGTAGTTTTTGAATTTAGCAAATCTTGGATCTACTTCACTCAATGCATCCGCTAACTCGTTAGCAGTAATCTCATCGTTAGCAGCTTCATATACATGCTCTTGGAACTCTCGGAGACGTACAACATTGTTTATGTTGCGTATCTCGTTCACCATCTCTCGTAACTGAAAGTTACCTTGTGAGTCGATGTCCCAATCT
This sequence comes from Vibrio sp. YT-16, assembly GCF_033337405.1. Lineage (NCBI taxonomy): Bacteria > Pseudomonadati > Pseudomonadota > Gammaproteobacteria > Vibrionales > Vibrionaceae > Vibrio > Vibrio sp. YT-16. The sequence goes on from NZ_JAWOQQ010000004.1 coordinate 142,441, forward strand.
TGTTGTATTGCCCAAGAGCCACAGCGTTCACATGGAACTCGCGTTCCTCGAACATGAATATCTCTTGAGTTACCGCTTACGAAGATAGGATTACGACTTAAGAAAGTGTGTCCACAGCTAGGCTTTGTACATTTAGTTACCAAGAGGTCAGCTGCTTGGTTTTGTTCTGCGTGTGCTCGCATCGCATGTTCTCTTTTAAAAGAATGAATCTGTATATACTGCCACTTTAGAGATAACTGCTCAACTTCTTGCATACAGGGTTCTGTGGGGTATCACACTCACTAAGTATGCTCCCTAAAGAGTACAAAAAAGTGGTACAAAGACGATAGATGTTGTATTGTTAAGTTGTTGATTTTAATTGCTTTAAACTTGGTAGCTTGCAATCGAGAGTTCGAATCTCTCACTCACCGCCACATTCTAAAAGGTCTGATTTGTCAGGCCTTTTTTCGTATCTACACTAAAGTAATGCGTCATTGAAAGTACACAAGAGTGCTCAAGGTGCAAGCGCCATTCTATCTACAAGCCAACTATTCACATCTCACCTCTATACAACGCCAAAATTGAAGATGCTATACAGAGGCAGCCATAATCTGATTGGTGCGGGTTAGCACATCCGCTTTAATCTAGAATTTAGCACCCATATCACATGAGGTATGAATACGGCCACAAGAATGAACGTAGTGCTACTAGATGCTAAGCAAAACAGCCATGAACACGAATACAACAGCAATCATACCAAAGAGATCTGTGTTTAGATTGAGGTCATCAGGGTTAAATTTTTCAATGCTTTGCGTCGTTTTGCATCTTATCTTCATGTTCTTGTCCTTATTTCATGTACGATTTCAACAGCAACATAACATGCAATTGAGAGTTCACAAGTCATAAAAAGCATAAGTATACTTGCTCCTCATTGAGCGCAAAAAATACTCAAAGCGTTTTAAAGTGGCGGTCTACCTTTTGTAACATCAAATATTCTTTCTGTTTTTGTGCCTGTATCGCTATAGTTGAGAAGCGGTTATCTCGTTCTAGTTAGGAACAAACTACTGGCTGCCGCTACATTCTCTCAGCGTTCCCACTCAGTCGCCTTGGGTAGATACTTTAGTCGTTGAGTACTGCAAAAAAACGCCGCATGAGCAGCGGCGCTTTGTTGAGGAATTCCCTTTCCTACTTGTAGCTAAGTTCTGTCGCTTTGCCTTTGAAGATCCGGTATACCACAAAGGTGTAAAGCAATATCACCGGCATAACAATCATCACACCGTAGCCCACGATTATTAACGTCGCAGGCGAGGAGGCAGCTTGTTGTGCGGTCATTAATCCCGGCACAACTTCTGGGAAGAAGCTATACGCAAGCCCGAGAAAGCTCAACGCGAAAATGACAGTGACACCAAAGAAAGGCCAGCGCACACCCAGATCATTCACCATTGGAACCTGACGCAAATAGCGATCAACTAGGAAGATGGTTGCCAATACAATTAACGGAACTGGGGCAAGCAACAAGATTTCTGGGAAGCTGAACCAACGCAAGGCAACTTGTTGATTTACAATTGGGTTTACAACGCTAACCACCAAGATTCCTAAGGCTGCTAACCAACCAGCACGGCGAGACCAACGGGCCGAGCGTATTTGCAAATCACCTTCCGTTTTTAGTACTAACCATGCGCCACCGATGTAAACGTACGCCGCCGCTACACAAAGTGCGCTTAACCAAGCAAAGCCAAATGCTTCGGTTGATTGTTCAAATCCCATGATGTAACGACCCACCATGTAGCCTTGGGTTAGCGCGGTGACTAACGAGCCAATTCTGAAGCACCAATCCCAGTGAGGTTTATGACCCGAGTTCGCTTTGGCTCGGAAGTCGAACGCCACGCCACGCATGATCAGTGCGATAAGCATAATCGCGGTCGGCATATAAAGTTCCGTCAAAATCAAGCTATGAGCAGTAGGAAAGGCAATCAGCAGAATACCGACGGCTAACACCAACCACGTTTCATTCGCATCCCAGAAAGGGCCGATAGACGCTATCATTCGGTCACGTTGCGCTTCATTATCACTCGGTAAAAGGATACCGACGCCAAGATCGTAGCCGTCGAGCACGGCATACATAAAGACCGAGAAGCCAAGCAGCAGAAGATAAATTTCTGGTAGATAGTCGAGCATGATTAGGCCTCTTGTTGTGTCAGTGGGACTTCATGGGCTGCAACGTCTTTGCGCGCCAAATAGAATAGGGTATGGATGTACGCAACCAGCAATGCAGCATAAATGGCTAAGTACATAATGAGCGAAGTCATCACGCTACTGCTCGCAACCGTGGTGACGGCTTCGGATGTTCGCAATACACCGCTGACCAACCAAGGTTGTCGACCAATCTCAGTAACATACCAACCCGCCAGTGTGGCTATCCAACCAGAGAACGTCATGGCTAATACCGTGTACAGGTAAGGTTTAGGTAGCGCTTTTTTACGTGCTAGCTTCACCGCGCCATACCAGCTAACAAGCAACATAAGGACACCAACACCAACCATCACGCGGAAACCAAAGAACAAGGGCTTCACTGGCGGGTGGTCAGGTGCAAACTCGTTAAGTCCTTGGATTTCCCCATCTAAGTCATGCGTAAGAATCAAACTCGCCAGCTTTGGGATGCCCACTTCAAAATCATTGCTGCGAGTTTCTTCATTTGGCATCGCAAACAGAAGAAGAGGCGCGCCTTGCTCGGTCTCCCACACGCCTTCCATCGCTGCGATTTTTGCAGGTTGATGTTCAAGCGTGTTTAACCCGTGAAGGTCACCGACAAAGATTTGAATTGGGATGAATCCAGCCGCCGCGAACAGCGCGACTTTTAGGCCAAGTTTGGCTGAGCGGTGATCTGGCTTTTTCATTATTTGATAAGCTGAGATACCCGCAATCAAGAAGCTGGCAGTCAGCGCCGATGCTAATAGCGTGTGCAGAAGACGGTAAGGTAAAGAAGGATTGAAAATAACTTCTTTCCAACTGGTCACATGTACAATTCCGTCAATCACTTCATAGCCGCTTGGTGTGTGCATCCAGCTGTTAAGCACCAGAATCCAAAATGCGGACATACTTGTTCCGACCGCAACTAGAACGGTTGCGAGAGTATGAACCCATTCCGGTACTCGTCCACGCCCAAACAGCATCACACCAAGGAAGGTCGCTTCCATAAAGAAGGCGGTCATCACTTCGTATCCGAGCAATGGCCCTGCTACGTTTCCGACTCTTTCCATAAAGCCTGGCCAGTTGGTACCAAACTGGAAACTCATCGTAATGCCGGATACCACACCTAAGGCGAAAGTAAGAGCGAATATCTTGACCCAGAAGTAATAAACATCGAGCCATACGGGAGCTTGGGTGCGGTTATATCGCCACTTGAAAAACACCAACATCCACGCCAACGCGATGGTGATGGTCGGGAAGAGAATGTGAAAGCTGATATTGGCCGCGAACTGGATCCGCGACAGCATGAGGGTATCTAACATCTTGGTTCCTCAAAAACGTGCCATACTAAAAATCGAGTCTATCTGTAATTTAGTTACGAAAAGTCGGGCAGTTTGGATTCATGTATCGAGAAATACAGGTGATTCTGTTTTCTTCTAACCATGATTTATATCAACTAAGGGAAAGAAAGGAGTGTAGGAAATTGTCTCAAAATGCCACTAATAGTCGCGAGAAGTGAGTAAAAGAAAGCAAATGTAACTGAAGGAGCATAGATTAAGATTAGTTCGAATTATCCTTATGATGGTTTCGATAATCCTGAAATAAAATTACATAAACAATATTTTAGTAAGGAGATTTGCGTTGCCTTCACTTTGAACCTCCATACTATTTATGCACTAGTCATGTCGAGATCATCTTAAACACAGCAAGCTTACTGACAGTTAAGGTGGGGGAACTTTAGCTAATTGATAAACTTAAAATTGCACCGCTAATGACATATGCATCATAAGTTTGTTAGGACTCGACCAGAAGTGCGATAGGCTAGATTTTTATACTAGCGAACGATTTAGCGCTAGGTAATTCGGCTTTCACTAGATCAACAAGTCGACTGTGGACCATTTTCGATTCCTGATGAGTTTCAATCCAAACTGACACTTACTTTTCAGCAAGTGTGCTAGTGTCTTTCTTGTTATTTATTAAATAATTAATAAATGCCTATATGGTAAAGAGAGTTGTGGGCAGCTATCTCGAGCAGTAGACTGGCGCTAGCCAGAGAGTCTGACTTTGAGGGGGGCATTCTACATGAACCTTGGATTCTGCCACCGCAAAGCTGATATTGAATTTGATGGAGATGGATAATGAACGACAGTTGGGCTAATTTCTTTCCTTACTTTGCTGGAGCTTTTAAGCTTATTGTATTAGGGATAGGAGCCTACTTAGCCATTAAATGGCATTTTGACGAAGAGCGAAGGGTAAGAGAAGCGGAAGGTGTGGTGTTTGATAACCCAAGTCTCATGAAAAAGTTTGCGAAGACGCTAACTCTGCCATTCCTTTTGTGTCTTCTCGTTCTTCTTGTTATATATGCTACCAACTGGTTCCTGTACTGACAGCGTTATTGTTTGTTGTAGTAAAGTTGAATGCTGCCACCTCTGAGAGTCGAGCCGTAGTTGAAGTTAACGCCTATGCCGAAATTGTCCAACCAATCAAAGGGCTTTGGTGCATAAAATAGCCATCCTATAGAAGCTTCGTAGTAATGCGGACTTCCCAGTTCATCGCTTAAATCATGCGAAAGGTCGACTCTTTTAATCCCGGTAAATAAAGCTTGCTCACCGTGATAAATATTGTAGTAACCGGTGATTTCATTAGATAGGTACCAACCTTTAGGGTTGCCTATATTGCCGTTATTTGCGCTTCCCCAGCTGTGCCCAATGAATGAATTCAATGTCGAACTGGCATGCCATTTCCCCCAACTTGTGGGAGACGTGTATTTGGCTTTAATGGATGGTTGAACTATTGCCGCCCATGCTGAAACGTTAACGGCACGGCCGTCTAGGATTCTTCCAATGATGGAGGAAAGTTTATTATCGGTAGAGAATGAGTTTTCATAACGCATAAGGTGAGTCGTCGTTCTGGTGCTAAGGGTGACGTTTTCACTTGCTTTGTATAGATACCCATAACCAATCGACGCGCCGTATGTCCTTTCCTTGAGAAGATCCTTACTTGTGCCGAATAGTTTGAGATCATTCTCTGTTTGTATCGTAAACGCCTTAAACGACAGCTCATGTAAATCCTCGCTGCCCTCAATGTCAAAGTTAGTCGTGTAAGGGAGAACATATACGGATTTGCTTCGACGTTCATTGATTGACTCGTCAGTCCCGAACTCTGGGTTGGCGGTATCAAATAATGCATTCGGATCAAAGTCGCCAATACCAAACGCAATTGCGTCAGTATCGGACAGCAACACCGCGATAGAAAAACGTTGTTGAAGAAGGTTGCTAATTTCCTTATCTAGTGGATCCGCATGAGCAGTATGAGGTAGAGAGAGTAGGAGAGCGAGCGAAACGACTCGCCACTCCACTGAGGCGAAGTTGGGTTGGAACATTTTGGCTCTTTTAAATGGTTCATGCATGGAGTTTTCGGACGTGTCGGTACGCTAACATTAGTTTAATCGTTGAATGGTCTGTGTAACTTTGAGAAATCTATGTTTTCTCATATTGATATGAAAAAGTTCCTTAAACGAGTTTAGCTTCAATGTGTATGCTGCACCAGATTTGTTTAGCAACATCATTCTTTTCTGAAGATGTAGCAAGACTTTGTGGCTAGGTTGCATTATTTTCTTGAATGCGTCTCTTGAAAGCAAAATAGCAAACTTTTTTATTGCCTTGGCGCTCAAGAAAATCTGAATCGTTCACTGTGCTACTGGTTAACTTCGAAAACTTGTAAGCATCCTGTCTGCCAACATCACGACTAATATCCTCACGGAGTAACCCTAAATACGTCAGATAAACAATGGTTTTTTTGAGCTTTAGAAGAAATGTTCGGACCTTTGCATATTACGCGGTCGTGCTCAATCCAAAAACTGTATTTTGTATGTGTTCTCAGTAAATCATTGATTCGATCTATTCTTCAAAATGTGGTCCCTTTTAATTCACTTTCTGTTACATATTTTTCGTTTTGAAAGAGCATTTTAATTTGCATCTTTTGAAAAGATCTCTTTGTTAAATTTTGTATAAAATCAACTAATTGTTGAAATTAGAACCCTTGTCAAAAAGTCATTAGATTTCATGTTTAATAGCCTCTTTTACCTAATGGTATACTCTATTTGTTTGATATAATTTCCGGCAGTTTGTATACCATAAATAAAGAGAGTCTATTCATGTTCCAGAACTTAACGATCAAGCAGAAGATAGTGATTCCGCTGTCATTGATTATTGGATTGTTTATTGTGAGCTCTGTATTAAACGTTATGACAAGTTGGAAGCAATCTGAATTGAGTGAGACACTCAACGAACAGATCGTGCCGAACTTATTAACGATTGAGGATGCTTATCGCGATCTTTACCAAGCAACATCTGCAATCCAAGGTGTTGCACTTTCTGATACTCAAAACGATATTGATCATCACATCGGTGAATACAAAGACAACGCCTACAAAGCACTGCCACGTATGGAACAAATGATTGAGCTATCACAAGCCGGTGTGATGCCTTCTACACATGGTAATGAAGTTCGAACGCTTGTCTCTTTGGGTGAAAAATGGTTAGTAAGTTATGAAGCGATGCTACGTTTACCTCAATCTCAATGGCGTGGTTACTATAATGAGCACAAACATACCTTTGAAGACCAATTTATCGAGGTTAGAGCGCAGCTTAACGTTGTAAAAGATGCAATAGAAGAAAAGCAAAGCCAATTGAAGGACGAAATATCAGCGGCTGCAACAAGAGCAGAACTCATTCTTGAGGCTGGCATTGTGATTGTTATTTTTGCCGCTATCGCGATGGCTTTTTTGTTGTTACAAACGGTTGTGAAGCCTATCAATGATATTAAAAATGCGATGACAGAAATTGCGTCCGGTGAAGGTGATCTAAGTCAGCGAATCGATGTAAAAACACAAGACGAAATTGGCAATTTAGCAGACGCATTTAACCAGTTTGTGTCCAAAATTCAAATGACAGTCGCTCAGGTAATTGAAAGCTCAAATACCTTACGTAACGAAATGGCAAATCTTAGCTCGTTGACCACGACCATCGCGAACTCGACCGTTTCTCAGCAAAAAGATAGCGAGGCGGTAGCGGCGGCAGTGCATGAAATGCAAGTCACCAGCAGAAATGTAAGCGATAGCGCTAACGAAGCTGCGGTTGCGAGCCAAACAGCGAATGATGAACTTACCAATACCAATGTTATTTTGGATCAAACGGTTAGCTCAATTCGTAGCCTCGCAAGTGAAATCGAAAGCGCAAGCCACGTCATTAACACATTGGATCATGATGTGAGTAACATTGCGTCCGTACTGGATGTAATTCGTGGTATTGCCGAGCAAACAAACTTATTAGCGCTTAACGCAGCCATTGAAGCGGCTCGCGCTGGAGAGCAAGGGCGAGGCTTTGCTGTGGTAGCGGACGAGGTTCGTTCTTTAGCCAGTCGTACGCAACAGAGTACGGGAGAAATCCAAACCATGATTGAAAAGCTACAATCTGGTGCAGGACAAGCTGTAGAAGTGATGCGCGGTAGCCAAAATAGCAGTGATGAAACGATCAAGTCCGCTGGCCGAGCGAGTGAATCCCTTTCTGAAATCTTGAACGCGATTTCACGTATGAACGAGATGAATACACACATTGCAACGGCTGCGAGCCAGCAAAGTACAGTAAGTGACGAAGTAAATAGCAATGTACAAGGCATTGCAGACAGTAGCACTTCAATTGTGGAAATCGTAAACCAAGCGCAAGCTTCTTTAGCCATGTTGTCAGAGCAAACTCAACGTTTAGATCATCAGGTCAGTCAGTTCAAAGTATAAGCTTGAGAACAGCAGTCTCACTGATGAAATAACCCGCTTCTTAGCGGGTTATTTTTTAGATAAGTGGCGAACCTGACTTGTGAAATATCGACTATATTTACAATCCTTTCTCACTTTAGTTCGTATACCAGAGTGGCCAAAAACCCTAGACAGCAGTAACAAACTCTGTACAGCGTGATGATGCTTTTATCATCACTTTTGCTGCTTTTTAACCATTGTAATTGCTCACAGGAAAATGTGATTTCCAACCCAAAATCTTCAAATTTGAGAACTTCATAACACCTTTACCATAAACGTTTTTCGTAAGCGTATAGAACTGTAAATTTTGTTGTATGTACAACACTGGGTATTTATCATCCTAATTAATTTGTTCTGGATATACATCCGTTAGTCATTATTAAGTCATTCTAGAAGCTTTTAATAAGGAATCTTGAAGGCTTGTCGGTAGATAAGAGAGAAAAATTCATGAGACGTAAAACCACGCTATCTCTGCTGATTGCGTCGAGCCTTTTTGTGGTTGGATGTCAACCTAGCGAAGAAGGATCGAGCCAAGGTGGTGGTCCTGCGCCCGCAACCGAAGTAGAAGTGTTAACAGTGCAGCCAACGCGCCAAGCATTGACAGTAGAGTTGCCGGGTCGTAGCAGAGCATTCAAAGAAGCAGAAGTTCGTCCGCAAGTCACTGGCATTATTTCGGAGCGAAATTTTGTTGAAGGTGGCCTTGTTGAACAAGGACAGTCGCTATATCAAATTGATGATTCATCATTTCAGGCGGATTTGCTGAGCGCTGAAGCGGAATTAATCCGTGCGCAAGCTGCGGCAGAGTCGACCTATGCCACGGTGAAGCGTTACAGAACCTTGATCACCAAAAAATCCATCAGCCAACAAGACTTGGATGAAGCAGAAGCGGCATACAAAGAAGCGAAAGCGCAGGTCTTAGTCGCAAAAGCCAAGATCAACACAGCAAAAATCAACTTAGATTATACGCAAGTCAAAGCTCCGATTAGCGGGGTGATCGGTAAATCGAGTGTGACAGCGGGTGCGTTGGTTACGGCTAATCAAGCTGCCAAATTAGCGACCATTCAGCAGCTTGACCCTATCAATGTTGATATTGTGCAATCATCCGCGCAACTGCTGCGTTTGAAAGCATCACTCTCCCAAGGCCATATGCAAGAAGATGACTCTGCGCAAGTTACATTGATGCTTGAAGATGGCAGCACTTACGAACACAAAGGCACAATGAAATTTACTGAGGTTAATGTGAACGAAAGTACGGGCAGCGTGACGCTTCGTGCCGAATTCCCAAACCCTGACGGTTTGTTGCTACCTGGAATGTTTGTTCGTGCGACGGTCATTACTGGTGTCGACCCTGATGCGATTCTAATACCACAAAATACGGTATCTCGTGATGCGACAGGTAAAGCGACAGTGATGACGGTTAATGGCGAGAACAAAGTGGAAGCGAAACCAGTGAAGACAGCTGAAGCGATCAATAGCCAATGGCGCATTATTGATGGTTTGAACGCGGGTGATAAAGTCATTACCGCCGGTTTACAAAAGGTAGGGCCAGGCAGTTCGGTAACTATCCAAAACGGTGAACAGGAGTAATCATGGCACGATTTTTTATCGATCGTCCGGTATTTGCTTGGGTTCTCGCGATTCTAACGATGTTGGCGGGGGTAATGTCATTATTCAATTTACCCGTCTCGCAATACCCAACGATTTCACCGACGACGATCACCATCAGTGCTCGCTATCCAGGTGCATCAGCAAAAACCGTTGAAGACTCGGTAACGCAGGTTATCGAGCAAAACATGACAGGATTAGATTACCTTCGCTACCTATCATCGAGCAGTGATGCATTTGGTAATGCGACAATTACCCTGACGTTTGATAGCGAAGCTGATCCTGATATCGCGCAAGTACAGGTGCAGAACAAACTGCAATTGGCATTGACTTCATTGCCGATGGAGGTACAAAACCAAGGTATTGTCGTCAATAAATCCAATACGGCATTTCTCATGGTTGTCGCAGTTTATTCTGAAGATCCTGACTTTACAGAAAACGATATCGGCGACTTTGTTGTAACGAATATTCAAGACCCGATAAGTCGTGTAACTGGCGTAGGACAAGTGCAGGCGTTTGGTGCGCAGTATGCGATGCGAGTTTGGCTAGATCCATTTAAGCTTACGCAGTTCAACTTGACCGCGATCGACGTAGCAAATGCAATCAGTGAACAGAACGCGCAAGTTTCTTCAGGTCAACTTGGTGCGGCACCTGCGCAGGAAGGTCAGTTGTTGAATGCTACGATTTCTTCTGCAAGTCGTTTGAGCAGTGTAGAAGAGTTCCAAGACATCATTCTTAAGTCCGACGCCAGTGGTTCGAATGTTTATTTGAAAGATGTAGCTCGCGTTGAGCGTGGTGCAGAAAGTTATGATATTCGAGGCCAATATAATGGCTTCCCAGCATCGGGGTTAGGTATTTCATTAGGTACTGGCGCAAACGCGCTTGAGACCGCCAATGCGGTAAAAGAGCGCTTAGAGCAACTGAGTGCAACGTTCCCAGAAGGGTTGCAGATTGCTTACCCATTTGAAACAACGCCATTCGTCAAAGCCTCGATTCAAGAAGTGGTTAAAACGCTATTAGAAGCCATTCTTCTTGTGTTCTTAATCATGTACCTGTTCTTGCAGAACTTCCGTGCGACGATCATTCCAACGATCGCAGTGCCTGTCGTATTGCTCGGAACCTTCGCTATTTTGTACGCGACTGGATTTAGCGTAAACACGTTAACCATGTTCGCGATGGTTCTGGCTATCGGTTTGCTGGTGGATGATGCCATCGTTGTGGTAGAAAACGTCGAGCGTGTGATGCATGAAGATGGTTTAGAGCCCAAAGAAGCGACCAAAAAATCGATGGGACAGATTACTGGTGCCCTGATTGGTGTCGGTTTGACGCTTTCAGCGGTATTCGTCCCTATGGCGTTTATGTCTGGTTCTACCGGGGTTATTTACCGTCAGTTTTCAATAACTATTGTGGCGGCTATGACGCTTTCCGTTTTGGTTGCGATAATTCTGACTCCAGCATTGTGTGCTACGTTGCTGAAAAAAGGCGATGCTGAGCTTCTAGAGAAGAAAGGCTTCTTTGGCTGGTTTAACCGCAAGTTTGATGCGATGACAGCAGGCTATGAAACCGGCGTTGCCAAACTTCTAAAACGCACAGGTCGCATGTTGGTTGTATTTTTGGCAATGAGTGCAGGTGCTGGCTGGTTATTTATGAACCTTCCGACGTCATTCTTGCCGGATGAAGACCAAGGCACGGTATTCTCAATGGCCATTTTGCCGCCTAACTCAACGCAAGAGCAGACGGAAAAAACACTTGAGAAAATGCGCGACTTTTACCTTGTGGATGAGAAAGACAACGTGAAATCCGTTTTCTCCGTTGCGGGCTTTAGTTTTGCAGGCCAAGGCCAAAACATGGGGATGGCATTTATCGGCCTGAAAGATTGGTCTGAGCGTGAAGCGCCTGACGCTGATGCGGCTTCCATTACGGGCCGAGCGATGGGGCACTTCTCTACCATTAAAGAAGCTTTGGTGTTTGCGTTCGCCCCTCCAGCGATTCAAGAGCTAGGTAACTCGACAGGTTTCGATTTCTATCTCCAAGACTCGTTGAATAAAGGGCACGATGCATTAGTTGCGGCTCAAGGGCAACTTCTGGGCATGGCAGCACAAAACCCAAAACTTGTCGGTGTTCGTCCAAACGGTCAGGCAGATGCGCCAATGTACAAAGTGAACATTGACCACGTCAAACTTCGTGCTTTGGATGTCAGTATCAATGACGTAAACCAAATCCTGTCAGCTGCATGGGGCGGGGCTTACATTAACGATTATATTGACCGAGGTCGTGTGAAGAAAGTGATGGTGCAAAGTGATGCGGAATACCGCATGCAGCCAAAAGACTTCGATTCATGGTACGTACGCAACGCTAAAGGAGAGATGGTGCCTTTCTCTGCTTTTGCGAGTGGCGAGTGGACCTATGGTTCTCCTCTTTTGCAGCGCTTTGATGGTTTGCCAGCAATGAATATTCAAGGCGGTGCAGCTCCTGGTGTAAGTACTGGTGAAGCCATGGAAGAAATTGAAGCAATGGTAGAAAAGCTACCAGAAGGTTTCACGGTGAACTGGAATGGTATTTCGTATGAAGAGCGCCTTTCCGGAAACCAAGCGCCGATGCTATATGCGCTATCTATCCTCGTCGTATTCTTAGTTCTTGCCGCTTTGTATGAAAGTTGGTCAGTACCTTTCGCCGTGGTGTTAGTTGTTCCTCTTGGTGTGCTTGGTGCTGTGCTTGCGGTAATGACGCGCAGTATGGATAACGATGTGTTCTTCCAGGTGAGCTTATTAACGACGGTCGGCTTGGCAACCAAAAACGCCATTCTGATTGTTGAGTTTGCAAAGGACTACTATGAGAAAGGCGCTGGGCTTATCGAAGCAACCTTACATGCTGTTCGCGTTCGTCTGCGCCCAATTATCATGACATCGCTTGCTTTTGGTTTGGGTGTGGTACCACTTGCTATCAGTTCAGGTGTGGGATCGGCAGGTCAAAACGCAGTGGGTACCGGCGTACTTGGTGGCATGATCAGTGCCACGATATTGGGTATATTCTTCGTCCCAATCTTCTTTGTAGTGGTTGAGCGATTGTTTGATCGACGTGCGAGAAAAGAGTCGGAGGCAGAGTTGTCTGAGACCAGCACTAAACCCACTCAGCAAAGCGAGTAGGACTTGCTTGTTTTAACTGAGTTATACTAGTGATAATAAACACGATTAAAGGGCGCTTCGGCGCTCTTTATTTTATGTTTTCACTTGGTGGTTACCGTCTATGACGCGAGCCTGAAAGACGGCGTGTTGTGTGCAGTATCAGCACAGCCTTTTCGGCCGAATGAAAGCCTAAAGAAGAAAAACGACGATGAAAGATCAGAAAATTTCCCCAATTTCCGTTTTGGATCAAAGCCCTATGTTTGTCTGCGGTGTGATGCAGCGCATGTACCGCAATCGTGCCCAAGCCGAGCTGTCTCGGCAAAATTTGATGACACTAGAAATGGCAAGTGCACTGGCCGCTTTAGAAGAATTTCAACCTATGAGCCAGCAAGCGTTGGCTGATGCGGTTCGAACTGAGCGAAGTGTAGCAAAGCGGATGGTGGACAATCTGGAAAAGAGAGGGTTTGTTCAAGTTTCTAAAAGTAAATCGAATCAGCGCCTTAAAATGCTAAGCATGACAAAAGAGGGAGCAAATGCTTTAAAGCAAGTTCATCAAATCATGACGAATTTACAGAAAGAGTTTTTTTCTTGTTTGTCGGAATCTGAAGCGAGTGAATTTTTTCGTCTGGTAAGAAAGCTCACTTTTGCGAATCACGACCAGTAACTTACATCAATGCCGTCTAGCGTCTTTATTTTATCGCTGGCCAATTATATTAAGTTGTAGAACTTAAGAAATAGGATGCCCAACGTACAGGTCACGGTAGAAAGCACCGTAGTGAGTGCGATGATATTTGCAGCTAACGTGGCATTGCCTCCCATGGAACGCGCCATGACATAGCTGGCAGCAGCGACTGGAGAGGCGTTCATAAAGAAAAGAATACCTAGCTCAATTCCTCGAAACCCTACTAAGTAAGCTCCCATGGTGATGATGACTGGCGCTACGATGAGCTTGTAACTGCTCGCAAACCAAGATGGACCTTTCTCTTTTCTCATCAAGCTAAAGTCAAGTGAGCCGCCCGTACACAACAGCGCCAAAGGCAATGTCATTTTGGACAAGTAGTCTCCTGCGTCAATAACCACATTCGGTACTGGAATAGCGAGTAAATAAAAAGCCATTCCTAGAACAATGGAGATTATGAGCGGATTCCTAGTCAGTGTTCGGCCCATCATCTTTGCTGCTTGCGAGGCAGACGTTGCCCCCTTGGGCGATAAGCAAATTACCGCTTGGACGTTATAAATAAATGTGGTGACCGCGACATAGAGCGCTGCTAGCGCCACACCTTGAGAACCATACGCATTGGCAACGTAAGCGATGCCAATAATACCTGTATTTGCTCGGAACCCACCTTGGATAAGAACGCCTTGGTCAGGCGATGCTTTGAACAGAAGTTTGACGGAAAGGTAGGTGAAAATGAAAAACGAAATACTAGCGATGACGCCGAAATTGACAAATCCACTTGCCGCGGAAAAGTCGTGTTCTGAAGCCACAATGCTGACAAATAACATTGCAGGCAAGGTAACTTGAAACACCAGTTTAGAGCCTACTTCGATAAAATTATCGTTGATTAGACCAAAGCGCTTAAAAAGAACGCCAAGTACCAACATCAAACAGATAGGTCCGGTTATCGACAAAGAGAATTGCAACTGATGTAAAACAGCTTCCATGTAAGTATCCGCAGCAAAAGAAAAAAGTGTTCCTGTTGCCTATTAAGCCACAAACCCGGAGGGTAGGATAGTAACGTGATGAAATTTTCTTCTGTTGTAGGTTCCGGAGTCATTTACACTCCAAGTTATGGACGAGGTCCCAATTTAACAAAGCGGTACTGGTCCTACGTGCGATATGTTGGTTAACTCGTTGTCGTGATGCATCCACATGCGTATTAGATGTGAGGGCTGGTCATCGTAGTTATGGATAGGAGTTCATCAATGAAAAGGAAACACAACAAAACTGTACTGTGTGCGTTTGTCTCTGGTTCGGTATTTGGTGCGGTTTTGGTCATTGCGATGTCTTTACCAATGTAATCCTCTTAATTGGCTGTTGGAACACTCACACTAATTCAGTACAAAACAGATTGAGTTCTGCGGTGTGTGCTGTTAGTTTAAAAAACATGAAAATACACGTTCGCCCTTCATTAACAACCTTCTCTTGGTGGCGCTCTAAATAGAGCGGCGCGGAATACTTACATTCTTAAGCTGCTGGATGGTAGCTAAGAGTGTTTGATCTTTTTATCTCCAGTAGCGATCTATTAAATACTTGGAGACAAATATGAATAGCCATAAAAATACATCTCAGCGTGAAATTATACTTACCGGAGATCGAGCAACAGGTCCATTACACCTCGGGCACTATATTGGTTCATTGCAACAACGAGTCAAATTGCAAACGGAGCACGAGCAAACGATCTTGGTTGCGGACATGCAAGGGCTGACGGATAACGCGCATAACCCATCAAAGGTATCCTCTAATATTCTCAATGTCGTTGCAGATTATTTGGCTGTTGGTATCAACCCCGCTCAAACTACGATCACGTTGCAGTCTCAAATTCCAGCGTTAGCCGAGTTGACAATGTATTACAGTAATCTTGTTTCTATCGCACGATTAGAGCGAAACCCCACGGTTAAAAATGAGATTCAAAGTAAAGGCTTTGAACGCTCTATTCCCGCAGGCTTTTTAACGTATCCAATTTCTCAAGCTGCTGATATTACGGGGTTTCATGCGACGCTAGTACCAGTGGGTGATGACCAGCTGCCGATGTTAGAGCAAACTAATGAAATCGTGAGAAAAATAAACCACCTGGGTGGAAAAGAGGTTCTTAGGGAATGCCGTCCATTACTTAGCGATGCACCTCGTTTGCCGAGTACTGACGGTAAAAATAAGATGTCTAAAAGCATGGGGAACGCAATCAACTTAGGCGCCTCCGAAAAGGAGATTTCCGCGGCAGTGAAATCTATGTATACCGATCCCAATCATCTGAAAATTGAGGACCCTGGCCAAGTCGAAGGGAATATTGTATTCATCTACCTCGATGCTTTTCATCCTGATAAAAATTATGTCGAACAGCTAAAAGACCACTATCGACGAGGTGGATTAGGTGATGGTTTGACCAAGAAAGTGTTAGAAGAATGCTTACAAGAGATGCTTCGCCCTATTCGAGAAAAGCGCGCTATGTATTTGAATGATAAAGCGCAGCTGATTGATATTTTAAAACAAGGTAGTGAGCGTTCTCGCGAGAAAACCGAAAAAGTGCTATTTGATGTGAAAGATGTATTTGGTTTAAATTTGTTCTGAATTAAAAGTAGAGAGTTGAACATAAGGCACGACGGCTGGTTAGCAACGTGCCTTTTTAAGTTCCCAGTCAGTCAAAGCGCATTATTAAGAAGAAAAAAATTCACGACGAAAATCCGCGACTTCTTGTTGGTAATAGCTTTGCCATTCCGGTTCTGACAAATGTGAATGGCTAGAGGCTCTTTGCGTTCTTAGTTTGGACTCAAGTTGCTGTAATGCTTGTTGATAATCTTTGACTCGTTTTTTTTGCTCTGTAATTTGCTGCTGACGAGCATGAATGTTTTTACTTTCTTCTTTCGTTAAGTAAGTTCGTTCTAGCTCTGCGATGAGCGCCAAGCGATCTGGTAGGCTTATACTATTAGGAATCAGGGTGACCGCACGCTCATATTTTTCCTGGTCGCTTGTTAGCCCGATAGCACCTGCATGTTCTTGCCAGTCAATGGTGAGTTGCTCGAAAGCTCGCAAAAAGTTATCTGGGCTTTGAGTGTCCAGCTTTTGGGCTTCTAAGTTGAAATCGTACAGCGCGAACTCATCCGCGAAAACAACATCAGCCAATTCTCCCCAGATGCGTCTTGCTTCGTTCTTCAGCTGTGCAATACGCGACGCCAGTGATTGCTGCTCATCAAATAACAAATTTCCTACACTCTCTTGCCATTGGCTGCTGAGCTGAGGGTAGTTCGCCAAAAGCTGGAATCGAGCTGAAGATAAATGCGCCTCAAACAAGGCGACCTGCTCTTCACAACTACGGTCCAACATACACTCTTGCCAAAACGTCTCAAGTTCAGCGACAAGTTTCCTGCCTTTGAGTTGAGTTAATCGCTCAGTCGTTATTTGAACTGTGGAAGGGAGCTTAGTTGTTTGTGGTGAAGTATCTGTATCGGGCACGATGCTGCTTGTTTGTGGTGAGGTACTGGAGACACTCTGATTTTTTGTCTTAGGGGAAGGAGAGGAAGCGAGCTCTTTTTTTTGAACATCGTGATTGAAAGTTAAAAATATCATGCCCGCCATAATGGCGGACATGATTATCAAAGCGATTTTCTTCATGGCTTGATTGTTGCGCTTACTGGGAAATGGTCAGAAAGGTTGTAGTGTTTCCATAAACTCTCTGCGGTTGTGCGGGGCACGTCTACACGGTTGTCATTGAATGATTTCACCCCGTACTCACTACTCACCATAACATAGTCAAGGTATTCCACGTTTTCGCCACCTGATAACGCTTCACCTGCGAAGTTATTGATACGGGGATCAAAGGTTGACTCCGTGTAACCAGAGTAGTGAGGCTCTATGGCACTTAAGTTAGCGATCATTTGTTGGTAGTCACCAGGGAACTTTCTTTTGTTTACGTTAAAGTCGCCGCTGTATACCACAGTTTCGCTTGAAGGAATGTTAAGAGATTGGGCGAGTGTGCGGATTTGTTTGAACTGGCGCTGACGATACTCACGGGCGGTGTCTGTATCGAAAGATGCGGTATGGGTAGCAAACACATGGTAAGCCTGACCACCTTTAATTATTTCCGCATAATTTACGCCTTTATCGGCAAAGCAGTCTGTACCAGAGCAATCGGGAAAGACATATTGCGCTTCGTTCACGATAGGGTAGCGACTAACTATGATTACGCCACCATCATGAATATTAACGCCTTCTTTATCTAACATCTTTGTTTGGTAAGGATATTCCTTGGCTAACTCACGTAAGAATGCTTCACGACCGCTGGCAAACACCTCTTGCAGCGCCAAAACATCGTAACCTTTTACATGTTGAGGAATCAGTTCGTAACGATCTCCAATGTGCGATGCAATAGCCGTCAACGCCCAGATGTTATAAGTCATCAACTTAAGGTTTTGTTCTTCGTTGTCGACAGACTCCGCTACCTTGCTTGGCGTGATGGTGTAGTAAAGATCATCATATCGAGCGGTACTGTCTGACTTAAATGCCAGTTCGGTTTCTCTCGTACCAAAAGCGTTAGTGTTGGCACGATGAATGTTACGATCATCTTTGAGAGATAACTCGACATCGGCTGCGGACAAGCCGTATTCAATGGTCGAATTGTACCAATGGCCTTCCATTATTTGATTGAGTGTTATGCTTTCACCTTCGGGGCTAGAAACCACCGTTTCAAAACGGTAAGTTTGATTTGATTTCACGCCCTCCCAGCGGTTGAAGCTTAATACAGATTTAGTTTCCCACGGACCAAGTACCTGCACATGTTGTTGCCATTCTTCTCCGTATTGAAGCAAATCACTGCCTTCATGTTTTACTTGAATAGTTAACGGTTGCTCAGAGTTATTCGTTAGGTAAACGTCGGTATCTGCAATGCTGGGTAACGCTATCAAGCTACTTAATAAAAGGCTCCACTGCGAAAATTTCATCTTATTTTTCCATCATTTGAACTAGAGCAATCATTCTTGTTTATAAATGTTACTTGCACGTTAAATATGGATGACATCTAAGCCAGTGTTGAAAATTGTTATCAGAATGTGATCTTTATTCAATGGTGAGGGTGGAGGTATTGAGTGTGTTGCCGTTGAAGCGGTGGAAAATAATACCAACAGTCAACGAATTGCATTCACTGCAATCAAGCTGTCATCTTTGCTCTATAAGTTGTGCGGCGTCATTCATCTAGCCATATGGCTAGAACTCAAATTGATAGATGGAGCACCATGGCTAGAGCAGTAAATCCAACCGATGAAACCATCATTAAATTGTTACAAGAGCAAGGTCTGATTAGAAGTGAAGCAGAAGCGCGTTTAAAGAAAGAGGTGTACCGCTTGCAGCCTAATGAGATAGCAAAAGTAAAAAATTATGCCCAGCATTTTGGGATAAACGCGAAAGAAAAGCTCATCGATGAGATCTTGGATCTGCGCCGAGAAGCGCTCATGAAAAGATGTAGACACAATAAGGAGCATACGAGCCTATCTCTAAAATAGCATGTGATAAAACTATCAATTACTGGTCAAGATTTGATCTCTCAAGCCGATGTATATAAGAGCGTTCAATGATATCGAGCGCAAAAAACAGTGTGTTTTAGAGGTTAAGCTTTCACTTAAGTGAGAGGTTTGGAAAGGCTGCGGGGAGAAAGTGCATGCGTATTAAAGACTTAAGTGTCGTAAAGAAAATATCGGTTAGTTATTTAACCGTTTTTGCCGTGTTTGGTTTAGTGTCAGTAATGTTGGTGCAAGGTTTGTTAACACTGAATAAAGACATCTCAGTGTTAACAGATAAAAGTTTACCTTCTGTTGCGATTTTGAAAGGTATCCAAGTTGATATTACTAAAGTGCGTAAAGATGAGTTCTCTTTATTGCCAAACGCAAATCACCCCAAAATTGGTGAGTGGTTAAAAGGCCTCGACCAATGGCGTTCTGATGTGCAGGCTGGTATTGCAGAATACGAAAAGCTCGACCTTAATAAGCGTGAAACGCAGTCTTTTAGCGTTTTTAAAGAAACTTGGAATCAATACATCAAAGAAACGAAGACTTACAACGCACTGCTAAGCCAAGGTGATGCTGAAAGTGCAAATGATGTGATTTTATCGAGTTTCGATACCTACTCAAAAGCGTTGAGCAGCTTGGATGATACCCTCGCGTTGAACGATGAGTTGGTGAATTTGATTGGTGAAGAAGTACAAAGTGAAGCGGCATTTACACAATACAGCGCTGCTGTTGGTGCGCTCGTCGTCGCATTGGTCATGGTAATGTCTGCCATGTTGCTTTCTCGAGTCATTTGCGGGCCTGTTGATCGAGCATTGGAATTCGCTTCTAAAATCGCCAAGGGTCAATTGAATAATCAAATCGACGAAAGTGAATTGAGCAAAGACGAGTTAGGAACGTTGCTTAAAGAGCTTGTCGGTATGCAAACAAACTTACATTCGCTGGTTTCTGAGATTAATGACTCAACGATTCAGCTAACGGCAGCAGTAGAGGAAGTGAGTGCTATTTCTTCTCAGACCGCCTCTGGTATGCAAAATCAACAAATTGAACTTAGCTCGGTGGCTTCTGCGATGACAGAGATGCAAGCTGCTGTAAGTGAAGTGGCACAAAATACCGAAGTTGGCGCAACCTCTGCTTATTCGGCTGCGGAAGTGGCAAAGCAAGGAACGGCGACGTTACAACAAACTATCGCAGTAATTGAGCGTGTATCACATACGATCCAAGAATCAGATGAACTGGCACGTGAGCTTGAATCGAGCTCAAACAATATCAATGTGGTCGTCGATGTGATCCGCGGGATTGCCGAGCAAACAAACTTGTTAGCACTGAACGCCGCAATTGAAGCCGCTCGGGCTGGTGAACAAGGACGTGGGTTTGCTGTTGTGGCAGATGAGGTTCGTTCTCTGGCGCAACGCACTCAAGACTCCACTTCACAAATTGTGGAAATTGTTAATCAGCTACAAGAGAGCAGCAGTAAAATAGGGCATTCAAGCCGTGATTGTCAGGAGGGTATTTCTCAGTGTGTTGAGCAAGTTAATGACGCTGATAGCCAGATAAAAGAAATTGAACATTCTGTCGATAACATAGCGCAAATGAGCACACAAATCGCAACGGCGTGCAGTGAGCAGAATTCTGTATCCGAAGAGCTGAATCGCAGTGTGGAGCATATTAATAGTGCTTCAACAGAGATGGCTGAGGGAGCTTCACAAACGGCTGTGGCTTGTCAGCAGATTAGTAGCCTAGCGCACAACTTGAAAACTCGAATGGGTTCATTCCAGCTCTAGTTGTTGTGTTTCAGCTTTATTCCTAACCTCATTGCTACAATAAATAAGCCGGACGAAATGTCCGGCTTATTTATTCTCTGTCTATATAAGTTCAGAGTATGCTCAACCTTGGGAGAATATGCTCGCTAGGCTGGGATACCACTGTGAAACTTAAAATCTGTATCTGGCGTAGAAATTAAATCTGCCTCTATACGTCCAAAGTAGGCGATGCGCTCGCTGATATCTTTGCCTGCGATTTGCTCCGCTAATACAAGATAATCCTGGTAATGGCGTGCTTCTGAACGTAATAAAGAAATGTAGAACTTTGCGATATCGTCATCCATATGTGGTGCTAGTTTGGCAAAACGCTCACAAGATCGGGCTTCGATGTACGCACCAATGATGAGTTTATCGATCAGCGTTTCTGGCTCATGAGTCTTCATATGCGAAATCAGTCCTTTAGCATAGCGACTTGCTGGAATATTTTTATACTCAATTCCACGACTTTCCATGATCTCTAAAACTTGATAAAAGTGGTGTAACTCCTCTTTTATCAAAAGCACCATCTTATCGATCAAATCTTGGCTGTATGGTGAGTCGGACTTAGCCATGATTGACTTAGAAATATTGCTCTTGCCTTTTAAAGTTTCCAATGAGCCTACGTTACGGTAAGCAAAATCTTCGTAGGGCTTAAACCAGTCAAGTAGAGCATGTGAACTGGATTGGTCAACGGCATACTTACGAATTAAAAACATGGCAGATTGGCCTGCTTTTAGTTCGCACAGTAGGTGGTCTAACAAAATGGTTTGAAGGTTCTCTGGTTTCTTTGCTTCCTCTACCCATTCATCAGGTGTACTGCATTGCAGAAATTGGTTAATGGGAGCAAGAAGATCTTGATAGGCGTCTAGATTCATCATTTTAGTTTTAGTACTTCACATTTTTATTGGGCATATCCGTTGTCTTGCGGATAGAAAAAAGGCTGCAATTGCAGCCTTTTTTGACCTGAAGTGAATGTTACCACTTTTTCTTCTCGCCGAAGAGAGCTTCCATGTCATTGTCACGCTCTTTGTCAGCAATCTGCTGCATTTCGGCATCGCTTTTATCTTGGCGCTTTTTATCTAAGTCACCTAACATCTCTTCAAGCTTTTGTTTCGCTTGAATAGAATAAGGATCGCTCTTAGTGCTCAAAGCATCGATACCTTTACGCAGCAGTTGAAGTGCGGTGCCTGGTTGACCACGAGCGATAGAGTCATTTGCTCTTTTGATGACATTTTCAATGTTGATGCGAATTTGCATCGTTTCCAAGCGCGCATTTTCAGTGACGTAAGTCTGGGTATCCAATCGGCCTTTGTTGTGCTCGTTACGGATAGTGTCGCGAAGTCGTTTAACCAGCTTAAGCATGACGATAGCTTGTTTGTCACTACTCGGCATCTTGAAAGTGGTACTCTCGCCAGTAGGACCATTCTCTTTTAGCTGCGTAATCTGCTGCTTCATATTTTCGATACGTTGAGCAAGT
The DNA here is from genome assembly GCF_033337405.1 of Vibrio sp. YT-16. NCBI lineage: Bacteria > Pseudomonadati > Pseudomonadota > Gammaproteobacteria > Vibrionales > Vibrionaceae > Vibrio > Vibrio sp. YT-16. The sequence goes on from NZ_JAWOQQ010000004.1 coordinate 164,644, forward strand.
TGCTTGTTCTTCGGGTCCAGCTCATGCATGCTCTCTAGCGCGTCAAGAATACGATTGTTTAGACACAGCAACAGCTCTTTACTAAAAGGGATATGGTGCGCATGACCAATCAACTCTTCAGTACCATCTATCAAGGCTACATATCGCGCTGATTCCTGCCTTTTTGCGGTTTCAACTTTAACCTTATATTGCAACATAATGTTATAGCCTAGGATTAACACCAGTAGGATGGCTACCAAAGCGATTATTAAACCAATATTCATATCTTTGCGTCTGCTTTACTTTTCTGCGGCTAGCGTTAAAGAATACATGAATCTTATCTTACTCGGCACCTTATTTGTTTGATTATTTTGTCTCTCCCACGTTTTAGTTACTGATAGAAGTCACATCATAGAACTTCGGTCATTTATTGGCTCAACTTTGTGCATATTGTTTCTTGCTTGAAGATTATTAGTATGTGATTGAGGTATAAGTTAGAAATTGCTGTTCATTTCGATTTGAACGCGTTATAACTAATTATTATATCGCTCGCTTGAGTGGCCAATAAACTCTCTCATGAATAAGTAAGGGATTACGATGAAACTGCAGCAGCTGAAGTATATTGTTGAGGTTGTAAACCATAATCTGAATGTATCTGCAACGGCGGAAAGCTTATATACCTCTCAGCCAGGTATCAGTAAACAGGTTCGGTTGCTGGAAGATGAGTTAGGCATTCAGATTTTTGAACGTAGCGGTAAGCACTTAACGCAAGTGACGCCAGCTGGTGAAGAAATTGTACGTATCTCGCAAGAAATTCTCGCTCGTGTAGAAAGTATCAAAGCGGTGGCTGGAGAGCACACCCATCCAGAAATGGGGACGCTGAATATCACCACGACACATACGCAGGCTCGTTATGCACTGCCAGATGTCATCAAAGGTTTTACTTCTCGTTATCCAAAAGTGTCGTTACACATGCACCAAGGTACACCGTCACAAATGTCTGAGGCGATAGCTAAAGGCACAGCGAATTTTGCGATTGCGACAGAAGCGCTTCACTTATATCAAGATGCCATCATGCTGCCTTGTTATCACTGGAATCGTTCAATAGTTGTGCCTAAAGACCACCCACTAGCGAAGAAAGACAAAGTAACGATCAGTGATCTTGCCGCTTACCCATTAGTCACTTACGTGTTCGGTTTTACTGGCCGTTCAGAGCTGGATACAGCATTCAACCGCGAAGGTTTAACCCCGCGAGTGGTGTTCACTGCAACTGATGCAGACGTCATTAAAACTTACGTTCGTATGGGTATTGGTGTGGGTGTGATTGCAAGCATGGCTGTGGATGAAGAGCAGGACGGTGACTTGGTTGCAATAGATGCGAGCCATTTGTTTGGCGCGAGCACCACGAGCATCGGCTTCCGCCGTGGTACATTCTTACGCTCTTACATGTTCGATTTTATGGAGCGTTTTGCACCGCACTTAACGCGTCCAGTGGTTGAGCAGGCGATTTCGTTGAAGTCTAATGCAGAAATCGAAGAGATGTTTAAAGACATCGAGCTTCCGGTGAGATAACACTTCATTGATGTTTCGATTCCCTCTACAATGCGCTCGTTGTAGGGGGAGTTATGAAAACGCAATTTCAATTTATTAATGACTGCTTAATCGAAAACCAATCTTTGTGGCGATTCGAGCCTTTTAAAAGCAGCATTCACACATCATTACCTTGGCAGGAGCAACATCCTCGACTGTGCCAATGGCTAGCGTCTCTTACTCCCTCTCAAATCGAAGAATACAAAGCAGCACCAGAACTCGCGTTAAAAGCACTTAGTCCGTTTTTGCCTGAGCTTGAACAACTCGCAGAACTGACTCATTTAGAGCTTTTGTCGTTAAACGGCTTGGAACTCGCTCGTGGTTTAGATAACGGTATTCCGGGACGTAAGTTGGAGCAAATTAGCTCGATGGGTGAAGCTGCAATTCAACAACACTGTGGCGAAGAATGGCTAGAATGGTGCTCAGGTAAAGGTTACTTGGGGCGAATCCTGACAACGCAAACCGATCAGCCTGTAACCAGCTTTGAATACCAACAAGCACTGTGCGATTCGGGGCAACAAGCAGCCAATGAACATCATTGGAAGATGACGTTTATTCAAGGCGACGCGTTTGATAGCAAAGCGAAAGCCGTGTTTAAGCCAACGCAACACGCAGTAGCACTGCATGCATGCGGTGACCTTCACGTTCGTCTAATGCAGTACGGCAGTGAAAATGGGATTGCTGCGATGACCATATCACCTTGTTGTTACCACTTGATTCAGTCGGAACAATACCAGCCGATGTCGGAATCGGGCAGGGCTTCTTCTCTCTCATTGTCTAAGCAAGAACTGCGTATCCCATTACAACAAACGGTGACGGGAGGAGAGCGCGTGCGTCGTCATCGTCAGCAGGAAATGATGTTTCGTCTTGGGTTTGATTTGATCACGCGACAAGCTTTGGGAATGGCAGAGTATCAGCCTGTGCCGAGTATCCGTAAGTCGCAATTAAGTGATGGTTTTGAATCGTTCTGTCGCTGGGCAGCGGAGCAAAAAGGCATTGTTCTTCCTCAAGAAATCGATTTCTCTCATTTTGAAAAGTTAAGCGAACAACGCTTCTGGCAAATGGAGAGAATGAGCTTAGTGCAACTTGTTTTTCAACGTCCGTTGGAGATCTGGCTCGCATTAGATAAAGTGCTTTATCTTGAAGAACGTGGTTACCGTGTTAGATTGTCAGAGTTTTGCCCTAAATCGGTCACACCTAGAAATATTTTAATTTGTGCATATAAGATTTAGTTATTCTTTATAGCCAAACGCTCTATATGAAAAAGCCCACTTATGAGTGGGCTTTTGTAAACAAAACGTGACAAGTTATGTTTTATTTTGTCATTAATTAAACATAGCGATAGCTTGAGTTGGTTCAACGTATTCCAAGTCAAAGCTTTCTGCTACTTCTTTACACGTTACTTTTCCGTGAATAACGTTTAGACCTTCAAGGAAGCCTTTATCTTCTAGAAGTGCTTCGCGGTAGCCTTTATTTGCTAACTTCACGATGTATGGAAGTGTAGCGTTGTTGAGTGCAAATGTTGAAGTGCGAGCAACTGCGCCAGGCATATTTGCTACACAGTAGTGAACCACTTCATCAACGATGTAAGTTGGATCTGCGTGAGTTGTCGCGTGCGAAGTTTCGAAACAACCGCCTTGGTCAATTGCCACGTCAACCACTGCCGCACCAGGCTTCATCTTAGCAATGTGCTCTTTAGTGACCAGTTTAGGTGCTGCTGCGCCAGGAATTAGAACGGCACCGATAACAAGGTCCGCTTCTAGAACATGCTTCTCGATAGCGTCTTCAGTAGAATAAACCACTTTTGCGCGACCTTGGAATTCTTCGTCAAGCTTACGAAGTGTGTCTACGTTACGGTCTAGAATGGTGACGTCAGCGCGAAGGCCAACCGCCATACGAGCAGCGTTTGCACCAACAACGCCACCACCAACGATAACGACTTTTGCAGGTTCAACACCAGGTACGCCGCCTAGGAGCAGACCACGACCGCCGTGCGATTTTTCCAACGTTTGCGCGCCAGCTTGGATAGACATCCGACCTGCCACTTCTGACATTGGTGCTAACAGTGGCAAACGACCCATATTATCTGTTACAGTCTCATAGGCTATACAGACAGCTTTGCTCTTGATTAGCTCATCAGTTTGTGGAAAATCTGGTGCTAGGTGTAAATAAGTAAATAAAATTTGCCCTTCGCGGAGCATTGCTCTCTCTACTGCTTGGGGTTCTTTTACTTTTACAATCATGTCTGCTTGCGCAAATACGTCAGCAGCATGAGGGAGAATGGATGCGCCGACAGCGATGTAATCATCGTCTGAAAAACCAATGCCGGCACCTGCATTGGTCTCAACTAAAACTTGGTGACCATGTGAGATGAGTTCTCTCACGCTAGCTGGGATCATACCAACACGATATTCGTGATTCTTGATTTCCTTAGGTACGCCAATGATCATCCTGTATCCTCTTTCTATAATGGTTGTATTAACTGTTAGTAGGGTGTTATTGTCGAATTAATAACTAGTATAGTTATAGATTTGTAAAATTTGGCACCAAATATTAAAAAGTTGTAGTATATTTTTTTGCAAGGAAGTAATAAGGTGGAATAAAAAATGGCAGACAACTATAAAAAGCCGTCCAAGGAACTAGACCGTATCGACCGCAACATTCTTAATGAGCTGCAGAAAGACGGTCGTATTTCAAACGTTGAGCTTTCAAAACGTGTGGGACTTTCTCCAACGCCATGTTTGGAGCGTGTACGTCGCTTAGAGCGTCAGGGTTATATCACAGGGTATACTGCATTATTGAATCCGCAGTTCCTGGATGCATCACTATTAGTATTCGTTGAGATTACGCTAAACCGTGGTGCGCCGGATGTGTTTGAGCAGTTTAACTCAGCTGTTCAAAAGCTAGACGACATACAAGAGTGTCATCTTGTTTCAGGTGACTTTGACTATCTTCTTAAAACCCGTGTATCAGATATGGGTGCTTACCGCCGACTATTGGGCGATACGTTACTACGTCTACCTGGCGTAAATGACACTCGCACATACGTTGTTATGGAAGAAGTGAAACAATCTAACCAGCTTGTGATCAAAACTCGTTAATTTCTTGCAAAGAAAGCGGTATATGCTTCCGCTTTCGCCAGAGAGTAATTGGGTTTTTCTCCTTGATATGGTTAAATCAATTTACCGAGCGGCTTGATGCCGCTCGGAATGTTTTGCAATTTCCTATTTCATTTCCATATTCAAGTTGATTTATGTTCAAAGAGAACGCAAAGAAAGTCGAAACCATTATCAAAACCAGTGAAGAGCCCCAGTCTTCACGCTTAAATGGCTTCCAACGCTTAAAAGAGTGCTGCTTTATCGTTGGCGTTCTTAGCTCGGTATTGCTTGCGGTTGCACTATTTACCTTCAGTCCGGCCGATCCTTCTTGGTCCCAAACCGCATGGGGAGGGGATATCGATAATGCTGGTGGCCTTTTCGGCGCTTGGCTAGCTGATACTCTATTCTTCACATTTGGCTCTCTCGCTTACCCAATCCCTTTCTTGCTAGCGGCGGCTGCATGGGTGATTTGCCGTAAACGAGGAGAAGATGAGCCAATTGATTTCATGCTATGGGGTACAAGGCTGCTCGGTCTTGTCGTCCTTATTATGACCAGTTGCGGTCTTGCCGATATTAATTTTGATGACATTTGGTATTTTTCATCCGGAGGTGTGGTCGGGGATGTGTTGTCTAGCCTCGCTTTACCTACATTGAATGTACTCGGTACCACATTGGTACTGCTGTTCTTGTGGGGAGCGGGCTTTACGCTCTTCACTGGCATCTCATGGCTTAACATCGTGGAATGGCTTGGTGATCGTGCATTAGCACTAATTGCCGCGCTTGCAAATAAGGCAAGAGGCTCAGAGCAGGAAGTTTTAGAACCTCAGCTTGATGAGTTTGTAGAAGATAAAGTCTCTACGCCTAAACATAATGTAGACCATGAAATTGATGATGAGCCGCTTCCTCATTTAACGGCGTACGATGTCGATGAACCGAAAGAGTCGGCGCCGGCGCATGAGTACCCTATTTATATGCCGCAAGCTAAACCTGATAAGCCTGCAGAACAGGCGATGGTAGAACCGACGCCACCACAACGCAAGGCTACGGTTAATGCTGCGTCAGTCTATTCTGAACCTGAGCCTCAAATACAACCTATCCATACGGTTAACACGGATAACGTTGATCCGCTCTTGGAACGCACCAAGCAACTGAATGTTACGATAGAAGAGCTTGAAGCAGCGGCGCAACAAGCAGATGACTGGGGAACTGACGAACAGGCAGCCCCATCATTTGCAGACACTTACTCTTCCTATGTAGAGCAACATACAGCTACAGAAGAACCGATCAGTGTTGAACCAGATTATGCGGAGTACGAACAATTTGAAGCAGAGCAAGTACAGCAGCCAAGTATTGAGCATCCTGTACATGAAGAGCCTGCAATTGATTCTGCTGTATTAGATAGCATCACGGCGCAAACAGAGTCGAGCCAACATATTGAGCCTACGATCTCTGACTTTGATGTGTTAGATGATGAAGACGAAGTGGAGTCTCAGCCTGCGCAGCAAGTACAGCCAACAACGCCTCATCAGCAAGCAGCAACACCTTCAACAACATTTGAACCTGCTCCTCAAAAAGTGGAAGTAGAAGAGGTCCAAGACAACGACCAAGACGTTACCGCATTCCAAGATATGGTTTCCAATGCACAAGCCAAAGTCGCTGCAACACAGAACCCATTTTTGGTACAGAAAGAAGAAAATTTGCCAGTTCCGGAAGAGCCACTCCCAACGCTCGAGTTGCTTTATCATCCAGAAAAACGTGAAAACTTTATCGACCGTGATGCGCTAGAGCAGGTCGCTCGATTGGTAGAGAGCAAACTCGCTGACTACAAAATCAAAGCCGATGTGGTTGGTATTTATCCTGGACCAGTGATCACTCGTTTTGAGCTTGATTTGGCGCCGGGGGTGAAAGTAAGTCGTATTTCTGGTCTTTCAACTGACTTAGCGCGTGCATTGTCTGCGATGGCGGTACGTGTTGTGGAAGTAATCCCTGGCAAGCCTTACATCGGTTTGGAACTGCCAAATATGAGTCGTCAGACGGTCTATTTATCTGATGTCATCAGTAGCCCTCAGTTTGAGCAAGCAACGTCACCAACAACGGTTGTGTTAGGTCAAGACATTGCGGGCGAAGCTGTGGTGGCAGATCTTGCGAAGATGCCTCACGTGTTAGTAGCAGGTACAACAGGTTCTGGTAAGTCGGTGGGTGTGAACGTGATGATTTTGAGCATGCTGTATAAAGCAGGTCCAGAAGATGTACGCTTCATCATGATTGACCCGAAAATGCTAGAGCTTTCTATTTATGAAGGTATCCCTCATCTTCTTTCTGAAGTTGTGACTGATATGAAAGACGCATCAAACGCTCTACGTTGGTGTGTGGGCGAGATGGAACGTCGTTACAAATTGATGTCGGCATTAGGTGTACGTAATGTGAAGGGCTTCAACGAAAAATTGAAGATGGCAGCAGAAGCGGGCCACCCAATCCATGACCCGTTCTGGCAGGAAGGCGACAGCATGGATACTGAACCGCCATTGCTAGAAAAGCTGCCTTACATCGTTGTTGTTGTTGACGAATTTGCTGACCTGATGATGGTGGTAGGTAAGAAAGTTGAAGAACTGATTGCTCGCTTGGCGCAAAAAGCGCGTGCGGCAGGTATTCACTTAATTCTTGCGACTCAGCGTCCATCGGTTGACGTTATTACCGGTCTAATTAAAGCGAACATCCCAACTCGTGTTGCGTTTACGGTATCGACTAAAACGGACTCTCGTACAATCCTAGATCAAGGCGGCGCAGAATCACTACTTGGTATGGGTGATATGTTGTATCTACCGCCGGGATCAAGTCATACAACTCGTGTTCACGGTGCATTTGCATCAGATGATGATGTTCATGCTGTTGTAAACAACTGGAAAGCGCGTGGTAAACCGAACTACATTGAAGAGATCATCAGTGGAGATCAAACTCCAGAAAGTCTATTGCCAGGTGAGCAAATGGAAGCGGATGAAGATGTAGACCCGCTCTTCGATCAAGTTGTTGAGCACGTGGTTCAATCACGTCGAGGTTCGGTTTCCGGTGTTCAGCGCCGATTTAAGATAGGTTACAACCGTGCCGCCCGTATTGTAGAGCAGCTTGAAGCGCAGGGCATCGTAAGTGCTCCGGGTCATAACGGTAACCGTGAAGTACTGGCACCTGCGCCACCAAAAGATTAATGAACTTGTGTTACTCACCTCAGTCCAACTGAGGTGAGTGGTTCTAATAATAGGTATCTGAATGAAAAAACTATTTTCAGCGAAACTTTTCTCCGCGCTTGTTTTAAGCTTTTCCCTCTTCTCTACTGCACACGCAGCATCTCCTAAAGATGAATTAAACAAACGCCTTTCTATGAATGATGGCTTTAGTGCAGATTTCTCTCAGCAGGTTATCAGCCCTGAAGGCGAAACGGTTATGGAAGGAGAAGGTACGGTTGAAATTGCCCGCCCAAGCCTGTTCCGTTGGAGCACAACATTCCCTGATGAGAACCTATTGGTCTCTGACGGTAAGACATTGTGGTACTACAGCCCATTCATCGAGCAAGTGAGCATCTATTGGCAAGAGCAAGCAACAGAGCAAACGCCATTTGTTTTGCTAACGCGTAACCGAGCAAGTGATTGGAATAACTACAAAATATCTCAAAAAGGTGACCAATTCACTCTCATTCCTACTGCAGTAGACTCCACACAAGGTCAATTCCAGATTAATATTGATGCCAAAGGTGTGGTGAAAGGCTTCAATGTGGTTGAGCAAGACGGCCAAAAAGGTTTGTTCACTTTTAACAACGTGAAGCTGGGTAAACCAAAAGCAGACAGATTCACATTCACAATTCCAAAAGGTGTGGAAGTGGATGACCAAAGGAATTAATTGGTAGTGAGTAATTACACATTAGATTTCTCGGGGGACGAAGATTTTCGTCCCCTTGCTGCTCGTATGAGACCGGAAACAATCGAGCAATACATTGGACAGCAGCACATTTTAGGCCTTGGTAAGCCACTGCGCCGTGCGCTAGAGGCGGGTCACATTCACTCTATGATCCTTTGGGGACCACCAGGCACAGGCAAAACGACATTAGCGGAAGTGGCTGCAAACTATGCCAATGCTGAAGTAGAGCGCGTGTCTGCCGTGACGTCTGGTGTGAAAGAAATTCGTGCTGCAATCGAGAAAGCACGTGAGAACAAAATGGCGGGCCGCCGCACCATCTTATTTGTGGATGAGGTGCATCGCTTCAACAAATCTCAACAAGATGCGTTTTTACCGCATATCGAAGATGGCACGGTTACCTTTATTGGTGCGACGACAGAAAACCCATCGTTTGAGTTAAACAACGCATTGCTGTCACGTGCACGTGTCTACAAGCTAACGTCTCTCGATAAAGATGAAATCTCACTGGCGCTGAATCAAGCGATCAGTGACAAAGAGCGTGGCTTGGGCAATACACCCGCACATTTCGCTGATAACGTATTAGACCGCCTAGCAGAACTGGTCAACGGTGATGCTCGCATGTCTCTCAATTATCTTGAGCTGCTCTACGACATGGCAGAAGACAATGCGCAAGGTGAAAAAGAGATCACGCTTAAGTTGCTGGCTGAAGTGGCAGGGGAGAAAGTCTCTCGCTTCGATAACAAAGGTGATATCTGGTATGACTTAATCTCTGCGGTCCACAAATCCATTCGTGGCTCTAACCCAGATGCGGCGCTTTACTGGGCTGCACGTATGATTGCTGCGGGTTGTGATCCTCTTTATATTGCCCGTCGATTACTTGCGATAGCATCAGAAGATGTCGGCAATGCGGACCCTAGAGCCATGCAAGTGGCACTCTCCGCGTGGGACTGTTTTACACGCGTTGGCCCAGCAGAAGGTGAACGTGCGATTGCACAGGCGATCGTGTACTTAGCATGTGCGCCAAAAAGTAATGCTGTTTACGTGGCGTGGAAACAAGCGCTAGCGGACGCTCATAACTTACCTGAATATGAAGTGCCGCATCACCTTCGAAATGCGCCAACCAGTTTGATGAAAGACATGGGTTATGGGGCTGAGTATCGTTATGCTCACGATGAGCCTGGTGCTTACGCAGCAGGTGAGCAATATTTGCCGCCTGAAATGGGCGATCGTAGGTACTATCAGCCGACAAATCGTGGTCTGGAGACCAAAATCGGCGAAAAGTTAGATTACTTGGCTACTTTAGACGCAAATAGCCCACAAAAGCGCTATGAAAAGTAGGCGTTTTTGGATACATTTGTTTAGTAAATTTTTTTAACGCGTACGCTTGGAAAGTGCGCGTGATTTCACAACAAAAAGCATAGGATTAACAATGCTGGATTCTAAATTACTTCGTACAGAGCTGGATGAAACAGCTGCTAAACTGGCGCGTCGTGGCTTTAAGCTAGACGTAGATACTATTCGTAAACTTGAAGAACAACGTAAGTCCATTCAAGTAGAAGTAGAAAATTTACAATCCACGCGTAACTCCATCTCCAAGCAAATCGGCCAAAAAATGGCGGCTGGCGACAAAGAAGGCGCAGAAGAGATCAAGAAACAAATCGGTACGCTAGGTAGCGATCTTGATGCGAAGAAAGTTGAACTTGAGCAAGTAATGGCTCAACTAGACGAATTCACGCTTTCTGTACCAAACATCCCAGCAGATGAAGTGCCAGATGGCAAAGATGAAAACGACAACGTTGAAATCTCTCGTTGGGGTGAGCCAAAGTCTTACGACTTCGAACTGAAAGATCACGTTGACCTAGGCGAAATGGGCGACGGTCTAGACTTCGCAAGTGCAGTTAAGATCACTGGCGCACGTTTCATCGTGATGAAAGGCCAATTTGCTCGTCTACACCGTGCAATCGCTCAGTTCATGCTGGATCTTCACACTGAAGAGCACGGCTACACAGAAATGTACGTACCTTACCTAGTAAACTCTGACAGCCTATTCGGTACTGGTCAGCTTCCTAAGTTTGGTAAAGATCTTTTCCACACTGAGCCGCTAGTAGAAAAAGTAAACGACGAAGAGCCACGTAAACTGTCTCTAATCCCTACTGCAGAAGTACCTGTAACGAACCTAGTTCGTGACACGATTTCTGACGAAGCGGATCTACCAATTAAGATGACAGCTCACACGCCATGTTTCCGTTCAGAAGCAGGTTCTTACGGTCGTGATACTCGTGGTTTGATTCGTATGCACCAGTTCGACAAAGTTGAGCTAGTACAAATCACTAAGCCAGAAGATTCAATGAACGCACTAGAAGAGCTAACAGGTCACGCTGAGAAAGTTCTACAACTTCTAGAGCTTCCTTACCGTAAAGTGGTTCTATGTACAGGTGACATGGGCTTCGGCGCTCGTAAGACTTACGACCTAGAAGTTTGGGTTCCTGCTCAAGAAACTTACCGTGAAATTTCTTCATGTTCTAACATGTGGGATTTCCAAGCTCGTCGTATGCAAGCACGTTTCCGTCGTAAAGGCGAGAAGAAACCTGAGCTTGTACACACGCTAAACGGTTCTGGTCTTGCTGTAGGTCGTACAATGGTTGCTATCCTAGAAAACAACCAAGAAGCAGACGGCCGCATTGCAATCCCTACAGTACTTCAGAAGTACATGGCGGGCGCAACGCACATCGGTTAATCCATTAACCACTAGAACACCAAAACCCAGCCTTAGTGCTGGGTTTTTTGTTATCTGCGTCGAGTGAAAATACGTTGTTATGTAAATGTAGGATGAGGTATTGCATAGTTAGCCTAAATTATTAAAACCAGTCCCTAATGATATTTTTCTAAGCTTCATTGAGCATGACAAGCTCCTCCAAAATATAAAGAGGAGGTACTTTCATGGCTTCAATAAGAATAAGCGGCTCTGTTGGCTTGGGTGGTAAAAATGTGGATGGTGACATTCGTACGGTACAAAGGTCTATTAACCAATTGCTTGGTTCTTTAAAGGGAGTAAAGGAACTTAAAGTGGATGGGAAACTAGGCTCTAGACCGGAAAACTCCAAGACTGTCGCCGCAATTAAAGCTTTTCAGAAAAACCTTGTTGGGATGGCTCGTCCAGATGGAAGGATAGATGTGAATGGAAGAAGCCATCGTAAGCTAAATGAGTATTTAAAACGAACACCTGAGACTGCGGTGGCATATACGTTACCCTTGGTTGGCTCAAGAGATGCGTTGACGGACTTGGATTATAGCAAAGTAGCTGAAACTCTTGGATGCGAAGTCGCTGCTATTAAAGCTGTAGCTGAAGTTGAGAGCCGAGGAGAAGCCTACTTTAGCAATGGTAAGCCAAAGATTTTGTTTGAGGCTCATATATTTTCGAGACTCACTTCAAGAGCCTACGATAACAGTCATCCGAGTATTTCAAGTCGGCATTGGAATCGAAGTCTGTACGTTGGTGGTGTCTCAGAATACGTACGTTTAAATAAAGCGATTGAACTGAATTCAAATGCAGCAATCCGCTCCGCATCTTGGGGACGTTTCCAAATTATGGGCTTTAATTTCAAGTTAGCTGGTCATGTTACCGCTGAATCCTTTGTTAAAGCTGTATTCGAGTCGGAGAAGAAACAACTTGAGGCTTTTGTTACGTTTATCCAAAAGTCTGGCTTAGGTGAACATATAAGAGATAAAAATTGGGCTGCCTTTGCTCGTGGTTACAATGGTTCTGAGTATCAGAAAAATCAATACGACGTCAAATTAGAAAAGGCTTACAAAAAATATGCTTCGATTAAAAATGCTGCGTAACATTTCTTTGCTTGGACTTATTTTTAGTTCATCTGCTTGTGCTTCCAGCCACACTAATACTGCGCTATTTAAGTGTGATGTTTCACATCCTAACCGTCTAGAAATATCAATAGAAAATATAAACAGTCAGGTTCTACTGTCGGAGCTTAATTTAGGGGGGAGCAGTATTGAAAGAACCTTAGTTATAAAGGACTTTAAATTAGACCAGTATCATCGAGCGTTGGTAGATGAGAAGTCACTGGAATTTAGTATTGGTGAGCGCGTCATATTAGTCAGTGAGTACTTTAGCGAGGAGTTTGGTGAGGTAGAGAAGATACTCAGTGTTACTTTGAGAGAGCCTGAGCAAACGCAGTACTTTGAATGTGAGGAAGGGAGTATGAGTAACCTTGCATTGCTTTTCCATGAGAGTGTTGAATAATCGATTGCAGAGTAATTATTACCAAAGCGTAATAGTGTTTTCGAATTTACCCTAATTATCTTGTTATTTGTAATCGATATAATCGTCCACCTTACCACGGTAAGTAGATTTTCTCATTCAAGTAACGAGGAGGGCTTATGGCCGTAGGGTGGGCAAACGACGATAGTGTCAGCCAACAAATTCAAAACACAATAGACGACGAGATTTCTCGTGTTCGTGGCAGTATCACAAAGGGTGAGAGCGCCCATTACTGCGATGAGTGTGGTGATGAGATTCCGGAAGCTCGTCGTCTTGCTATGAAAGGCGTTCGTCTGTGTATCGAATGTCAGTCAACAATCGAATTGGTATCTCAACGCCAAGCATTGTTCAATCGACGAGCGAGTAAAGACAGTCAACTCCGATAACTTTACTGTTCTAATAAATAATGAGACGGTTTGAGTCTCATACTCAAACCGTTTTCGTATTGAATTGGACTATGAAGCGAAGCAGTCTTTACGTTGCAACGCCGCATCAATCGCGTTAACTAGCTTCTCAATATCTTCCGGCTTGCTGATGAACGGCGGCATCATATAAATCAGTTTGCCAAATGGACGAATCCAAACTCCGTGTTCAACAAACAAGGCTTGGATGGTTTCCATATTCACAGGGCGATGCGTCTCCACTACGCCAATGGCACCTAGCCAACGGGTGTTCTTCACCAACTCGTATTCTTCAAGTTTTGGTAGTAACTCAGAAAACAGCGTTTCAATTTGTTGGGTTTGTTGCTGCCAATTACCTTGCTCAATCAATTCCAAACTTGCGGTGGCAACAGCACAGGCGAGTGGATTCCCCATAAAGGTTGGACCGTGCATAAAACAGCCTGCATCACCACCACAAACGGTGTCTGCTACGTGTTTGCTCGCCAGGGTCGCAGAGAGGGTCATGTAGCCGCCAGTGAGTGCTTTCCCGACACACAGAATGTCTGGTTGAATGTCTGCATGTTCGCAGGCAAACAACTTACCGGTACGACCAAATCCGGTAGCGATCTCATCTGCAATCAATAACAAGCCGTATTTGTCGCAAAGCCTACGCACGCCTTTGAGAAATTCTGGATGGTAGATGCGCATGCCGCCTGCGCCTTGAACAATAGGTTCTAGGATCACCGCAGCAAGTTCTTCATGGTGCGTTTCAATCTTGTGCTCGAAGTCGGTAAGGTCCTCTGGCTTCCATTCATCCCAATAACCACAAGTTGGTGACTCCGCAAAGATATGCTCAGGCAAAAAGCCTTTGTAAAGAGAGTGCATTGAGTTATCAGGATCGGTAACCGACATAGCCGCAAAGGTGTCGCCGTGATAACCGTGTCGCAAAGTAAGAAACTTCGGTCGGCGTTCGCCTTTTGCATGCCAATATTGCAGTGCCATTTTTAAGCTGACTTCTACGGCAACGGAGCCTGAATCGGCAAGGAATACATGTTCAAGGTTATTTGGTGCAAGGGACAATAGCTTCTTACACAAACTGATTGCTGGCTGGTGGGTAATCCCGCCAAACATCACGTGAGAGACCTGATCGATTTGCTGGTGAGCGGCTTGATTTAAATGCGGATGGTTGTAGCCGTGGATCGTCGACCACCAAGAAGACATGCCATCGACCAGCTCAGTACCGTCTTCCAATTTAATATGAACACCATTTGCCGATGCCACTGGGTAGCAGGTCAGAGGTGTCAATGTCGAAGTGTAAGGATGCCAGATATGCTGGCGGTCGAAGGCGAGATCCATGTGCGATTCCAATAATAATTGAGGTTAAAAAACAGACAGATGTAAACTTTGTTCTTTTGCGTTGTGTTGACAGTTTATCGAGACTCAGTAGACTGTCAACACAACAACAAAAGTGACTAAAGGAATACACGTGGAAGTTCGTCATAACTGGACGCATGCTGAAGTGCGCGATCTCATGGAAAAACCATTCATGGATCTCCTATTCGAAGCGCAGCTTGTACATCGTCAATATCAACAAACCAACCATGTTCAAGTAAGCACGCTTCTGTCGATTAAGACAGGTGCTTGTCCAGAAGATTGTAAGTACTGTCCTCAGAGTGCTCGTTACACCACAGACATCGAGAAAGAGCGTCTGATGGAAGTAGAACGCGTACTCGATGCTGCGCAAAAAGCCAAAAATGCTGGTTCTACTCGATTCTGTATGGGCGCAGCATGGAAAAATCCAAAAGAGCGTGACATGCCGCATTTGACCGACATGATCAAAGGCGTGAAGGACATGGGTTTAGAAACGTGTATGACATTAGGTATGTTGACACCAGATCAAGCAAAGCAATTGGCAACCGCAGGTCTGGATTACTACAACCACAACCTAGATACCTCACCTGAGTTCTACGGCAACATTATTACCACACGTACTTACCAAGACCGTTTAGATACTTTATCTCACGTACGTGATGCTGGCATGAAGATCTGTTCCGGTGGCATCATCGGCATGGGTGAAAGTGCTAACGACCGAGCAGGTTTGTTGGTTGAATTGGCTAACTTGCCGGTACACCCTGAAAGCGTTCCAATCAACATGCTCGTGAAGGTAAAGGGGACACCACTGGAAGAAGTGGATGATGTTGAGCCTTTCGATTTCATTCGCCTGATTGCGATTGCACGAATCATGATGCCTCAATCAGCCGTTCGTTTATCCGCCGGCCGTGAAAACATGAACGAACAAATGCAAGCGCTGTGTTTTATGGCGGGTGCAAACTCCGTTTTCTATGGCTGCAAACTTCTGACCACACCAAACCCTTCTGAAGACAAAGACATGATGCTGTTCAACAAGCTCGGTATTAACAGCCAAGAGGTGTCTCAAAAACCTGATGAAATCGAAGAAAACGAGTTACTCGATCGCGTCGTAGAGCGCGTTGCTGCTCGTCCAACAAAAGACGACCTTTTCTACGATGCCAGCGTTTAAATCTCGTATCGAGTCCGCCCTTGCTGAGCGTAAAACGCAAGGGTTGAATCGTTCTATGAATGTGGTGTTTGCCGGTAACCAGTCCGTTTTGGAACACGAAGGCAGACGCTACATTAATTTCTCAAGTAATGATTATTTGGGCTTGGCCAATGACCAAGCGCTTGTTCGGGCTTGGCAGCAAGGTTTAAGCGTATACGGCAGTGGCAGTGGGGCATCACCAATGGTGACTGGCTTTAGTGCAGCACACAGCAATTTAGAAGCCGCACTAACTGAATGGTTGAGCTACGACAGAGCAATTCTGTTTGGTTCTGGATTCAGTGCTAATCAAGCCTTGTTGTTCACCTTGTTAGAAAAAACAGACGTATTGATCCAAGATCGTTTGAATCATGCTTCACTGATGGAAGCGGGGATGTTGTCACCAGCTAAGATGAAGCGTTTCAAGCACAATGACATCGAGCACCTGAAGTCGCTGATTAATAGCGAAGGCAACCATCTAGTTGTGACTGAAGGGGTATTCAGCATGGACGGTGACTGTGCACCACTCGCTGATATCGCTGCTGTCGTTGATAGCCACAATGCATGGTTTGCTGTCGATGACGCTCATGGAATTGGTGTTCTCGGTCAATCCGGTGGTGGTTCTTGCGAGTTGGCAACGGTTAAGCCTGAGTTATTGGTCATTACCTTCGGTAAAGCGTTTGGTATGTCTGGCGCGGCTATTTTATGTGACCACGCAACGGGGGACTTTTTAACTCAGTTTGCTCGTCACCATGTGTATTCCACGGCGATACCGCCAGCACAAGCGTATGCGTTGACTCATGCAGTCTCGATGGTTCAAGAGCAGTCTTGGCGACGTGAAAAGCTCTCTGAGCTTAGTGAAGTGTATCGAGATAGCCTTAGCGACCTTGAGGGGTTTGTTGAGACTCAAACTTCGATTAAGCCCTTTTTGATTGGTGAATCTGAATTGGCTTTGCGAGTAGCAGGTGCTTGTCGCCAAAACGGTATTTGGGTGACTGCTATTCGCCCTCCGACGGTGCCTAAAGGAACGTCTCGTCTTCGAATCACACTCACTGCCAATCACACTAATGAACAAGTTAAAACGCTTTCAATCGCATTGAAGCAAGCATTAGGAGCGCTGTAATGGATAATGCAACTACCGCATTAGCGCAAACGCTCGCGTTAGAGAGTTTCCATCAAGATAAAGACGCGATTGCCTCTTCGTTTGGTAAAGCAGCAGAAACATACGATAAACATGCGGCTTTTCAACGTGATGTCGGGCATCAGCTGCTTGATAAACTTCCTGAAAACTTGACGGGAAAACGTGTATTGGATTTAGGTTGTGGCACGGGTTATTTCTCCCAACTACTTCAACAACGCGGTGCGGAAGTCGTCTGCGGCGATATCTCTCAAGCCATGTTAGATAAAGCAGAGCAGCGTTGTGGTGCAGTACGAATGCATTACCAAGTTGCTGATGCTGAAAACTTACCATTTGACGATGATAGCTTCGATTACGTGTTTTCAAGTTTAGCGCTGCAATGGTGTACAGATTTAAGTTACCCACTAAAAGAAGTGCGCCGCGTGCTAAAAAATGGTGGGAAAGCGTGGTTCTCTACACTGGTTGATGGATCACTGTATGAGCTGCGTGCATCATGGGAAAAAATTGATGCATATCAACACGTCAATAACTTTCTAACGCTCAATCAGGTAAAAATTGCGTTAGCGCAATCTCGATGTGACAGCCATCAACTAGACTTGACCACCATCACAGTTTGGTACGACTCTGCATTTTCAGTTATGCGTGACCTCAAAGGTATAGGTGCAAATCACGTAAGCGGGCGCTCACACGGTTTAACTAGTCGCGAGACTTTGTTAAAAGTTGAGCATGCGTACCAAGCGTTTAAAAACGATCAAGGTCTTCTACCTGCAAGTTATCAGGTTTGTTTTGGAGTAATACATCTATGATTGATGCTTTTTTTATTGCTGGTACGGATACTGATGTTGGAAAGACGGTAGCGTCTAAAGCCATTTTGCAAGCGATCGCCGCAAAAGGACTAAACACTATTGGTTATAAGCCAGTGGCAGCAGGGAGTGACAAGACTGAAGCCGGATGGCGTAACTCTGATGCTTTACACTTACAAGACGCCGCAACACTCGATGTGGCCTATGATGATGTGAACCCATACGCTTTAGAGTTGCCTGCTTCTCCCCACATTGCAGCGAAGCATGAATATGTCGAAATAAGTTACGATGTTCTGAGTCAAAAACTGGCTCAACATAAGCAGCAAGCCGATGTTGTTCTCGTTGAAGGTGCTGGAGGCTGGCGTGTGCCAGTATCCGATACGGACTGTTTATCTACATGGGTAAAAGAAGAGCAGTTACCTGTTGTACTGGTGGTTGGCATTAAATTAGGCTGTTTGAGCCACGCTTTACTCACAGCAGAGAGTATTAAAGCGGATGGTTTGAATCTTGTTGGCTGGGTGGCAAACCGCGTCAACCCAGGCACAGAGCACTACGCTGACATTATCGAGATGCTAGAAGCACGTATCGATGCACCTAAGCTTGGGGAAATTCCATATATTCCAAGTGCTAAACGTAAAGAGCTAGGCAAGTACATTAATGTAGAGCCGTTGCTAAACACTGACTAATGGTGTTTAGGGTAAAAGACTAAAAAACCAAAGGGCTGCGCAATGCAGCCCTTTCTTGTTGGTGTAACCTAAAAAGTCAGATTACTTATCTTGGCTGAGCCCCATCAATGCTTGTTGTGTTTCTGCAACACGCTGAGACATATGATGATCGGTTGAAATACCAAGTTGTTGCTTTGCCTCGTCCTCTGAGATGCCTAGGTGACAACGCAGTAAATCAATAGCCATTTGATAGTCGTTAGTTTCTACCATGGTTTTTCCCTCAATACATGGAGTTTTTGAGCTCACCCAATGCACTTTTTGCAATGTACTTAGAGTGGCTCTGTTTTGTTCATCTCATTCGAATTTAGCATGTCCATGTAGCCGCACAATAAGACCAAAGTCTATAGCAGAGCTAACGTACTGTTTTTGGTCTATTAAAAAATTTCTAGCTAAGTTGCTAAGAGGTGATAGATTTAACACCAAGATCATCTATCAATAGATGATGGGTAGCTCAGAGCTTATTTTATCATTTTGATAAATGTATATGAACGGAGGTTCCGGCTCCTACCAAAGCATGTTTTGAAATCGCTTGAATCAAATATTTCAGTCCCGAAAACAAATGTTGCAATTTATTGCTTAACCTTGTTTTTATCGCGGATAGACTATATCTATAACGCACGGAACATGAAAATCAACGGAATTGGCTTTTATAGCGATTACCATTTGTTCCTTATAACAATCCGTTTTAAAAAAACGATAAGCTTCCTCGGAGAAAAGTAATGAAGCGAATTATGTTATTCCTAGCAACTAACCTAGCTGTCGTGCTAGTGCTTAGTGTTGTTCTGAATATTGTTTACGCTGTAACTGGAATGCAACCAGGCAGTCTGTCAGGTTTACTTGTAATGGCTGCTGTATTTGGTTTTGGTGGCGCATTTATTTCGTTGATGATGTCAAAGGGTATGGCGCTACGCTCGGTTGGTGGTATGGTCATTGAAAGCCCGCGCAACGAAACGGAGCATTGGTTAGTCGAAACTGTGGGTCGTCAAGCTCAACAAGTGGGTATTGGTATGCCAACGGTGGCTATTTATGATTCACCAGATATCAATGCATTTGCGACAGGTGCAAAACGAGATGACTCTCTTGTCGCCGTTTCTACTGGTCTTTTACACAATATGACTCGTGATGAGGCAGAGGCAGTACTTGCACACGAAGTGAGCCATATTGCAAATGGTGATATGGTCACGATGACGTTGATGCAAGGTGTCGTGAACACGTTTGTTATCTTCCTATCACGCTTTATTGCCAATATCGTGGCATCGAACGATGATGAAGAAGGCCAAGGTACAAATATGATGGTTTACTTTGGCGTATCCATGGTGCTTGAACTGGTATTTGGTTTCCTAGCTAGCTTCTTGACTATGTGGTACAGCCGTCATCGCGAATTCCACGCGGACGCAGGTGCTGCGCGCCTCGTTGGCAAAGAAAAAATGATTGCGGCTCTAGAGCGTTTGAAGGTGAGTCATGAATCTCAACTGGATGGCACCATGATGGCGTTTGGTATCAATGGCAAGCAGTCGCTGACTGAGCTATTAATGAGCCACCCTCCGCTAGATAAACGTATTGCAGCGTTGCGAGGCCAGCAATACTAATTGTTCCTACTTAAATAATTGTTAATCTGCTGAAAAGGCTTGGTTTTGACCAAGCCTTTTTTTTCGCCGATTGATCGCGTGCGAACTTCATCACGTACTACTTACAGAAATAAAGTTATACAAAATTATTTTTGTACAACTTTGGTGGAATGAACTATCTTGTACATATAATAATTTTGTACAACTTAATGGGCGTGTAGGAGTAAAAAATGGACATACAGTCTGTTGGCAATATCTATCAAAAGCTCAACAAAGCGAACTTACATCTACTTAAGGATATATATCACCAAGATGTAGTATTTGAGGACGCAGCGCATCGTTTAGAAGGATGGCCAGCACTTTCGGATTATTTCACCTCATTATATGCCAACGTCATCAGTTGTGATTTTGTAATCCATGAGCATCAACAAGTCGGAGATACAGGCTTCCTAACTTGGACAATGGACCTTCAGCATCCCAAACTTCAGAAGGGGGCGCCTATTCTCGTCAATGGTGTTTCGCACCTCAAATTTAGCGAAGGTCAGGTCATTTATCACCGAGACTATTTTGATCTCGGAGAGATGCTCTATGAGCATTTACCGTTACTTGGTTCAGTCGTTAAAACCATCAAGCAGAGGTTAGGACAATGAACTACACCATCTTAATCACAGGCGCCACCTCCGGAATAGGAAGACAGCTTGCCCTAGATTACGCGAACTCAGAATGGAATGTGATTGCTTGTGGTCGGAATCAAGATGTTCTTGCAGAACTGGAGGCAGTTTCCTCCAAAATTCATACATTGCAGTTTGATGTGACAAATTATGAGGAAACTCAGCAGGCGCTCTCTAATTTGCCCTTTACGCCAAACACATGGGTTTTTAACGCAGGCGATTGTGAGTACATGGATGAGGGAGTGGTCGACGCGAAACTCATGGCGCGTGTGATGAACGTAAATGTTGTCGGTGTTGCTAACTGCGTCGAAGGCTGCCAAGTGCATTTAGAGAGAGGGCACCGCATTGTTATTGTTGGCTCTATCGCATCAGAAGTGGCACTGCCTCGTGCTGAAGCTTACGGCGCATCCAAAGCGGCAGTCAGTTATTTTGCACGCACGCTCGCCGTCGACTTGAAAAAGAAAGGGATCAAAGTGGTAACGGTGTTTCCTGGTTTTGTTGAAACGCCGTTGACTGACAAAAACGACTTCGAAATGCCAATGATCATTTCTACTCAGCAAGCGTCGGACTCTATCAGGAAGCAGTTAGCCGCCAACAAGACCTATATCTATTTCCCAGCGAGATTTACCAGTATTTTACGTTTTATCTCGTTACTTCCATACAGTTGGCAAGCTCGCCTAACTGCTAAACTCGTATCATAAGAAGGAATAAAAATGAAAACAGCAGGAAGAAAGAAGATAGCGATTGTGGGAACGGGAATCTCTGGCCTTACTTGTGGTTATTACTTGCATAAAGAACATGATGTAACGCTGTTTGAAGCGAACGATTACATCGGTGGCCATACTGCAACCGTTGATGTGAGCCTTGATGGTAAAGAATACGCGATAGATACTGGGTTCATCGTCTATAACGACCGTACGTACCCTAATTTCATTAAAATGATGAGCGAGATTGGCGTTGAAGGTCTGCCGACTCAAATGAGCTTCAGTGTCAGAAACGATGGGAACGGACTAGAGTACAACGGCCACACAGTGTCGACATTGTTTGCTCAAAAACGCAACTGGGCAAACCCTAAATTTTATCGATTTATCTTCGAGATACTTCGTTTCAATAAACTTGCCAAGCGCTTCGCTAGCGAGCAATCCTCGCACTCTCAGACGTTAGGTGAGTTCCTTGATGAACACAAATTCAGTGCTTTCTTTACCGATAACTACATATTACCGATGGGTGCTGCGATTTGGTCGTCGACTTTAGCTGACATGCGCGCATTCCCTCTTATGTTCTTCTTACGTTTCTTCCTCAACCACGGTCTGCTAGATGTGACTAACCGACCACAATGGTATGTGATTAAAGGTGGTTCACGTTCATACATTCCACCATTGACCAAAGGCTTTGCGGAGAATATTCGTCTTAATAGTCCTGTCGAAAAAGTGGTTCGCAACGAAAAAGGGGTTGGCGTTCAAGTTCGCGGAGAAACGCATTGGTTTGATGACGTTATCTTTGCTTGTCACAGTGATCAAGCAATGAGAATGCTAGAGGATATCAGCCCAATTGAGCAGGAAATCTTGGGGGATATGACATACCAAGCAAATGAAGTTGTTCTTCATACCGACTCTGCCGTACTACCAAAACGTAAGGCAGCATGGGCATCATGGAACTACCTATTGGAAGGCAGTGAGGAGGAACAGCAACGCCTCCCTTCGCTCACTTATAACATGAACATTCTTCAGCATATTCAATCAGAACACACGTTTTGTGTAACGTTGAATAGTACTGAGCAAATTAACTCAAATAAAGTCTTGCGTTCGTTCACTTATCATCATCCAGTATTCACCACTGAGTCTATTGCAGCGCAGCAGCGCAAAAATGAGATACAGGGTAAACAAAGTACCTGGTTCTGCGGCGCTTATTGGTACAACGGTTTTCATGAAGATGGCGTGCGTAGCGCGCTTGATGTTGTGAAAGAACTAGAAGAAAAGTACCGCGAACAAAATGTGGTTCCTTTCGAAAAAGGCGCAGCGTGATATGGATAGCCAAATGAACAGCCGATTGTTTATAGGCAACGTTCGTCACCGTCGATTCACGCCTGTGAATCATGAGTTGAACTACTCTTTATTTATGCCCGCCATTGATGTAGACGAGATCGATGCTTTAGAGAAAAAAGTATGGGGTTTTGGTTCGCGTTGGTGGCATTGGGCTCGCTTCAAGCGCAGTGATTACATTGGTGAAGGTAGCGTCAAGTCGGCAGTGCACAGCAAAATTGAAGAACTGACAGGTGTCCGCTGTACCGGCAAGGTAATCGCAGTCTGTCACTTGCGTTATCTAGGACTTTATTTCAGTCCCGTTAATTTCTACTACGTTTATAACGCGGAAGGAGAATGGAAGTATCTCCTCGCAGAGGTGAGTAACACTCCTTGGAATGAACGACATTACTACGTGGTGTCAGCAGATAAAGAAGAAGAAAAGTTTGGTTGGGAACAAGATAAAGCATTCCATGTTTCACCATTCAACCCGATTGACCAACTCTACCGCTGGAGAATTAAACCTTTGACAGACAAGTTGAATATTCATCTTGAATGTCACAAAGGAGAGAAACACTTTGATGCCACCATGGTTATGAAAGCCAAGCCACTTTCAAGCAAAACCTTATTGAGGTGTTTGATCGTTACACCAATACAAACGGTAAAAGTAATGGTTGGTATTTATTGGCACGCATTAAAACTTTGGGTGAAAGGCGCACCTTTTTATTCTCATCCTAAATATTCAACGCATGAAGAAATAGAAGCCGATACTGAAAAAACAGACAAAAAAAATAAAAAGCATAAGGAGAATTCTGCATGTTAAATACTAGTTCTATGACATTGCCGCGTAAATTGACGACAACGCAAAAAGCGGCTCGCGGAGTTATTTTTCAATGTCTGCAAAAAATGGAAATCGGCTGCTTAACAGTTATTGAAAGTTTTAAGACGGAAACGACAGAGCGAAGCGAGCGTTTTAGTGCGCCAAATGGGGAGTACAGTGGTCAACCTGTTGTCGCTATTATAGAGGTAAAACATCCAGGCTTTTATTCACGGATCTTGCAGGGCGGCAGTATTGCTGCTGGTGAGGCTTATATGGATGGGTGGTGGGATAGCCCCGATTTAACCTCATTAATGAAACTGATGGCCCTTAACATGCGTGCTCTAGATAAACTCGAAGAGCAAGGCAGTTGGTTGACTAAAATACTGTACAAGTTCAGTCATTGGTCAAACAGAAACTCTGAAGAGAACTCACGTAAAAATATCCATGCGCATTACGACTTGGGTAACAACCTATACGAAGCGTTCCTTGATACCAATATGCTGTACTCGTCGGCGCTTTACAATCATGCGGATGACTCTCTAGAGCAGGCTCAAATCAACAAAATGGATCGTCTATGTCAGCAACTTGAGCTGAAGCCCACTGATCATGTTGTTGAAATTGGCACTGGGTGGGGCGCTATGGCGATTTACATGGCTGAACAATACGGTTGTCAGGTCACCACAACAACGATATCTGAAGAGCAACACGCGTACGCGGAGCAAAAAATCAAAGAGCGTGGCTTAGAAGACAAAATCACTCTACTCAAAGAAGATTACCGAAACCTAACCGGCACTTATGACAAGCTCGTTTCTATTGAAATGATTGAAGCTGTGGGCAAACAATTCCTGCCTTCGTACATTAAGGTCTGTGAGTCTTTATTGAAGTCTGGTGGCTTGATGGCGATTCAAGCGATTACGATTGCCGATCAGCGTTACGATTACTACAGTAACAACGTCGACTTTATCCAAAAGTACATTTTCCCGGGTGGTTTTTTACCGTCGGTAACCTCACTAACCCAAGCAACAACAAAGTACAGTGACTTAGTGACGCGAGACTTGTTCGATATTGGTTTGGACTACGCCAAGACGCTGAACGAATGGCACCTTCGTTTTAATCGAGCAGAGAATGAAGTGCGCTCGTTTGGCTACGACGACCGCTTTGTGCGTATGTGGCGCTACTATTTGAGCTACTGTGAAGGTGGCTTTTTGGCTCGCACGATCAGTGCCGTTCACATGACGTTTCAACGCCCGTAGTTCGTTATGAAGGTGTTTCTTGCTTCGACATGGTTCCAACTCTGCTGGTTTGCAGCGGTGCTTGGAACCTATCAATGGCAATGGGTGACGTTATTCCTTACTTTGGCAACCCTACTATATTGTTTGAAAAGCGATGCATCTTCGCTTAAAAGTATTAGTGTGATCGTCACGGTCGGGCTCGTGCTTGATACGCTCAATCAACAACTCTCGGTCTTTGTCTTTCCAACCCCATGGCTGCCAGTCTGGTTATTATGCTTGTGGGTTTTGTTTTCTTGGTATACCTATCAACTTAAGTCAATTTTGTACCGTTTCCCAAAAACCTACGTATCAATAGTAGGCGGTATCGGAGGAACGGCGAGCTACTTTGCTGGCCATAAACTCCAAGCCGTTGAATTTGGATTCAGCACTGGCGCTACACTGGCAATGTTGTTTGTCGAATGGTGCGTCATGATGCTCTTGATACTCAAGGTGTACGGAAATGAAAAGCTTGAAGAGAGTTTTAACTCAGAGACTGACTAGGCTGCTTGCGTTGGTAATAGTAACTGGCTCTTTTGCTCTGCAAGCTCAACCTGTTGGAAATAGCGAAGCTGCCAGCAACATTGCGAATTGGAAGGGATGGAAAACTGTTGGAGAAGCCCAACTTACTTGGTTCATCTTCGATATTTATCACTCAAGATTAAAAGCGCCTGATGGAAAGTTCATCGTAAGCGATGACGTATCGCCACATCCCCTTGCGTTGGAAATTAATTACAAGAGAGACATCAGTAAGCAACAGCTGCTTGATGTGACGGATGAGCAGTGGGCGAAATTGGGTTTTACGGACTCATATCGAAAAGCTTGGATCAGCGAGCTCGATTGTATGTTTCCTGATATTCAAAAAGGTGACGAGCTTACTTATCTAACAGATGGAAAATCTGGTCAGCTGTTTTATAAGCAGGTTGGGGACGTGCAAGTAAAGAACGTTGGCATCATTGAAGACGAACGAATGAACGATGCATTTTTGGCTATATGGTTATCACCCAACACAGAATTTCCGAAACTCCGAAAACAATTGATAGGGCAGGTTAGATAGTGTTTAAACGAATTTTTAAAGCAGCGACTTTAGTGGCAGCTGTTTTTCTTTCGGCATGTTCCGCAGACATTGATAATTACCGCTCTTCTACACCGACTTTTGACGTATTCGGTTATTTCGAAGGCGACATAAAGGCGTGGGGGATGGTGCAAGATTATACCGGACAGCAAACGCGTCGCTTTGAGGTCGATATAGTGGGTACTGTAGCGGGTGATACGCTGACGCTGGTGGAAGACTTCGTGTTTGATGACGGAGAGGTGGACCAGCGAATTTGGGTTATCACTAGATTAGAAGACGGTCGTTATGAAGGTAAGGCAGACGATATTATAGGTGTAGCAACAGGGGAAGAGCAGGGCAATGCGCTACAGTGGCAATATGACTTTGAGCTACAAATGGAGGATTCATCAGTGACAGTTGCTTTTGATGATTGGCTTTATCGTCAGGATGACAGACACGTTTTCAATCTAACGAAAATAAAAAAGTTTGGTGTGGAAGTAGGAACAATAACCTTGTTCTTCCAAAAGCAGCCATAACAAATGGGGCTGATCTTCAATTAATAATCCATTCCATATAACTAAAATTATTTTCTCCCGACCTAACTCTCCTAACTAAAAAAGGTTGACGCTTTCGCGTCAACCTTTTAGGTATCTGGTCGTTACAGGAGGATTACAGCTTATCTGTCAGCTCGATTGCTTGACCGATATAGTTCGCTGGCGTCATCTCTTTCAGACGTGCTTTCTCGTGCTCAGGAAGCTCAAGACCGTCGATGAAGTTACGCATTGCTTCGCCGTCTACACGCTTACCACGAGTTAGCTCTTTCAGCTTCTCGTATGGCTTCTCGATGCCGTAACGACGCATAACTGTTTGTACTGGCTCAGCTAGTACTTCCCAGTTCTTGTCTAATTCAGCAAGAAGCGCTTCACGGTTTACTTCTAGCTTGCTGATGCCTTTAAGCGTAGAAGTGTAAGCGATGATAGCGTAGCCAACACCAACACCAAGGTTACGTAGAACCGTTGAGTCAGTTAGGTCACGTTGCCAACGAGAGATAGGCAGTTTCTGTGCTAGGTGGCCGAATACAGCGTTCGCAAGACCTAGGTTACCTTCTGAGTTTTCAAAGTCGATTGGGTTAACTTTGTGAGGCATTGTTGAAGAACCGATCTCACCAGCAATAGTTTTTTGCTTGAAGTGGCCTAGTGCAATGTAACCCCAAACGTCACGGTCGAAGTCAATCAGGATAGTGTTGAAACGAGCGATAGCGTCGAACAGCTCAGCGATGTAATCGTGCGGTTCGATTTGAGTTGTGTAAGGGTTCCAAGTTACGCCTAGAGACTCTGTGATGAACTCTTCAGAGAACTTGTGCCAATCTAGCTCTGGGTAAGCAGAAAGGTGTGCATTGTAGTTACCTACTGCACCGTTGATTTTCGCTAGGATCTCAACGTTTTCGATTTGCTTGAATTGACGCTCCATACGGTACGCCACGTTTGCCATTTCTTTACCCATAGTAGATGGAGAAGCAGGCTGACCGTGTGTACGAGATAGAAGAGGAATGTCGCGGTATTCCACTGCTAGCGCTTTGATAGCGTCGATTAGGTTACGGATTTCTGGAAGAATCACGTTCTCACGCGCCTCTTTAAGCATTAGAGCGTGTGATGTGTTGTTGATGTCTTCAGAAGTACATGCGAAGTGGAAGAACTCGTTTACTGCGTGCAGTTCAGGAACGTCTGCTACTTTCTCTTTTAGGAAGTACTCAACCGCTTTTACGTCGTGGTTAGTTGTACGCTCGATCTCTTTGATACGGCGTGCATCTTCTTCAGAGAAGTTTGCAGCAAGGTCGTCTAGGAATTGGTTTGCTTCTGCGCTAAACGCTGGCACTTCTGCAATTTCAGCAGTAGCAGCAAGCTTTTGTAGCCAGCGGATTTCAACGATAGTACGGTACTTTAGTAGACCGTATTCACTGAAAATTTCGCGTAACGCAATTGTCTTGCTTCCGTAACGGCCGTCTACTGGTGAAACAGCAGTCAATGCTGACAGTTCCATGATGTTCTCCTGAATTGGGTTTCTAAATTTCGTGAGCTTTATACCAATAACTGTGGCAATTGTCACGAATATTGCGCAAACGTTTGCGCAATATTCGTTTTAGTCGAAAAAAATGAGCTCGCGATAAACGCGAGCTGCTTATTTGATATTTTACTACAGACGAGCAAGAAGGATTTGTGCTTGTTCTACCATCTTCTTGCGCCCGAAGATTAGGTGGCGACGCTTACCACCAACTTGACGCCAAAGAACTGCACTACGAATGCCAGATAACAACAGCGCACGAACTTTGTGTTGGCTTGCCGTCTGCTGCAGTACAGATGGCGTGCCCGTTACTTGAATGCGTGGGCCAATAGGGCTAACGACATCCAGATAGATGCTCGCTAAATTGCTGATCATTTGATCGTCTAGTAGCTCAAAGTGCTCTGACTGACGCTTGGCCATTTGAATACGATCACCAAGCTGAGACATAGCATCGTTACGAGAGCTTAACTTACGCTCTAACGCCATTAAACTAATAATGTAACGAGTAATTTCACTGCCTGATGGTGTGCTATCAATCCCTTTAACCAAGCATTCTAGGCCAAGCTTTAGATCGGCTTCGCGACCGAATACGCCAACTGTGTTAGCAGGGTTAGTGCTCAAAATAGCGTTGATTGATGTTTCAAAAGCATCTTGATCACAATGTCCGTTTCTCGCTACCTGTTGAACTAAAGCAACAGCTTGGCAAATCCCAGCGAAAGCGATAGTACGGTCATAAAGTGTATTCGCCACGTAACGACTCCTAAGCTTGAGAATATTTAATGCGTTGCTCGATGATGCCGCCACCTAGGCACACGTCACCTTTGTAGAACACTGCTGATTGACCTGGAGTTACAGCAATTTGTGGCTCGTCAAAGATAACTTTAATGTTTTCATCATCGATAGGGATGATTGTACAAGGAATATCTTCCTGACGGTAACGAGTTTTCACTGTGCACTTCATAACATCGCGAATTGGCTCACGATCTACCCAGTGAAGTTGTGATGCAAGTAGACCTTCTGATTTTAACATTGGATGGTCTTTACCTTGAACGGCAATCAAAACGTTACGTTCTAGATCTTTCTCACCAACGAACCATGGGTCCTCGTTACCACCGCCGCCTTTACGGCCACCGATGTGTAGACCTTTACGCTGACCAAGCGTGTGGTACATCAGGCCTTGGTGTTGACCAATCACTTCGCCTTCTGGAGTCTCGATATTACCAGGCTGAGCTGGAAGGTAGCGACCCAGGAATTCCGTAAACTTACGTTCACCGATGAAACAAATACCAGTTGAGTCTTTCTTCTTAGCAGTAATTAGGTCTTGTTCTTCCGCAATGCGGCGTACTTCTGGCTTCTCTAGGTCACCAACAGGGAATAGGCTACGTGCAATTTGCTCGTTGCTTAATGTGTACAGAAAGTAGCTTTGATCTTTGTTGCCATCTAGACCACGTAGCATCTGTGGTTTTTCACCGTTTTCTGGGAAAGAGCGACGCACATAGTGGCCCATTGCAATGTAATCAGCATCAAGTACTTCATCAGCGAATTCTAGGAATGCTTTGAACTTGATTTCTTTGTTACAAAGAATGTCAGGGTTCGGAGTACGGCCCGCTTTGTATTCAGCAAGGAAGTACTCAAATACGTTATCCCAGTATTCGGCAGCAAAGTTGATAGTGTGTAGGTGGATGCCTAGCTTGTCACATACTGCCTGAGCGTCAGCAAGATCTTCTGCCGCTGTACAATATTCTTCGTTGTCATCTTCTTCCCAGTTCTTCATGAAAAGGCCTTCTACTTGGTAGCCTTGCTGCTTTAGAAGATACGCGGAAACAGATGAATCAACGCCGCCGGACATACCGACGATGACTTTCTTTTGGCTGTTATCAGACATTACTAAACACCACTTAAATAAACGGGATGCAGATTCTATCAGAATCCACAGACCGGTGACAGATCCGAGATCGAAATCACAATTCGTTTCGCTGGATTTTTCTTCAACAAAGATTCGAACGAGTAATTTCGCAAGTATAGAAGAGGTATATATGGCATAGTTGGCCAAAATCCAAGAGGAAACATCAAATGACAGAAGAAAACCAATTTATGCAAGAAAGTGAGTTGATTGAAATTGTTGAAAATCAGCTCGAAGATGGCAACCCGCTTAAAGTAAAAGAAACCCTTATGCGTTTAATGATGACTGGCACACCACGTGAAGATGCGGTTGCGATGATGGCATGTGCGATGTCAATTGAGATTTTTGATGTGATGAAGAATGAAGGTGAGTTCAACCTAAAGCGTTATAGCGAGCACCTTGAGCAACTACCAGATCTCAGCTTTATGGAAGGTGAATAAGCCACCTAAAAGAAAAAAGTAGTCAGCAAACGTTTGCTATAATCGCTTTTATTGCTGCTTTATTATTAGCGGTATAGAATCCGCTCTCCTTTTCATCCCCTTACTCAGACTGACAATATGAAATTTCCTGGACAACGCAAATCGAAGCACTATTTTCCTGTTCATGCTCGTGACCCGCTGGTGAGCCAAGCACAAGAAAGCAAGAAGATGACGCGCACTCACATCATTGGTATTGACCAAACCTTGGTTGATATTGAAGCAAAAGTTACAACGGATGTGATTGAAAAGTACGGTCTGAGTAAAGGTCACTCTTTGGTTATCGATGACGATAGAGCAGAAGAGTTATACCAGCAACTGAAAGAAGAGAACTTGATTACCAATGAGTATGCGGGCGGTACAATTGGTAACACGCTACATAACTACTCCGTGCTAGCGGATGATCGCTCCACACTACTTGGAGTGATGAGCCAGGATATTAAGATTGGCAGCTACGGTTACCGTTATCTTTGTAATACATCAAGCCGCATGGATTTGAACTACCTACAAGGTGTAGATGGTGCAATTGGCCGTTGTTTTGCTCTTATCACAGAAGACGGTGAACGTACTTTTGCTATCAGCGAAGGGCAAATGAACCAACTCCATCCTGATAGCATTCCAGAGAAAATCTTTAAAAATGCATCAGCACTTGTACTGACGTCATATCTAGTACGTTGCAAAGACGGCGACCCAATGCCGGAAGCAACAATGAAAGCGATTGAGTACGCGAAAAAGAATGATGTGCCTGTTGTTCTGACTCTAGGCACAAAGTTTGTTATTCAAGATGATCCTAAATATTGGCAAGAATTCATTCGAGATAACGTTTCAGTCGTTGCGATGAATGAAGATGAAGCAGAAGCTCTGACGGGGGAATCTGATCCACTTGCTGCGTCTGATAAAACATTGGAGTGGGCTGATCTAGTATTGTGCACGGCGGGTCCTGTAGGTCTATTTATGGCTGGGTATACAGAAGATAGCGCGAAGCGCGAAACTTCTTTGCCATTGCTTCCAGGGTCAATTGCTGAATTTAATCGTTATGAATTTAGTCGTCCGGCGAAAAAAGACTCATGCGAGACGCCAATAAAAGTGTACTCGCATATCTCGCCATATATGGGTGGCCCAGAAAAAATTAAGAATACAAATGGCGCAGGTGATGCCGCGTTATCTGCGGTTCTTCATGATATGGCAGCAAATAAATACCATAAAGAAAATGTGCCTAATTCAAGCAAGCACAGTAACGAGTATTTAACTTACTCTTCTTTTTCTCAAGTCTGCAAATACGCAAACCGCGCGAGCTACGAAGTTCTCGTGCAACATTCACCACGATTGTCGCGCGGACTTCCTGAGCGAGAAGATAGCCTAGAAGAAGCATACTGGGAACGTTAATACGAAGCGGTTTAATTAACTATTCTGTAACTAAAGTAAAAGGCGCATTAAGAAATGTGCCTTTTTTATTTGTAATGGTTTAAATAAAAAAGGCTCCCTATGGGAGCCTTTTAAAAATAGCACGGATCTAGATTAGAAACTCATCCAGAGATTTACCTGCATCAAGTTGCTCTTGAATTGCCGAAGGTGTACGACCTTGGCCAGTCCAAGTTTTCTCATTACCGTTTGAATCTGTGTATTTGTATTTAGCAGGGCGAGGTGCGCGCTTCGCTTTGCCTTTCGTCTTAGTTTCGCCAGATAGCGCAGTAATAAGTGCTTCCACGTCAATACCGTCTTGAGCGATTTTCTCAGCAATCTCTGCAAGCTTAGCTTCTTGCTCTGCTTGTGCTGCGCGTTCTGCTTCTTCTGCTTCACGACGCTCATCTACGACAGTAGTGAGTTTATCTAGAGCTTCTTCCAATTGTTCTAGAGTCAGCTCACGAGAAAATGCACGAAGGCTACGGATATTTAGAAGGGTTTTAGTCAGCTCTGACATAACGATTCCTATTAAAAGGTTAATGTGTTGGGCACTTTTTATCGTTACGATTAAATAATGCCAATCTATAAATAAACAAAGAGTCCTTATATTTAACTTTATCTTTTCCTTATGTGCAAATGCTAAATCAAGATTTTGTTTAAATTTGACTATTTTTTAAAGCAATTAATATTATTACACTCGAAATAAATCATTATTAGATGAGAACTAAAATCAACAATCATTATTGTATAGAGAGAGCGACAGCTTGGTTTTTTATAAAAAAATTTGAGTTATTACTTAAAAATATGAAGCCTCCATCTTTAATGGTGTGTCATATATCCTTAATTTATTGATATAAGATAAACCATGATATTTCTAAGGTAGTAATAATGTTTCATAAATAACATGATTGATGTGATTTCAGTTGCACAAAACTTATGGAAGTAGGCAAGGTTTATAAATTATCTCAGTCATTATTTATTTGTTTAATTTAGTTTGATGTGTTGCATTGACTCTCATCATAAGTACAATGGCTGCCACCTGATGCAATATTGCAGACAATTTGTTGTTAATTTGTACAGTTAGTGGTTAATTGTTTGTTGTTGCCGTAGAGGCGCGGTCTCGAAGAGTAGCTATTATTGGGGTGATGCCAATGAATAATAGTGGAAGGCGAAGATTGCCGAAGTAAGTAACTCATCAAAGTTACTTGCTGGGGTTGTATCTGAAAGGAACAACACTGCCATAGTATATATTCACATTAAACTATGGAGCGCTACTGTAGGGTTGGGTGGAGTGTTCGCTTCCCTGTCGCTAAGTTCAACATGAGCACGTATCGTATGCTACGTGACTTGTCTGCAGTAGATCTCTAGCCAAACTTTGGTTTTTGAAGATCATGAATTTAATAGATTTTTCTAGTTCTCCTGTTTCATTATTGCCACCTATTGTCGCTTTGACTTTGGCGATTTTGACTCGACGTGTATTAGTTTCCTTGGGTGTAGGTATCGTGCTAGGTGCGGTGCTACTTAATAGCTGGTCTATCAGCGACACCGCAGGTTACGTCAGTTCTCAAGTTTCTTCTGTCTTTATTGAAGATGGCGGAATTAACACTTGGAACATGAGCATTGTTGGTTTCCTAATCTTATTAGGTATGACAACAGCTTTATTAACGCTATCTGGCGGTACTCGTGCTTTTGCTGAATGGGCACAATCTCGAGTGAAGAGTAAACGCGGCTCCAAACTTCTTGCCGCCTTTTTAGGCGTATTCATTTTTGTCGATGATTACTTTAATAGCCTTGCTGTTGGTGCGATCTCTCGCCCAGTAACCGATCGCTTTTATGTGTCTCGCGCTAAGCTTGCGTACATTCTAGACTCAACCGCTGCTCCAATGTGTGTAATTATGCCTGCTTCTAGCTGGGGTGCTTACATTATTACTATTATTGGCGGGATCTTAGTCTCACATGGGATCACAGAGTATTCGGCTCTTGGCGCATATGTTCGTCTTATCCCAATGAACTTCTACGCCGTTTTTGCGCTGCTAATGGTGTTCGCTGTTGCGTGGTTTGGTCTTGATATTGGTAAAATGCGTGAGCATGAGATCTCTGCATCGCAAGGTCGTGGCTTTGATAAAGACAAAGAAAATGACTCGCAAGAAGCGCATGACCTAAACGAAGAGCTAGATATCCGTGAAAGTGAAAAGGGTAAAGTGTCAGATTTGATACTTCCTATCGTGACGCTGATTATCGCGACTATCGCTTCAATGCTTTACACGGGTGGCCAAGCATTGGCTGCTGATGGTAAGGAGTTTGCGCTTCTTGGTGCTTTTGAAAATACAGATGTAGGTACATCACTAATCTACGGTAGCTTGCTTGGCTTAGCAGTTGCACTGTTTACTGTTGTGAAGCAAGGTCTACCAATGGCTGAGATCGCACGTACACTTTGGATTGGTGCTAAGTCTATGTTTGGTGCGATTCTAATCTTAGTATTTGCCTGGACCATTGGCTCTGTTATCGGTGATATGAAGACTGGTACTTACCTTTCGACAATGGCGCAGGGAAATATCAACCCTCATTGGCTCCCAGTTATCTTATTCCTGCTGTCTGGCCTGATGGCGTTCTCAACAGGTACTTCATGGGGTACGTTCGGCATCATGCTTCCAATCGCTGGAGACATGGCTGGCGCAACAGACGTAGCGCTAATGCTACCGATGCTGAGTGCGGTTTTAGCTGGTGCGGTATTCGGTGACCATTGTTCACCAATCTCAGATACGACTATCTTGTCATCGACGGGTGCACGTTGTAACCACATTGATCACGTATCAACACAGCTACCTTATGCATTATCAGTCGCGCTTGTTTCATGCGTCGGCTTTATTGCCCTTGGTATGACTGCTTCAATAGCGTTCTCGTTCATTGCAGCGTCGATAACATTCATTATCGTTTGCGCTATTTTGTCATGGCTTTCAAAGTCTAAAATAGCGTCTTGCCAGAGTGCGTAATTCACTGATTTAAAAAGTAAATTTATAGGAGGCTTCGGCCTCCTTTTTTATTTGTATTATACAATTCGAATTTTTTTAAAATTAAGGGTTGAAAAAAGTAATCAGCTTGGTTAGTGTTGTTGGTAACAAAGCAAATGAGAAGAGCCTTGAAATAAGTATGCGTAATTTTGTAATGAACATTCATCACCATCATCACCCAATCTAGTCTTTCGGGCGATGTACGCATACCCGGGAGGCAGGAAACTCCCGGAGGTAAAATCAAAGTAAAAGCAGATTTTAAACCCTCGGGAGACCTCAATCTCCCGAGGGTTTTTTAGTTTTATTAGTTTGAAAAATACTTAGATATCAAAATCTTGCATAGGGACAAAGCAATGCAAACACAACGTTTAAGAATCGCAATTCAGAAAAAAGGTCGTCTTAGCAAAGAGAGTCAAGCTCTACTAAAACAGTGCGGCGTAAAGTTCAACGTAATGGGCGAGCGTTTAGTTGTCCATTCTGAAAATATGCCAATTGATTTACTCTTGGTTCGTGACGACGACATCCCAGGTTTAATTATGGATGGCGTGGTTGACCTTGGCTTTATTGGCGAAAATGAACTAGAAGAAGTTCGCCTTGACCGCAAAGCATTAGGTGAACCCTGCGAGTTTGTTCAGCTTCGTCGACTTGATTTTGGTGGCTGTCGTTTATCTATCGCAATCGACAAGGACGAAGAGTACAACGGTCCACAAGACTTAGCTGGCAAGCGTATTGCTACAACGTATCCTCAACTTCTAAAAGCGTACATGGATGAAGCCGGCGTTCCATTCTCTACATGTATGCTGACAGGCTCTGTAGAAGTTGCCCCTCGCGCGGGTCTCGCTGATGCTATCGCTGATTTGGTTTCTACAGGTGCAACACTGGAAGCGAACGGCCTTAAAGAAGCTGAAATTATCTTTAAATCAAAAGCGACATTGATTCAACGCACAGGTGAGTTCGACGCAGACAAAGTGGCGCTAATCGAAAAGCTGTTAACTCGCATGCAAGGCGTGCAGCAAGCGAAAGAATCTAAGTACATTATGCTTCACGCCCCAGCAGAGAAGTTAGATCAAATTAAAGCACTACTGCCAGGTGCTGAAGACCCAACTGTTCTTCCTCTTTCTGCAGATAAGCAGAAAATGGCTGTTCACTTAGTGAGTTCTGAAAACCTATTCTGGGAAACAATGGAACAGCTGAAAGAGTTGGGCGCAAGTTCAATTCTCGTTCTACCAATTGAAAAAATGATGGAGTAAGCATCATGAGAACAGTCGTTTGGCAATCATTAAGTGAGAATCAGCAAGACTCTATTTTGGAGCGCCCTGCTATTGCAGAAGGTGCCAATATCACCACTGCTGTGGCCGAAGTTATTGCTAAAGTTCGAGAAGAAGGTGACTCTGCTCTTATTGAGCTGACAGAAAAGTTTGACCGTGTTAAGCCTGAATCCATTCGTGTTTCTTCTCAGGAAATTAAGGCAGCGTCAGAGCGTTTGTCAGAGTCAATGAAGAGCGCACTAGAGCAAGCTTACGCCAATATTTCTAAGTTCCACAAAGCGCAAAAGCCGCAACCGCTCAAGGTGGAAACGCAGCCAGGTGTTCTTTGTGAACAAGTAACACGTCCAATTCAAAAAGTGGGTTTGTACATTCCTGGTGGCAGTGCGCCTTTGCCATCGACTGTTTTGATGCTCGGCGTTCCTGCAAAAATTGCAGGTTGTCGTAAAGTCGTTCTTTGTTCTCCACCGCCAATCGCTGATGAGATCCTTTATGTCGCGAAGCTGTGTGGCATTGATGAAGTGTACAACGTCGGTGGTGGCCAAGCAGTTGCTGCAATGGCTTATGGCACCGAGACTGTATCGAAAGTAGATAAGATCTTTGGTCCGGGCAACGCTTACGTGACCGAAGCAAAACGACAGGTTAGCAATGATTTCCGCGGTGCTGCGATTGATATGCCAGCAGGGCCATCAGAAGTTCTTGTGATTGCCGATGAAACCGCAGATGCAGACTTTATCGCTGCGGATCTTTTGAGCCAAGCAGAACACGGTCCTGATTCTCAAGTGGTATTGGTGACTCCTTCTCCTGTGATTGCTGATAAAGTGACGGATGCGGTTCAACGTCAGCTTAAGGAGCTATCTCGTGCGGACATCGCAGAGCAAGCATTGGCTTCAAGCTTGATCATCATTGCCGAGTCTCTTACTCAATCGGTTTCCATTTCGAATTACTACGGTCCTGAGCACTTAATTGTTCAGACTAAGAACCCACGCGAGCTTTTACCTCTATTAGATAACGCAGGTTCTATCTTCCTAGGTGATTGGTCGCCTGAATCAGCAGGTGATTACGCATCGGGCACCAACCACGTTCTTCCTACTTACGGTTACACACGCACGTATTCAAGCTTAGGTTTGGCCGATTTCTCTAAACGAATGACGGTTCAAGAACTGTCTGCTGATGGCCTAAAGAACCTTGCACCAACTGTGGTCACCATGGCGGAAGCAGAAGGTCTGGATGCGCACAAACGTGCAGTGACCATTCGCGTAGAAAAATTAGCAAGTAAGAAAGAATAAGAGAGTAATGAGATGGAAAAGCTAGCGCGTAAACAAGTCCAACAGCTTACCCCTTATATGTCGGCTCGCCGAATCGGTGGTACGGGTGACGTATGGCTAAACGCCAACGAATCGCCATTCAATAATGAATATAAAACAGACTTTGCTCGTCTTAATCGTTACAGCGAATGCCAACCGAAAGAACTGATTTCCGCTTATGCAGCGTATGCGGGTGTGAAACCAGAACAAACGCTGACTTCTCGCGGTGCTGATGAAAGTATTGAACTACTGATTCGTGCTTTCTGTGAGCCGGGTGAAGATGCGATTCTTTACTGCCCACCGACTTACGGTATGTACGCCATCAGTGCAGAAACCATAGGTGTAGAGCGTAAAACCGTGCCGCTAACGTCAGATTGGCAACTAGACCTTGCAGGCATCGAAGCTAATCTGGATAACGTGAAACTGGTTTTTGTATGTTCGCCAAACAACCCAACAGGTAACTTGGTTAAGCGAGAGGACATTGTGTCTCTGCTTGAGATGACAAAAGACCGTGCAATCGTGGTGATGGATGAAGCGTACATCGATTTTTGTCCAGAAGCGTCAACGGTGGACCTACTGGCGCAATACTCGAATCTTGCGATTCTGCGTACTCTGTCGAAAGCTTTTGCGCTTGCAGGTCTGCGTTGTGGATTTACGCTTGCGAACGAAGAGCTTATTAATGTACTTCTTAAAGTTATCGCACCTTACCCAGTCCCAGTTCCAGTGGCAGAAATTGCGACTCAGGCGCTTTCGGAAGCTGGTTTAGCACGAGCGAAGTTTCAAGTTCTCGATTTGAATGCAAACCGTGCTTACTTGCAAGTTGGCCTTTCAATGATTCCGGGTTTGGAAGTGTTTGAAGGGTGGGGGAACTACCTATTGGTGAAATTCCCAGATGGCGATGACCTTTTCAAAGCGGCTTGGGATACGGGCATTATTTTGCGTAACTCGCCAATTGAAAACTGTGTGCGTATCAGTGTGGGTAACCGTGACGAGTGCGAAAAAACGCTTGGATTTATCAGAAACTACTACGCATAGATAGAGACAGAATTTATCGCTCTCGCTCAATAGCGGGAGCGCCAAAAGAATAGCAATAAGGAAGTTCGAGTGAGCAAACAACAAAAAATCCTTTTTATCGACCGTGATGGCACCTTAATTGTTGAGCCGCCGATTGATTTTCAAGTAGACCGTTTAGATAAGCTAAAACTAGAACCATTTGTTATCCCAAGCCTGCTGTCGTTGCAGGATGCAGGATATCGTCTAGTGATGGTCACGAACCAAGATGGTTTGGGTACAGACAGCTACCCACAAGCTGATTTTGATGCACCGCACAACATGATGATGGAGATCTTTGAGTCTCAAGGTGTGAAGTTCGATGACGTACTGATTTGTCCTCACTTTGATGAAGATAACTGCTCTTGCCGTAAGCCTAAACTAGGCTTGGTAAAAGAGTATCTTCAAGGTGGCAAAGTAGATTTCCAAAACTCTGTTGTGATTGGCGATCGTCAAACCGATCTTCAACTTGCAGAAAACATGGCAATTCGTGGTATTCAATACAACCCAGAAACCATGGGCTGGAAACAGATCCTAAAAGATCTCACAGTGAAGGCGCGCGTGGCTGAAGTGGTCCGCACCACAAAAGAAACAGACATCAAAGTATTCGTTAATCTTGACGAGCAAGGCGGTAATGACATTTCTACAGGTCTTGGCTTTTTTGACCACATGCTGGATCAAATCGCGACGCACGGTGGATTCCAAATGGTGTGCAAAGTGGAAGGTGACCTGCACATTGATGATCACCACACAGTGGAAGATACCGCTCTTGCGTTAGGTCAAGCGTTGAAGGAAGCACTGAGTGACAAGCGTGGTATTGGTCGCTTTGGCTTTAGCTTGCCAATGGATGAGTGTTTGGCGCAATGCGCACTAGACCTATCAGGTCGTCCTTACCTTAAGTTCGACGCGCAGTTTAGTCGTGAGCAAGTGGGTGATCTTTCAACAGAGATGGTGGTTCACTTCTTCCGCTCTCTGACTGACACATTAGCGTGTACGTTGCACCTTTCTTCGGCGGGCAACAATGATCACCACATCATTGAAAGTCTATTTAAAGCGTTTGGTCGTACGCTACGCCAAGCAATCAAAGTAGAAGGCACTGAGCTACCAAGTAGTAAAGGCGTGCTTTAAGGCTAACGTTAGCAAGGAGAAAAACAGTGACAGAACAGAAAGTTGTCATTATCGATACTGGCTGTGCCAACGTTTCTTCGGTGAAGTTTGCCATTGAACGCCTAGGCTATGACGTAACGATTTCAAAAGATCCGCAAGTCGTATTATCCGCAGATAAGCTATTCCTACCGGGTGTGGGAACCGCCAGCGAAGCGATGAAGAACCTAGAAGAGCGCGATCTGATCAGCTTGGTAAAACAGGTAGAAAAGCCATTACTAGGTATCTGTTTAGGCATGCAACTGTTGGGCAAAGTGTCTCAAGAGAAAGGGCAGAAAGCCGACGAGTTGGTTGAGTGTCTTGGACTTTGTGATGGCGAAGTGAAGCTACTACAAACTGGCGATTTGCCGTTGCCGCATATGGGGTGGAACACGGTCTCTGCAAAAGCAGGTAATCCACTTTTCAAAGATATTGAAGAAGGAGAGTATTTCTACTTCGTGCACAGCTTTGCGATGCCTGTTGGGGATTACACGATTGCGGAATGTGAATACGGCAACCCGTTCACAGCAGCAGTACAAAGCGGTAACTATTACGGCGTGCAATTCCACCCTGAGCGTTCTTCAAAAGCGGGCGCGAAGCTTATTCAAAACTTCTTAGAATTATAAAAGGGATTTAGTGTGATTATTCCAGCTCTTGATTTAATTGAAGGACAGGTGGTTCGCCTTTATCAAGGTGATTACGGCCAAGTAACTGAGTACAAAGTCGACCCAGCAGAGCAGTTCAACTTGTACCACCAAGCGGGTGCTAACTGGCTGCACTTGGTGGATTTAACTGGCGCGAAAGACACGACAGCACGTCAACTTGATTTAATTGCAAAGCTACTAGCAAGCACGCCAGCGAACATCCAAATCGGTGGCGGAGTGCGCACAGAGCAAGACGTGATTGATCTGCTAGAAGCGGGGGCTCAGCGTGTTGTCGTTGGCTCAACAGCAGTAAAACAGCCAGAGCTTGTGAAAGGTTGGATGGAAAAATACGGTGCAGAGAAAATCGTTCTCGCGCTAGACATCAACATCGATCAAGACGGCACACGTAAAGTAGCGATTTCTGGTTGGCAAGAAGATTCAGGCGTGACTATCGAAGCTCTGATCAACGATTACCTGACGGTAGGTTTGCAGCACGTGCTTTGTACGGACATTTCTCGTGACGGTACGCTAGAAGGCTCAAACGTAGAGCTTTATGTCGACCTATGTAAACAGTACCCACAAGTGCAGTTTCAATCTTCAGGTGGCATTGGCTCATTAGCAGATATCGAAGCGCTAAAAGGCAGCGGTGTGGCTGGTGTGATTGTTGGTCGTGCGCTGTTAGATGGTAAATTCACAGCAGAGGAGGCATTTGCATGCTGGCAAAGCGAATAATTCCATGTCTTGATGTTCGTGATGGACAAGTGGTGAAGGGCGTCCAGTTCCGCAACCACGAAATCATTGGCGACATCGTTCCTCTGGCGCAGCGTTATGCGGAAGAAGGCGCTGACGAGCTTGTGTTCTACGATATTACCGCTTCAAGTGATGGGCGTGTCGTTGACAAAAGTTGGGTCGCTCGCGTTGCTGAAGTGATTGATATTCCCTTCTGTGTCGCTGGTGGTATTAAATCAGCGGAAGATGCAGCGCGCATTCTTGAGTTTGGTGCAGACAAAGTGTCTATTAACTCACCTGCATTGGCTAACCCGCAACTGATTACTGACCTTGCTGATAAGTTTGGTGTGCAATGTATCGTCGTTGGTATCGATTCATACTACGACAAAGAGACAGGCAAGTATCAGGTTTACCAGTTTACTGGCGATGAAGAACGCACCAAAGCAACTCAATGGGAAACACGTGATTGGGTGCAAGAAGTACAAAAGCGTGGCGCTGGTGAAATCGTACTGAACATGATGAACCAAGACGGCGTACGTAACGGTTACGATATTGAACAACTTAACATGGTGCGTGAAGTGTGTAACGTGCCATTGATTGCATCGGGTGGGGCAGGTGCTATGGAGCACTTTGCGGAAGCATACCAAAAAGCAAATGTGGATGGCGCGCTTGCCGCATCGGTATTCCACAAACAAGTCATCAATATTGGTGAACTAAAGCAGTATTTGAAACAACAAGGCATTGAGGTACGACTATGAGTGTGAAAGCCGCCGAAGTAAGTTCGCTAGTTGAGCGAATCAACTGGGAAAAGGTGGATGGTCTGGTACCTGCTATCGTACAAGATTTCCAATCAAGCCAAGTGCTGATGATGGGTTATATGAACCAAGATGCGTTGGCAAAAACGGGCGAAACAGGTCAAGTGACGTTTTTCTCTCGTACCAAGCAGCGTCTTTGGACGAAAGGTGAGACCTCCGGCAACGTATTGCAACTAGTGAACATGCAGCTCGATTGCGACAACGATACGCTACTGGTGAAAGTGAATCCCATTGGTCCTACGTGTCACTTGGGTAACACAACTTGCTGGGATGTGGACCCTCAAGAGGAGTCACAAATGGTGTGGCTTCATCAACTTGAGCAGCTATTGGCTGCCCGCAAGAGTGCCGACCCAGATTCCTCTTATACTGCCAGTCTTTATGCCCGTGGCACCAAGCGTATTTCGCAAAAAGTGGGCGAAGAAGGCGTTGAAGTCGCGCTTGCGGCGACGTCGGGCGATAAGGCGGAGTTAGTGTGTGAATCTGCAGATTTGATTTATCACTTAATGGTATTGCTTCAAGACCAAGGCTTATCGATGAATGACGTAGTGAATAAACTGAAAGAGCGTCATAAGTAAGCTTGCGATAAGTGAAAGCCCCTATGCTCTCGAGCCTAGGGGCTTTTTACTTTAGTGTTCTTGATTCGGGGCAAAAACCGGCAACAGTGCTGGTGGCGATTAGATTCTGAATCACGCTCGTCCCTAGCTGTTCAGAATGACGGTATATTTTCTAATGGTACTTGCAGTAGAGTTATTTACTTCAAATAGGTACATATATTCACGTCACTCCAACGAACCTAGGCGAAGTCAAGAATCCAATTAAATCGAGCTCAATAAGCTAGGAGTGGATGATCTTACCCACAACACTTCTTAAATTTCTTACCGCTTCCACAGATACACGGGTCGTTACGACCTACTTTTAGGCTACTCACTGGTTGGTTTAGGCGAGGATCTTGTTCTGGTTCTTCTTCTAGCTCTTCTTCTGGAAACGTGCCGTCAATGTAGTACCAAAGCCCATTTTCTTTTACAAAGCGAGAACGCTCTGTCATGCAGTAGCGTTTGCCGTCTTCGTCAAAGTAAGCGTTGAATTCAACAAAACCTTCATTCTCGTTACAACCCGCTTCAGCTTTCACTACCTCAAGCTTGCACCAATCGCTGTCGATAGATTGGGCAATGCCTTCACGTTGCTCTTCTGCATTACAGCTTGGGTGGTATGTGTTCACCACGTAATCCACTAGACCTAACACATGCGCGCTGTAACGAGAGCGCATTAGCTGCTCCGGAGTGGTGACGTCAGCGTGGTTATTGTGGGCAATTTCACAACACTGTTGGTAGGTGCGGTTAGAGCCGCAAGGACAAGAAGAAGCCATAAAATGAAATCTCGATTAATTAAGCGGTAAAAACAAACAACCCCACATAAGTGAGGTCGCAGGTATTCTTTGGGGCATTATAGCCGTTTAGGGCGTTTGAGACAGCAGTTCTTGAGCCCATTCCGTCGATTGATTAAAAGCGTCTGCTAATTGAGGTTCGGTTAATTTAAGAACGGTGCAATATCGCTCGGCTAACTCCCAGTCCGCTTGTTCGTAGGCGATCGTCATCGAAAGTAAGTGACCAAGTACGCCTTTTCGACTGGTTAATGCGAGTTTTATATCTTCGTCAACGGGGATATCTTCAATGACATCCGAGAGCGGTTGATCGAGCAAAGATCCGAGCAAAGAAAACATGCCTGTCAAAAAAGCCTGCCCAGGGTCATACCTAGTGTTCATTTGACTAAGTAGCAGTTCACACATTCGTGCACGCTGAATCGCTAAAGAGTAAAGAGAGTCAGGTTTATCTTCTTGAACGGAGGCAATTGCAACTAAGGAAATAAAGCGTCGTAGTCGCTCTTCACCCAGATAAATAAGCGCCTGTCTGAACGATTTGATCTTAGTCGTTAATGTATAGCCTGAATTTACGTAAGTAAGCAGCTTGTATGACAGCGTCACATCAATCGAAAACAGACGTTCAACCTCATTGAAGTCGATGGGCTTATCTGCAATCTCTTTACAAAGTTGGATGACGGTAAGAAACGCGGGGTTCAACCGTTTTTTCTGGATCATCTCAGGTTTGCTAAAAAAATACCCTTGAAAATAGTTAAAACCGGCTTCTAGAGCTTGCTCAAACTCTTCATAGGTCTCTACCTTTTCCGCAAGAAAGTCGATTTTAAATGGGCTCAACGCCTGAATAAAAATGGCAGCTTTCTTGATCGGCACAAGTCTAATATCAAACTTGATCATGGAAACGTATGGAAGAAAACGCTTCCAAGCTTTCGTCGGAACAAAATCATCCAGAGCAATTTTGTACCCGCACTCATGAAGGTGCTTGATGGCTTCTAACAGTTCTTCTGTCGGTTCGCAGTCTTCAAGGACTTCAATGACGAGAGATTCTTTAGGAAACAAAGTTGGGACCAAGTTCACCAAGCTTTGATGCGGAAAGTTAACAAAGCCAAGTTTGTTTCCTAATGTGTTGTAATGCGTCGACAAAAAATGATCGGATAGCAGTCGACTAGTAGCCAGCTCTGGTTCTACTTCAGGGAAGGTATTTTTAGGGCCGTCTCGAAAGAGGAGTTCGTAACCTATGGTTCGTTTTTCTCTATCCAGAATCGGTTGGCGAGCTACGTAAGAATACTTCAATTAGGTACTTCGTTCTGTTTAACTTAGTATTATGATAATAGCGAT
The DNA here is from genome assembly GCF_033337405.1 of Vibrio sp. YT-16. Lineage (NCBI taxonomy): Bacteria > Pseudomonadati > Pseudomonadota > Gammaproteobacteria > Vibrionales > Vibrionaceae > Vibrio > Vibrio sp. YT-16. Next base: position 209,022 of record NZ_JAWOQQ010000004.1, read on the forward strand.
TTTTTACAAAATATCTACGACTTGAGCGTGAATCTTCTACACGCTCTACATGCTTAACGCAAATTCTGTATGAACGGTCTCGTTTGCAGGTCAAAACTATCAGAATTTACTTTTAAAACTGAGCCTTGCGTATACCAATCCCCTAAAACAATTCGGGTCTTTTTAATGCCATCGACGTCAAAAAAATGTGTGTTCGGGCGATGTGTGTGACCATGAATCATTATGTTGACGCAGTTCTGAGACATCACTTTCTCGACCTCATTTTGGTTAACGTCCATGATATCTAATGACTTGCTCATTTTATCATCACGAATATCGGATTGAACTTTTGAGACAATTTTCTTCTTAATGAACCAAGGAATACGGTTAAACAACCATTGTAGCCATGGCTTGTGAACGGTTTTTCTAAACTCTTGGTATTTCACATCGTCAATGCAGAGCGTATCGCCATGTAGGATTACGGCTTTTTGACCATAAAGATCAATCGTGCAGACATCGTCGAGTAATGTCATACCGGTTTCTTTGCAAAAGCGTTTGCCGAGTAAAAAATCTCGATTGCCTTGGATGAAAAAAGTTGGCACACCCGCATCCGTCAGTGCTTTAAATTCTGCACGGATTTGGTCTGCAAAAGGGGTGTTGTCATCGTCACCAATCCAGAACTCAAACAGATCGCCGAGTACATAAAGTGCATCAGCTTTTGTTGCTTCTGTTCGCATGAACGTCACAAAACATTCCGTGATATCAGGACGTGATGGGGTAAGGTGAAGATCGGAAATAAATAATGTCGTCATAGAAATAAGGGGAAGCTATGCCTCCCCATTAACTTATCTTTTAAAAATAATTCCTAAGAATTACTCTTCAATTGTTGTACCAGTGATTACTACGTCTTCTAGAGGTACGTCTTGGTGCATGCCGTAAGAACCAGTGCTAACGCCTTTGATCTTATTTACGATGTCCATGCCTTCGATTACTTCACCGAACACACAGTAACCCCAACCGTCTAGGCTTTCGCTACGGAAGTCTAGGAATGTGTTGTTGTTTACGTTGATGAAGAACTGAGAGCTTGCTGAATGCGGCTCCATAGTACGTGCCATAGCAAGTGTACCCACTTTGTTGCTTAGGCCGTTGTTTGCTTCGTTCTTGATAGGTGCACGAGTCGCTTTTTCACGTAGACCAGACTCCATACCACCACCTTGGATCATGAAGCCGTCAATAACACGGTGGAAAAGCGTGTTGTCGTAGAAACCGTCGCGGCAGTACTGAAGGAAGTTTGCGCTTGTCTCTGGCGCTTTCTCTTCGTTTAGTTGAATCTTGATGTCACCAAAATTAGTGTGAAGGGTGATCATGCTACTTTCCTTTACTGTGTTGTGTTGAGCCCGAGATTCTAGCCTAAGTTCTAGTGCTTTAAAAACTCAGGAAGAGGAAATTCTTCGTTTTGTGCTTGAAGTTTAGCCGATTATCGTTTTATCGGTTAATTGCTATTACCTAACTAGGTTGGAGTTGATATACTCATCTTCTTTTATTCATTCACAATCATAGATAGAGATCATGTTAAAGATATATAACACACTCACAAGACAGAAAGAGGAATTCAAACCAATTACAGCTGGCAAAGTCGGTATGTATGTCTGTGGAGTTACCATCTACGATCTCTGTCACATTGGTCACGGTCGTACTTTCGTCTCTTTTGACGTTGTATCACGTTACCTTCGCTACTTGGGCTATGATCTGACGTTTGTACGTAACATCACAGATATCGACGATAAGATCATCAAACGTGCCGCAGAAAATGGTGAGTCTTGCGATTCATTGACTGAGCGTTTGATTGGTGAAATGCACGCTGATTTTGATGCTCTGAACATGAAACGTCCGGACGTTGAACCTCGTGCGACACAGTTTATTGCTGAAATCATCGAATTGGTTGAGAAGCTAATCGAGCGCGGTTTTGCATACGTTGCAGATAACGGTGACGTAATGTTTGAAGTGGGTAAGTTCAACGAATACGGCAAGCTTTCTAAGCAAGACCTTGATCAGCTTCAAGCTGGCGCGCGCGTTGATATCGAAACAGCAAAACGCAGCCCTCTAGACTTTGTACTTTGGAAGATGTCTAAGCCGGGTGAACCAACGTGGGAGTCACCATGGGGTCCTGGTCGTCCAGGTTGGCACATTGAGTGTTCAGCAATGAACTCTTCAATCCTAGGTAACCACTTCGACATTCACGGCGGCGGTTCTGACCTTCAGTTCCCACACCATGAAAATGAAATCGCGCAATCATGCTGTGCACACGATACACAATACGTGAACACATGGATGCACAGCGGCATGGTAATGGTAGACCGTGAGAAGATGTCTAAATCTCTAGGTAACTTCTTTACTATCCGTGACGTTCTTGGTCACTACGATGCTGAAACAGTGCGTTACTTCCTAATGTCTGGTCACTACCGTAGCCAGTTAAACTACAGCGAAGATAACCTAAACCAAGCACGTGCTTCGCTTGAGCGCCTGTACACATCTCTACGTGGTTTAGACCTAAACGCGGCGCCTGCTGGTGGTGAAGAATACGTATCTCGCTTCACTGCAGCGATGAACGATGACTTCAACACACCAGAAGCGTACTCAGTTCTGTTCGACATGGCGCGCGAAGTTAACCGCCTGAAGACAGAAAACCTAGAGAAAGCGAGCGAACTCGGTGCGCTAATGCGTGAACTAGCTGACGTGATCGGTATTCTTCACCAAGATCCTGAAGCCTTCCTAAAAGGTGATGCGGGTAACGATGATGAAGTGGCTGAAATCGAAGCTCTGATCAAGCTGCGTAATGATTCTCGCGCTGCGAAAGATTGGGCGAATGCAGATATGGCTCGTGACAAGCTGACCGAAATGGGCATTGTTCTGGAAGATGGTCCAGAAGGCACAACGTGGCGTCGTAAGTAATTGAATTTTCATTTTTAAAGGGCTGATAATTCAGCCCTTTTATTTTCCATTTCCATAAATTAAAACTTTAACTTTAGGTAATGCTCTGTGGCTCAGATGTATTTCTATTACTCAGCAATGAATGCGGGTAAATCAACAACGCTTCTTCAATCCTCTTTCAACTATCAAGAACGCGGCATGACGCCAGTTATTTTTACGGCTGCGCTAGATGATCGTTTTGGTGTCGGTAAAGTGAGCTCTCGTATTGGTCTTCAATCTGACGCACATTTATTTCGTCAGGGTACCAATTTGTATCAGGAGATCGCAGCTCTGAATGAGGTTGAAAAACGTCACTGTATTCTTGTTGATGAGTGTCAGTTCTTGTCGAAAGAACAAGTTTATCAACTTACTGAAGTTGTTGATAAGTTGCATATTCCAGTATTGTGTTACGGCCTTCGCACCGATTTTCTAGGCGAACTTTTTGAAGGCAGTAAGTATCTATTATCTTGGGCAGACAAGCTGGTTGAGCTCAAAACAATCTGCCATTGCGGCCGCAAAGCGAATATGGTTATTCGTACCGATGAACACGGCGTGGCAATTAAAGAAGGCGATCAAGTTGCGATCGGCGGTAACGATAAGTATGTCTCCGTATGCCGCCAACATTACAAAGAAGCGCTCGGTAAATAAGCCGTATTGATACATAAAAGCCACCGAACTTGGTGGCTTTTTGTTGTCGGTTAGAAAAAGTTAGACTAAGTCAAAACCAAACCGCTCGAGTAAAACCTGGTAAGAAGATTCGACTTGCTGAGGGATGTTCTGCTCGGTTTGAAATCCTTTCTCTGGATAGCTTTTTACGCGAGAGAAATCTTCCATTAGTGCTTCTAGCACCATCATTAATGGCATGTCTTCATTAATGTATTCAAAAAATGGAAGAGCCGCAGAGCTTACTTGGAGCTGAGTGTAGGGTGACTGCCACTGTTTTTCAAATGTCGCGATTGCTCTACGCTCCATAAACGGTTTTTGTACCAGAATAAACGAGGAACATTGTTTTCCTTCCTCTTTTAATCGTTGCTCAGTAAAGCGGACGTTTTCTCCGCTGTTTGTGGATTTAGTCTCGAGCAAAATTGCTTTGCTTGGAACGCCCGACAACTTTGCAATCTCGGCAAAGGTTTCTGCTTCGCTTTTTTCAAACAGTCCATCTGTGAAGCGACCTTCACCCCCTGAAAATACAATCAAAGGTGCCAACTTTTGGTGGTAGAGCTTGGCAGCGTGCTCCGCTACACGCACATCATTACTGCACATCACAAACAAACAGTCCGCAGGCTTCAGTTCATGTTTAAGTTGCATGTAATCCCAAAGCGTTTCTATATGTCTATAGAGTCTCATAGCGCATCCAAAGTTGAATTGAAGTGAAATCGATAACCAAGTGAGAGTAGTTTGTCAGCAAGAATACGCTTGTCAGCTTGCTCTGTGACGGGTGGAAGAGGTATCTCACTTCCGATTTTGTTTATGGCAGCTTGGTAGAACTCAGCCTTGCTGACAGTATGAGGTGTCGTAACATTAATGACTTGGTTGCTTAAATTGCCTAAGGCAAATTTCGCAGCCGAGACAGCATCATCTTGATGAAGCATATTAGCTGGTGCTTTACGACTAACTTGTTGAAGCCTTGCTGCAAAGCGAGATGGGTGTCTATCTGGCCCGATTAATCCGCTACAACGTAGAATAACAAAGCTAATATTCGAGTCGATAACATGCTGCTCTGCTTGAAGCATAATACGTGCATTGTCAGAGAAATAAGGGCTTTCGGCTGCTAAAGAGATTGACGCGTCAGCTTCTTCCATATCGGAAGCAAGGTTAGGGTAAACCGTTGTAGAGCTGATCATGAGAAGTTTTTCAACGTTGTTTTGCTTAGCTGCGTTGGCAAGTATTTGCCATTGCTGTGCATATTCTTGACCGCGTCCTTTACGAAATCCTGGAGGAAAAGCACCGATAACGTGCGTAATTTGATGCTGTTTGAGCAGCTCATCTAGCCGTGCTGTGGCGTTCAATTGATTGAAATCGAACAATGCGGAGTGAGTTAATGAGGTGGGTAACTCTTTTAATCGAGTTTGGCTACGACGAGTGACAACAACATAGTGTCCATCTTTCATCAATGTTTCTGCTAGCGGAGTTCCGAGCCAGCCTGCACCTACGATCAATGTATTTGCCATTTGGGTCTTCCTACTTACTTATGTCTGCCCGAATAGGTTGAGCAGTTCTGCTTTGGCTTGTTGATGGAGGGGATCTGAATGCCATTTCTGGTGCTGAATAAGGTCAACATTGACTTGCCAAGCCAGTTTTGTGAAATCATCCCCAACTTTTTTTAATGTATTAGGTGAATACGCGACTAAATGCTGTGGTAGAAAGCACCAACCAAACCCTTTATTCGCCAATTCCAACAAAATATAGTAGTTATCAGCGTACCAGATATCTGGGCTAAATGCTTGATTGAGACCACATGGCTCTGCACTTTTGGATCGTATGACCAATTGACGATGTTGTTTTAGTTGATCAATGTGAGTGATTTGCTGCTTTGCTAAAGGATGTGTTGAAGAGACATAGACATCAAATGCAATATTGCCAAGATTGGTGAAATCGATGTGCCTTGGCATTTGTAAATCACTCAAAATAATCCCAGTCGTGGCGCGTTCCGACTTAACCAATTCAATGATATCAGGGCTTGATGCCGTTAAGCATTCAACTTGTAAGTGTGGAAAGCGTTGCTCTAACTTCTTTAGCACATCCGGCAAGCGAGTCAGAGGAATCCCTTCATCAATAGCTAAGACTAATTTGTTCGTTGGCGTGGAAAAGAGCTGCGATGCCCTATTGTTTAGGCGGTCGAGTTGGCTGATTGTTGCTTGTGCATAAGGTACGAGCGCGAGGCCATTCTCAGTTAATTTAGGGTACCTGCCTGATCGATCAAAAAGCTCAACGCCACAGTCGATCTCCATATTCATGATGTGCTGGCTCACTACAGATTGAGCTCGCCCCAGTTTTCTAGCTGCTCCTGAAAATGATCCTGCTTCTGATGTAGCAATAAAAGCTTGCAGTTGTTCGATGGTAAACATATCGCTTAAACCGATGGTATCTAACTTTTGGTTATCTAAATAATAGATAAAATTCTAAGCATTGAGTAGAACTATTTGGACAGAGAAATATGACTCGTAACGAACGAATTTTTCATGCAGTACTTTTTGAGTTAATCGCACTCGCGATTATTGTACCAGCGGCTTCATTGATCACTGGAAAGGGCTCTAGTGATCTTGCGTTGGTTGGGGTCGGGTTGAGCATGTATACCGTGATATGGAACTACATCTACAACTTGTACTTTGATAAGTGGTTTGGTGGCAATCGAGCTGAGCGAAGTTTAGCGATGCGGCTTGGACACACTGTTGGTTTCGAGGGAGGATTGATCTTTATCTCTCTACCTGTGATTGCCTGGTTCTTAGAAATTACGCTTCTTCAAGCTCTGATGCTGGAAGCCGGCTTCCTCGTTTTCTTCCTATTTTATGCTACTGGTTTTAACTGGTTGTATGACAAGGTTCAACCATTTAGCAAAATGAAAAAGCGATTATTGCCGCAGGCATCGACAGGAAAAATATAGGACTAAAAAACGCCACCGAGTTCGGTGGCGTTTTTTGTTCAAATTACACAGACAAAACTCTTAAAATCTTATCTGCATGTTCTGCAACTTCAATGCCTTCGTCTGTTAGATAACCACCGTCAGGCTGTGTACAAAGTTGCTTCTCATATAGACGAGCAACGGCTGCCTGCATTTCTTCTGACGCGTCTGTATGAACTTTAATACCAGTTGCAGCACTACTTAGGTCGAACTGAAGAAGTAGATTCAATTCGGCGATATGTTCAGCTGAATATTTCATAAATGATTCCTTTGCGCTTTTTTTACCAAGCTAGTCTGAAAAGTAGCGTTGGGCAACATTCAACGACAAGAAGTGTTAAGTATGGCGCTATCAGGCTGATATAACGCAGGATCTTTGTTCGAAAGGCCGAATACTTGTTAAGTATCAATGATACTTACGGTAGCGAATGATAGGCGCTATTTATTGCTTGATCTCCCAATAACAACGATTTTAGTAAACACGCCAAATAGCACTTGAAAAAATAGCGAAATAGAGCGATTATCCGCGCCTCTTTAAATGTTTCTAAATGTTACACCAGAATGAACTTTAATCAGTTTGACTCACTATTACCGCCACAAGCTGCGGAACGCGCGGCTGAAGTGGGGGTAGGCAAAGCAACGAAAGCTCCAATCAAATCTTTTCTGCTCGCCATTTCTGCGGGGCTTCATATTGGTATTGCTTTCATCTTCTATACCACAGTAACGACAGGCGCAGGCGAGCTGCCTTGGGGCATTACACGACTCATTGGTGGTCTGGCATTTAGCCTTGGTTTGATTTTGGTGGTGGTTACTGGCGGCGAGCTTTTCACTAGCTCTGTGCTAACACTAGTTGCGCGTGCGAGTGGAAAAATCTCTTGGCAAGCACTTATCAAAAACTGGTTGGTGGTTTACTTTGGCAATATGGTTGGGGCCATTTTGCTCGTGGCCTGTATGCTAGTTACCAAGCAATATATGTTTGATCATGGCCAAGTTGGTCTTAACGCGATGGCGATCTCCCAACACAAATTACATCATGGTTTCTTTGCTGCTGTTGCGCTTGGCATTATGTGTAACGTATTAGTTTGTATTGCAGTTTGGATGACGTTTAGTGGGCGAACATTGACAGATAAAATAGCGGTCATGATTTTGCCTGTGGCTATGTTCGTGTCGGCAGGTTTTGAGCACTGTATTGCGAACATGTTCCAAGTACCTATGGCGATTGGTATTAAGTACTTTGCGCCAGAAGCGTTTTGGCAAATGACAGGGGCAGATATTGCAAACTACGCGGACTTAAACATGATGGGGTTCATCGTAAACAACCTAATTCCTGTTACGATAGGAAACATTATTGGTGGTGGCGTATTTGTTGGCATGTGGTATTGGATGATTTATCTACGCGATGAAGATAACCATTTGCGATAAGTTTAGAAGATCACAAGAAAGGCGAACCAGATGGTTCGCCTTTCTTTTTATTTGTCTCTGCAAATGTCAAATAAGTCGAGTCATGCTAAATCAACTCTTCGTTGATGCCAAAATCGGTTGGGAGCCAATGAGAAGTTACTTCCTTTGGTTCTTGAACGAGCCAATCCAGAGGTGCATCGGACAGGAGTTCATCGTAATTTTCTTTGATCATTAAGACATCCATGTACGTCTCTCCAAGTTTGTGGTCACTGCCTTTACTATAAAATTAGAACATGTCAGTCACGTGATCAATGCATGACGATTCGATTGATCACTTATGTTGCTATGTTTCTGGTTGCGTATGGGTTTTGGGGGCTTATCCACATTTTCTGTGGATAACCTGTATCAAAGGTCGTGCGTATCTAAACTTGCAAAGAAAATTTCATAAAATTAGAGGCTTATATCAAAAAGAATTCTGCCTGACTTTTCATCTGAAAGCGTCTTGATGAGTGCTCGAAGAATAGTTGAGTTATTCAGTTATAAGTACGTTCGACTTGGCAACATGAGTTGTTTAACGGGCTTTACCCACAAGCGCCAACTAACCGTGAGTTTTGGTCGATTCGGGTTGCTCGATTTTTATCTTGATTCGGCCTTCTTTGGTTTGTACCCAGCGCAATGTCATTTCTAACGTTATGGTTACGGAGGCACTCAACATGACGAAAATAGCCAGCATAATTACTAACTGGTATTTAATCGCAACCATCGGGCTCGCGCCACCTAGAATTTGACCGGTCATCATACCCGGTAAGGTAACCAGCCCTGTAGTGGCCATAGAAGCTAAAGTCGGGGCAAGGGACTTTCTAAGAGCATCCTGAATGAAGGGGAAGGATGCGTAGCGAGGAGAGGCTCCAAGTGAGATTGCAGCCTCATATTCTGCTTGTCTCTGCTCAAAAGCCGTAAACAAATTCTGAAGAGCGATGATATTACTACTCAAGCTGTTACCCAATAACATACCAGCAAGTGGGATCATGTACTGCGCATTGTAAATAGGGGATGGTTGCACTAAGCCTGCTGTAATTGCTATCAGAAGTGGTATTAGACCACAGGTAAGGCCCGTTAGTAGCGGAAGCATAAGTGGCTTTTTAGGTAAGCGAGCTTTTCCCGCAATTGAGCTGGCACCAATCAGTAGCATGATGGCAAGCCAAAGTATATTGACAAGTAAGCTGTTTAATTGAAAAAGATATTCTAAATACACGCCAATCAATATGAGCTGAAGTGTCATTCGGATAACACTGATTATGGTGTCTTTTGCTATCCCTAATTTGTAGCGGGCATTGATAAAGAAGGGGACCAATAAAATCAAACCAAACAGTGCCAGTTTGACCCAGCTTATATCCACCACGTTATCCATAATCGCTCCTTGAAAATACGCGAATAATTGTATCTAAGCCTCCCCTTTATATGAACCACTATGTGCACTTTTTGCTGTTCTTAAAGTAAACCTTGAGTGCTATTTTAGACATTAATACGCAGCATTCTGTTTACAAGTGGTTATCTTTTTCGGAGTTTTTAAGTCGATTTATGGCATGGTAATTACGATTTAAATGTGATCGATGTTTATTAAATGTTGGTTATTTAACAACTCCTTAAAAGACTTATTTTGTCACATCTGTTCATGTTTTTTAATAAATAACATCAATCCATCATATCTCTGGATGAGCTCAAAAAAGTGTTGAATTACAAGGTCTGAGGTCGCTTATTTGATTGAACCCTACTATTAGTATGGTCTAACATTTTCCATTAGAGATTGTAAAAAACTTAAGCTTGGTTACGCGGGCTTTTCAATAACACTAGATACAAAATAGGCAAATGTATGAGTGATGTTAATAAAATTGAGAGTGGTGAAAAACGCTCCCTGGAGTGGAAGTCGTTCCTCTTCATTGCAGTTGTTCTCTTCCCAATTCTGAGTGTGGCCTTTGTTGGCGGCTACGGGTTCATCGTTTGGATGTTGCAAGTCTTCTTCTTTGGGCCTCCAGGCGCGCACGGCATGTAAGCCAGTAAGCTCATAACCACACTTTTGAAAAGATTTTAAGAGAGCAAATAATGAAATCATTAATCATTAAACTGTGGCGTACCATGACGCGCCCAGCTGTACATATCAGCCTAGGTGTGCTGACTATGGGCGGCTTTATTGCTGGTGTTATCTTTTGGGGTGGCTTTAACACCGCTCTAGAAGCAACCAACACAGAAGAATTCTGTATTAGTTGTCACACAATGCGTGACAACGTGTACGTTGAGCTACAAGAAACGGTGCACTGGAAAAACCACTCTGGTGTTCGTGCTACCTGTCCTGATTGTCACGTTCCACATAACTGGACAGATAAGATCGCTCGTAAGATGCAAGCTTCTAAAGAAGTATTTGCACAAGTATTTGGCAACTACGACGAACCGGGTGTGTTCGAAGAGCGTCGTATCGAACTTGCTAAACACGAATGGGATCGTTTCTCGGCAAACAAATCTCTGGAGTGTAAAAACTGTCACAACTACGAATCGATGGATTTCGAGCAAATGTCTCCTACGGCTCGTATCCAAATGAAGCAAGCCGCTGAGAAAGATCAAAGCTGTGTTGACTGTCACAAGGGTATTGCGCACAACCTACCAGCAGGCATGGACAGCATTGGCGGTATCGTGGGTGATCTAGAGGGTATGACTTCTAACACTGATTACGGCGTTGGTCAGCAACTCGTGAGCGTTCGTCACCTACCAATTTACTTTGATGCGCAAGGCAGTAAAGAAGCTGGTCTTCTTAATCCTGCATCGACCGTTAAAGTTCTTGAAGACAAAGGCGAGTTTGTTGAGATCGAAATTGACGGTTGGCGCAAAGCAAAAGGTTTTGGTCGTGTAATTCAAGAAGACTTCGGTAAGAACATTGCGACTGCGTCTCTGATGAAAGAAGCAGCAACAGACAGCAACATTGTGACGACTGGTGAGAAAAAAGTGGATGAGTTAACAGGCCTTCCTTGGGAAAAAGTAGCGGCGAAAGTATGGATTAAGAAAGAGTCTATGCTGAACGACATCAATCCTGTTTGGGAAAAATCTCGTGAAGCCTACAAGACCAATTGTTCTGTATGTCACACTCAACCTGCGGAAGCGCACTTCGACGCGAACACCTGGCCAGGTATGTTCGACGGTATGTTGGCGTTCGTTAACCTAGATACAGACAGTGAAGCACTGATCTTGAAGTATCTACAGAAACACTCTTCAGATTATGCTGAAGGTCACCACTAATAAGCGTCGGATTGGAGTAATTTTAAATGGCTATTACACGAAGAAGTTTTCTTAAAGGTGTAGCAACCACAAGTGCAGCGTCAGTAATTGGTCCTAGCTTATTGGCGTCCGCCTCTGCAAATGCCGTTGAGACGACAGGTACTTGGAAAGTAACCGGTTCTCATTGGGGCGCGTTCCGCGCCCACATCTACGCGGGTAAAGTTCAAGAGATCAAGCCGCTAGAGCTAGACAAAAACCCAACAGAAATGTTGAACGGCATTAAGGGTATTATCTACAGCCCTTCACGTGTTCGTTACCCAATGGTTCGTCTAGATTGGTTGAAGAAACATAAATACAGCGCGGATACTCGCGGTAACAACCGTTTCATCCGAGTAACTTGGGATGAAGCGCTAGACTTGTTCTACCGTGAGCTAGAACGTATTCAAAAAGACTACGGCCCATGGGCGCTGCATGCAGGTCAAACAGGTTGGAACCAAACGGGTTCATTTAACAACTGTACTGCGCACATGCAACGTGCAGTAGGTATGCATGGCAACTTCATCACTAAAGTAGGTGACTACTCGACGGGTGCAGGTCAAACCATTATGCCGTACGTGCTAGGTTCAACCGAAGTGTACGCACAAGGTACGTCTTGGTCTGAGATCCTAGAAAACTCTGACAACATCGTTCTTTGGGCTAACGACCCAGTGAAAAACCTTCAAGTAGGTTGGAACTGTGAAACGCATGAGTCGTTTAAGTACCTTGCACAACTAAAAGAAAAAGTGGCGAAAGGTGAGATCAACGTTCTATCTGTAGACCCAGTGAAGAACAAAACTCAGCGCTACTTAGAGAACGATCACTTGTACATCAACCCGCTGACAGACGTAGCGTTCATGCTCGCTGTGGCACACGTGTTGTACAACGAAAACCTGTACGATAAGAAATTCATTGATACTTACTGTCTCGGCTTTGAAGAGTTCATTCAATACGTTCAAGGTAAGACAAAAGACAAAGTAGAGAAGACGCCTGAATGGGCAGCAGCGATTTGTGGTGTGAAAGCGGACAAGATCCGTGAATTCGCACGCATGCTAGTCAGCGGTCGTACACAGATCCTGATGGGTTGGTGTATCCAGCGTCAAGAGCACGGTGAGCAGCCATACTGGGCAGCGGCTGTGGTTGCTGCAATGGTTGGTCAAATCGGTCTACCTGGCGGTGGTATCTCTTACGGTCACCATTACTCAAGTATCGGTGTGCCTTCTACTGGTTTCGCGGGCCCTGGTGGTTTCCCTCGTAACCTTGACCAAGGTATGAAACCGAAGTGGGACAACAACGACTTTAACGGTTACAGTCGTACTATCCCAGTTGCACGTTGGATCGACTGTCTGCTAGAACCTGGCAAAGAGATCAACTACAACGGCGGTAAAGTGAAACTGCCAGACTTCAAGATGATGGTTATCTCGGGTTGTAACCCATGGCACCACCATCAAGATCGTAACCGCATGAAGAAAGCGTTCCGCAAACTTCAAACGGTTGTAACGATCGAGTTTGCTTGGACTGCGACATGTCGTTTCTCAGATATCGTTCTACCGGCGTGTACGCAATGGGAACGTAACGACATCGACGTATACGGTTCATACTCGAACAAAGGTCTGATTGCGATGCATCGCCTCGTTGATCCATTGTTCCAATCTAAGCCTGATTTCCAAATCATGAGTGAACTCACTCAGCGTTTTGGTCGCCGCGAAGAATACACTCGTGGTATGAGCGAGATGGAATGGATCGAAAGCCTTTACAACGATTGTAAAAAAGCGAACGAAGGTAAGTTTGAAATGCCAGAATTCAACGAGTTCTGGGAGAAGAGCGTACTAGACTTCGGTGAAGGTAAACCTTGGATTCGTCATGCGGACTTCCGTAAAGACCCTGAGCTGAATCCACTAGGTACGCCGTCTGGCTTCATCGAGATCACGTCTCGTAAGATCGGCCGTTACGGTTACGAACACTGTCAAGAGCACCCAATGTGGTTCGAAAAATCAGAGCGTTCACACGGTGGTCCTGGTTCAGATAAATACCCATTCTGGTTGCAGTCTTGCCACCCTGATAAGCGTCTTCACTCTCAGATGTGTGAGTCTGAAGAGTTCCGCGCGACTTACGCGGTACAAGGTCGTGAGCCGGTTTACATCAACCCAGCGGATGCCAAAGCAAAAGGCATCAAAGATGGTGATTTGGTACGTGTATTCAACGGTCGTGGTCAGCTGTTAGCTGGTGCTGTTTTGACTGACAGCTACCCACGTGGCGTTATTCGTATCGAAGAAGGTGCATGGTACGGTCCTCTAAACGAGAAAGAGGGCGCAATCTGTACCTACGGTGATCCTAACACGCTAACGCAAGACATCGGTTCTTCTGAGCTTGCACAGGCGACTTCTGCGAACACATGTATCGTAGACTTCGAGAAGTTCACAGGTAAAGTGCCGCCAGTCACTTCATTTGGTGGTCCGATCGAAGTTGCTTAATTAGTGCAGTTTGCATAAATCGAAATACCAGCCTCAGGGCTGGTATTTTTTTATCAAAATTTCAGTGAGCGTTGTCTCAATAGTAACTTCATAACGTTAAACAAGACTGGTATTCGTGATGATGGTAACGAATTGGGTGAGACAAGCAGGAGATAATGCGCCAAGCTAAACAATAATAATTAAGTGAGTAGACTCTTTATGGCTCAGAGCATTCAATTAGCAAATCACACTGAGATCACTGTGAATAACAATGACTTCCAAGTTGAAGTCAAGGGTAATCAATTACATTTTTCTTTTGCCGGTCTTCACAATAAAACCTTTACCGACCGTGAAGTGTTATTCGAAATGCCGTTTTTGTACGAGCACGAGGCCAACGTAATTGGGGATGGTTTTCAAATGTTGGCGCAAACGGCGGGAACGATCAATCACCCCGTTGATATTGGTCGCTGCCCAGACAATAATCCTTCTTATCGAATCTACCCTAAAGATGCCCCTAAGCGTTATTACAACTATTTAGTGGTGGAAGGTTCAGCGGGCTACACATTATTTGGCTTCACATCATGTCATCGCTTTGCAGGCTATTTTGATGTTGTGCTGCGTGATGGGCATTGGGTTTTATCAGCCGCAATTGATGGTGAGTTGACTCAAGTGGCGGATTGGGAAAGTAATCAACTTGAGTCCGTGGCGGTACTCTGCGGTCAATCGCTGTCCGAGCTTTATCAAACCTATGGCGAGATGATTGCAGAGCATCATCCTGTTCGCCAAGGTGTGACACAAGATGCGCCTGTTGGTTGGTGTTCGTGGTACGCGTACTACGCAGACGTGACAGAGCAAAACATCATGCAGAACGTAGATTGTATGAAAGATAAGCTCGAAGACCTAGAGTGGGTACTTCTGGATGATGGCTATCAAGCCTTTATGGGCGATTGGTTAACCCCATCAGATAAGTTTTCTGGTGGCGTAAAAGAGCTCATTCATAATATCCGTGCAAAAGGAAAAAAGCCGGCAATTTGGATGGCGCCTTTCATTGCACAGCCTGAGTCGGAGATCTTCAAACAGCATCCAGATTGGTTTGTGCGTCACAAGGATGGTGGCTTACTTAAAGCAGAAGATGTCACATACGGTGGTTGGCGATGCACGCCTTGGTACATACTCGATACCTCAAACCCAGAAGTACAAGACCATCTGACGAATGTAGTCTCTGTCATGAGACAAGAGTGGGGCGTTGAGTTGTTCAAGCTAGACGCGAACTATTGGGGCACCTTAAAAGGTGTTCGTAAACAATCTGGTATTACAGGCGTTGAGGCGTATCGCTTAGGAATGGAAGCGATTGCCAAAGGCGCTGGTGATGCGTGGCTTTTAGGTTGCAACGCGCCAATGTGGCCATCTCTGGGGCTTGTGGATGCAATGCGTGTTTCTGACGATGTAGAGCGTCATAGTCGTCGATTCGAACAGATAGCCAAAGAAACCTTTTACCGTAGTTGGCAGCATCGAAAATTGTGGCAAATTGACCCGGATTGCGCCACGTTCACTTCATTAGCTAATCAATCTGCATCCAGAGAAGAGTATGAATTTCATCGCACGGTGTTATTAGCGAGTGGTGGTTTGCTGCTGTCTGGTGACCCGCTCCCTGAGATTACGCCGTTTGCTAAGAAGACACTGTCTAAGCTCATGTTACGTCAACAACGTAACCAGCAATCTGCAAAGTTTACCGCTTTGAGTTTAAATCACGCGTTTTTAAAACTAACGACGAAGAATGACCTCCATTGTTTGTTTAATTATGCGAGTTACGGAGCGATGGAATTTACGCTGACGTCTGATCAACCGGTGGACTGGTATGATTACTGGACAGGGGAAAAGCTAAACCAAGAACCTTGCCAGTTGTTAATGGTGAGCGTGGATAAAGGGCTCAATGCGAAAGCGATCGTTACAGCATAAAACGTGAAGTAAATCGCCTAATACCAAGATCAAGAAAGGAGCCTATTGCGGCTCCTTTCTCGTTTGATGCTCTGAGCGTTAGAACTCGAATAAAAAGTAATACCCGTATCCAACAATAAACGCAGGAATGGACGAGTAAATAGTCGCGACCAAAGCAGCTTTCGGTGCCATTGCAATAGCGGGGAATAGGGCGTCACCATCGTTAGAAATCGCATTGGCCAGTTGCGCAGAAAGTGGCGCTGCACCAGAAATGTATAGGCTAGTGACTAAAATTTGCGGTCCACAACCAGGCAACATACCAATGGCTAGGCCAGCTAATGGCATCCAAATTCCCCAATGAGAAAAGGTTTCTACAAGGTCGAGTCCAGAAAAATAGGTCGTCAGTTCAAACGCCAGAAACGCCACGATCACCCAAGCACTGACGAAATTCGTATCTTGTGCTGCTTTTTGAATCGGGTGTGAGTCCACGATTTTTTCATCTTCAGAGACCGTTGACTGATAATCGCCGAGCTCTTTTGTCATAGCCCACAACGACATTGTGATCACCGCGAAGATAGCGCCCAGCCATTCAATGGTATTGGCCTGCAAAGACAACAGCTGATTAATATCGATTTGGAAAGACATTAACACAGCAACGACACTAGCAGGCACAATAAGCCATTTCCAAAATGCGCCTTGTAGATTGATTGCACGTTGTTCAAGGGGTGTGTGTCGGTCTGTCTGGTGTTGGCAACAAGCATGTGTCTGAGGTGCTTCTTTTGGTTCTGGTCGCAGAAAGTTATCAGCATGAAAAGCATTAACGACTAACCCTGAAAGAGTACCCACGATAATGCCTAATCCAACCACGCCTAATCCAACACTTGGTTTGGCGGCCAGAAGTAAAAAGGCAGCGTCACCCATTGTTGAAGTAAGTACCGCGACAATCGCACCAAATCCTACTCGGCCACTAATAAATTGCGTTGTCACAACAATAGCGCCACCACAGCCAGGCAAAGCACCCAACAAAGAAGCAAAGAAAACCTGATGATTACGCGAGCGATGATATAGCTCGGTAATTCGATTGGTTTTCGACATAAAGTTTGAAAGATAATGATAAATAGCCAATGTGGCAGCAACATAGCATGACACCGCCCAGAATGAGTCGGATAGCGTCTGTACGGCTACGTCACGTGTATTTTCATTGCCTAGCAAAATGAGCATGACGATAGGGATCAGCAATCGCTTATAAGCTAAACGAAACTGAGTAGGCTGAAACAACTGTTGTGCAGAGTGTAATAATTGGGTCGCGTTCATCGTTTACTCAAATGCAAATAGGAATAATTATCATTATATGTAAATGAGATTTATTCGCAATAGCATTGTGAACTTTTCTTCGTGTCAAACTCTCTGAAATCAGGTAAAGTATCGGCCTTTGTGAGCAAACACGCCCTAATTAACTGTATTAGGCGGCGTATAAAATTGACTTGAATAGGAAGAAACATGATTCTAGTTGTAGGTCATAAGAACCCAGACAGTGACAGTATTTGTAGTGCACTCGTTGCAACTGAACTTCTAAAAGCGCGTGGCGTTGAAGCTATGCCAATTCGCCAAGGCGAAATCAACCGTGAAACTCAGCACATCCTAGAAGTTGCTGGCGCTGAAGTTCCTGAGCTTCGCACATCAGTTGCGGGTGAGACCGTTTGGCTAGTAGATTACTCAGATCTAGCACAAGCACCAGACGATATCGCAGAAGCTGAAATTGCGGGTATTGTTGACCACCACCGTCTAGGTGACGTGATGACAGTAAACCCAATGGAAGCATGGATCTGGCCTGTTGGTTGTACCAACACTGTTCTATTCAACATGTTCAAGATTGAAGGTCACGCGATTACTCCACAAATTGCTAAGCTAATGATGTCAGCAATTCTATCTGACACAGTAGGTTTTGCTTCTCCAACTTGTACACAAAAAGACAAAGATGCCGTTGCTGAACTAGCGGCAATCGCAGACGTACAAGATGTTGACGCGTTCACTAAAGATCTTCTAATTGCTAAAACAAACATCGAAGGTCTATCAGCGGCTGAGCTTGTTGAGAAAGACCTTAAAGGTTACCCATTCAACGGTCGTGACGTAGTGGTTGGTCAGGTTGAACTTGCAACTCTTGAGCAAGTTGACGGTATGATCGAAGCACTAGAAGCAGACCTAGAATCTCGTTGTGAGAAAGATAACCTAGCGTTCGCTGCTGTAATGCTAACAGACATCACGACTGCTCAAACTCGTCTTCTATACAAAGGTGAGTGGGCTGAGAAGCTTGTTAAGCACGAAAAAGACGGCATGCTAATGATGGAAAACACGCTAAGCCGTAAGAAGCAAGGTTGGCCTTGGCTTCAAACTGAGCTAGCTTAATTTTCTAGCATATACTTTAAATGCCCGCCTAGCTGCGGGCATTTTTCTATGGGAAATAGGAGACGAATATGTCTGAGCAACTGACCCAAGAGCAGATGGATACCATTAATCGCTACAACGAAGAGCAACGTTTAAAGTACTGCGTAAAAGAGATTGTGGCGAATCGTAAGGTTTGGATTCTGAAAGACGAACATGGCTGTGTCATGTTAAATACAGAAGATGATGATTGTGTACCAGTATGGCCAAACGAAGAATTTGCTTTGCAATGGGCGAATGGTGATTGGGAAGATTGCGAGCCTGAGGCGATCTCTTTAAACAATTGGCACAGCCGTTGGACCTCTGGTCTAGAGGATGACGAGCTATCGATTGTTGTATTCCCAAATCAAAATGAAGAAGGGGTCGTATTGTTTCCTGACGAGTTTGATTTTGAACTGCGCAAACAAGCGAGCCGCCGTTAGTTTTTTGATTAGTACCCATGCAATAAAGAAGCCTGCGTTAAAGCAGGCTTCTTTACATTTGCACGATTACATCTTTGATAAGCTATTTTGTTTGATGGCTTGGCGCTTTATAAAAGTGGCTTTCGACTAGTCGTTGAGTAATAGGATGCTCGGGATGAGTCAATACTTGGTTGGTCTCGCCAAACTCGACCACTTCACCTTCATGCATCACCATCACTTTATCAGTAATATGCTTAACAATGCCAATATGCTGAGACACGTACACAAATGACAATCCCATCTCTTCTTGCAACTCGAGGAATAAGTTAATGATCTGCGAGCGCATTGCCATATCCAAACCGTTTAACGCCTCATCAGCGACAATGATGGAAGGTTGAAGAATAAGTGCACGAGCCAAACACACGCGCTGTTTTTGACCGGCAGCTAGCATTTGTGGATAAAAATAGGCGTGCTCAGGCAGCAATCCTACGCGGAGCAGGGTGTTCTTTACACGCTGCATGCGCGCATCTGGCGGCATGTTGGTATTTCGCTTTAGCGGACCTTCTAAAATACGACCAATCTGGATTCGTGGGTTTAACGATGTGTTTGGATCTTGGAAAATCATGCGGATGAGCTTGCAGCGTGTCGCGTAATCTTTGTGCTCCAATCGTTCGCCATTCACACGGATCTCTCCGGAGCTTGGTTCAACAACGCCAGCAAGCATACGAGCTAGTGTGGATTTTCCTGACCCGTTTTGACCAATAAAACCAATAGTTTGTCCTGGCTCTAAAGTAAAGCTTACCGGTTTAACTGCCTCATTAACCTGACGTTTGAACAGACGGGAGCGCGTAACAAATTGCTTCGATAAATTATCGACTTCAAGTAACGCACTCATGACTTTTTCTCCGTGTTCAATGGAAAGTGGCAGTTAAATTTATGATTCTTAATTCGTCTGGTGTGTGGAATTTCTACACATTGTTTCTGCGCATATGGGCAACGTGGTCCGAGGCGACAACCGATAGGCAGATGCTGCAATGGCGGAATCGAGCCCGGTAGGGATTGGAGTTTTTGCTTGTGTGGTACCCAATCATTAAAGTCAGGCATCGCTTTAAGCAAGGCATCGGTGTACGGGTGCTTGGGTGCCGCAATGATTTTACTGGTATCGGCAGACT
Source organism: Vibrio sp. YT-16 (assembly GCF_033337405.1). Lineage (NCBI taxonomy): Bacteria > Pseudomonadati > Pseudomonadota > Gammaproteobacteria > Vibrionales > Vibrionaceae > Vibrio > Vibrio sp. YT-16. Next base: position 228,700 of record NZ_JAWOQQ010000004.1, read on the forward strand.
CCACCGACTGACCACAATACATTACCGTAATACGTCCTGCCCACTGTGTTATGGTCGCTAAGTCGTGGCCGATAAGCAGAATGGTTGTGTTATTAAGTTGGTTCATGCGGCTCAACAGACGCAAAATTTGCGATTGGGTAATCGGGTCTAAGTCGTTGGTTGGTTCATCTGCTATCAGCAATTTAGGTTTGGTCGCAATCGCCATGGCAATCATGACCTTTTGACACTCACCATCAGTCAGTTCATAAGGGTAGCTACCCATTAAACGCTTGTGATCTTTAATACCCACTTTATGCAAAAGCGCGATGGCCTGTTTTTTACGCCATTTAAATCGCTCCCACCATTTCCCTTCAAATGCGCGAGATGGAATGGATTCAATCAATTGACGCCCGACTTCCTCTGAAGGGTCAAGACAAGTTGAAGGCTCTTGGAAAATCATCGCAATATCACGAGCAATGACGCGCCGACGCTCTTTTGGCGTAAGCTGAAGCAAGTCAATATTGCCAAGGCGCATACGGTCAGCGGTGATGCGCCAGTTATCTTTACTCACACCGACAATCGCTTTTGCAACTAAGCTTTTTCCAGAGCCAGACTCACCTACAAGACCACGAATTTCGCCTTCGTTCAAAGTTAGGCTCATTCGGTCAACGGCTTTGACCAACCCTTGAGGTGTTTCGATCTCAATGGTCAAATGTCGAATATCTAACAACGGCATTATTCGATCCCCGCATTAAGCGCTTGACGTACACCTTCACCTACTAAGTTTAGGGTAATAACAGTAAACATGATGGTCAGGCCGGGTAGGGTCACTGTCCAAGGTGCAATATAAATAAGCTCGACAGAGTCACCTAATATTGCTCCCCACTCGGTGCTTGGTGCCTGTGCGCCTAGGCCAAGAAAACCCAGTGCCGTAATATCTAAAATCGCAGCAGAGAGCGCGAGTGTGATTTCAGCGGCAATGACCGTCAGAATGTTAGGAAGAATTGAACTCCACAGTAAGTAGAAATCATTAGCGCCATCAAGGCGTGCTGCCATTATGTAGTCTTTTTCAACTTCGGTGTGGACTGCGATATAAACGGAGCGAATAAAACGCGGAATCAAAGCCAAGCAGATTGCGAGTAAAATATTGAACCCACCAAAGCCTAGAAATGCCACAAAAATGATTGCTAATAAGAGCGACGGGATCGACATGACGGTATCGAGCAAGTGGTTGAGAGTACTCGACAGTAAGCCTTTCGTCATACCTGCCAATACGCCAATTAAACAGCCTACAACGGCAGCAATTGCGGTGATGGCGACAGCAGCGCCAAATGTCAGCTGAGAGCCCATAATCAGGCGCGAAAGAATATCTCTACCTAAGTCATCGGTCCCCAAAAAGTAATCAACCGTTCCTGCTGGAGCCCATGATGGCGGCACAAGCAACTCACCTGACTGTGCTTGGGCGTCAAATGGTGCAAGTAGGGGGGCAAAAATGGTAATAAGGACGATAAACACCAAGCACCACAAGCCAAACATGGCTAGTCCGTTGGCGCGGTAGCTTCGCCAAAAACGCTCAAACTGTGTTGGAATGCGCTCTTCCTGATAAACGTTATTTGTTAGCATACCATTCCTTTCGAACTAAAGGGTTAATCATCGCGCCAATCAAATCCGAGAGTATGTTAGCGGTAAGAACCAAAGTCGCAAGTACCATCACGCCAGCTTGGATAGATGCATAGTCTTGGCTTGCTAGCGCATCTAAAAGCCAACGACCAATACCTGGCCAGTTAAAAATAGACTCCGTGATGATAGCTAAGGTAATCATACTCGAAAGTTGAACACCAACCTTGGGAATGATAGGCGGTATCGCATTCCGCAATACATGTTGAGTTACGATTTCGCGGTTAGAAAGACCTTTGATTCTCGCTGCACGGATGTAGTTTTGGCTCATCACTTCCGCTACCGAGGAGCGCATTAGTCCGACAACCTGGGTGGTTGGAGCCAAAGCAAGCACCAAACATGGCAGCACCATATGCTCAATGACGCTTTGCAGTGCGTGAGCGCGGTATTCACCTTTCGCCATGAATGCGTCGATAATGGCAAATCCGGTTACATGATCAATTTCGTAAAGCAGGTCATATCGTCCTGCCACGGGAAAGAGTTGGTACTCTAATGAAAAAACCATGATAAGTAACAGAGCCACCCAAAAAATTGGGGCGGAATAACCAGACATCGACATGAATGAAATGCTGGTGTCGAGCCATTTACCTTGCTTCATCCCAGCCACGGTTCCAAGTGGAATACCGATCAAAAGGGACACCAAAAAGGCAAAAAAGCACAGTTCCAAAGTGGCAGGGAATACGACGGCGAGCTCGTCATAAATCGCGTTGCCGTTTTTACTTATGCCAAAATCAAGCTGAGAAAGGTTGATTAAGTAAGTTTGCCAACCAGACCAAAAATCAACGTTTGCCCAGTGCGAGAGAGGGTCAAGGCGAAGCAGAGAAAAACCCACTAATGTAAGGATCATCAAAGTGATGATAAATAGGTTAAAGCGTCGAACGGTATACCAAAACATCAGTGAATTCTCTCAACTCTATCAAACGGTTGGGCATTGAAAGGGCTTGATTTGAAGCCTGTCAGCGATTTGTCGTGCACACGGAACTGCACGCCATGCGCCAGAGGAATAACCGGGAACTCTTGATTCAAAATGTTCTGTGCTTGGCGATATAGGTTCAAACGGTAACGCGGTTCTTGAGTTTCTAACGCCAAATCGAGCAAGAAATCGAAGTCATCGTTACACCACATGGACACGTTAAGGCCAACGCGGTCAGACTCGCAAGATAATAAAGGGCGGAAAAAGTTGTCAGGATCCCCGGTATCACCAATCCAACCTGTTAAAAGTAAATCGATATCGTTGATGTTCTCCAAATCCACACGTTCAAACCTATCATCGGTCAGTAGCGTTAATTTAACCCCAATATCGGCAAAATTCGCTTGGATTAACTCCGCAGTCTTGCGAGGGCTTGGGTTAAAAGCACGTGGTTCAAGTGGTACCCACATGGTCAATTCTAGGCCGTCTTCGTAGCCTGCATCTCGAAGTAGTGCCAATGCATAATTCCGGTCATAACGAATTTTTACGCTGTCTTTTTGATAAGCCCATGAATTTGGTGGTAGCAAGGTATAAGCTTGGGAGCCAGTTCCGTAGTAAACCGAATCTAAAATATTTTGACGGTTGATCGCTAAGTTAAGAGCTTGGCGAACTCGAGCATCACTCAGCGCGGTGGTTTCTGTGTTTATCGCAATAAAGGAAACGTTGTTAGCTGGTGTAGCCGTCAGCTCAAGGTTGTCATTTTCTTGAATGACAGGTATTTGGCTCGAAATAGGTGAAGAGAGTACGTCACACTCGTTTCTTAAAAGTTTAGCTAATGTACCCGTGCCTCTGTGAGAGATATCGAACACCACTTGTTCCATTTTTGCTGGTGACTTCCAGTAATTAGAATGACGCTCTAATCGAATCAAATCGTTCACTTGGTACTCTTTTAATTGATAAGGGCCGGTACCGATAGGAAGTTGGTCGATTTCTTCTTTATGATCTTTTGCTGCCAATTGCTGTCCATACTCCGCAGACAAGATAACCGCATGGCTGGTGGCAATATTGGCCAAGAAAGAAAAGTTTGGCTGAGATAACGTAAACCTTACCGTATGCTCATCTATTGCAACCACGTCTTGGAGTAGGTTTTGAAAATCTAACCCTGCAAACCATGGATAAAAACCACCACCTACTTGGTGAAAAGGATGGTCTACATCGATGATTCGCTTGAAGCTAAATACCACATCTTTTGCATTCAATGGGCGAGTGGGTGTGAACCAAGGCGTGGTTTGGAATTTAACACCACGTTTAAGCTTAAACGTGTATTCCGTCCCTGATTCATTTACTGACCAACTCTCGGCGATGCTTGCCACGGGCTGATGTGATTTAGGATCGAGCGTGAGCAGCGTATCGTACAGCTGCGGGCTCAGAGCCTCTGCGGTAATACCGCTATCAATAAGCTGAGGGTTAAACGTGGTCGGCTTACCTTGTCCGCAAAACACAAAGCCAGCTTTGCGAATATCATTGTGGTCAATTTCATCGCCACAAGCGGTCAGTAGGCTAATCCCAATAAGGCTCAGCGATAATCTTATAAAAGCATTCATAATATGAAATGTTCATTGGATCTTGCTCGTTTCGTTTGATCTTACTCTTTCAAAGCTAACAAGCGAAAATGATCTCGCTAATTTATCACCTTTGTGAACTCGCTCCAAACATAAAATCCATACACTGTAAGGTGTTATGCCATAAATGCATGCGAATTAGAGCGCAGTCACGAGCTCGTGTATTGATTGAGTACTCTCGGTCAAGTTAGCTTTGTCCGACCAAACCATATTTTCTAACCATCCCTCGTAATTGGTGATAGCTCAAGCCAAGTAGCTCGGCTGCTTGTCGTTGATTAAACTTGGCTTCTTCCAATGCACGATTGAGTAAATGGATATCTTGTTCCTCTTGCCATTGTTTATAGTCTAGAGGGAATTGGATAGTGTTGCTTGATGCTTCCTCTTCTTGTTGTTCTGCTTGTTTTGCACTATGGCCAAGCGCGCTGTGCCAAACCGTTTCAAAGGGATTGAAAACCAGTTCATCAATTGGGTGAGCATTCAGACCATGTTGGTAAATCGCACGTTCAATCACGTTTTTTAGTTCGCGGACGTTACCGGGCCATTCATATTCAATAAGCGACTGCTGCGCTTTTGGGGTAAAACCGACAAAGTATTCCAGTTGCAGTTCACGACACATTTTCATCGCGTAGTGCTCTGCTAAAGAGAGAATGTCTTCTTTGCGCTCGCGAAGAGGCGGCAACATAATGACATCGAAGGCTAGCCTGTCGAGCAGATCTGCACGAAAATCACCTTGCTCTGCCAATTTTGGTAGGTCGGCATTGGTTGCACAAACAAGTCGAACATCCGCATTGAGAGCGGTATGACCGCCAACTCGCTCATATTCACCATATTCAATGACACGTAATAGCTTTTCTTGAACTAAAAGTGGTGCGGTTGCCAGTTCGTCAAGAAACAAAGTACCGCCCTCGGCACGCTCGAAACGCCCTTTATGTTTACCTTTAGAGCCCGTGAAGGAGCCGGATTCATGTCCAAACAATTCGGAATCTATTAGCCCTTCGCTTAATGTCGCACAGTTGAGTGATAGTAGTGGTTTATCCCAACGTCTTGATAAATAATGCAAACGCTGAGCGATGAGTTCTTTACCCGTACCTCGTTCACCAATGATGAGGACAGGGCGCTCAATGGGTGCAAGTTGTGATACTTTATCTAGTACAGCGAGAAAAGCAGGTGATTCACCAATCAGGTTTTGCTTCATAAAGTCCTTCTTATTTAACAGCCGAGCCATGATTTAGAGATAGAGTTAGTAAATTTCACCAACAGTTGGTGAAAAACATCATAGCACAATAGTGTGTAACGACAACAAAATGAATAACACTCTGATTTAAAAGAAAATTATAAGTTGGCACGTTACTTGTTATATATTCAGGGAGACACAAGGTTAATCACCACCTTGTCGAGTTTAAATAGGAAAAAAGAGGAGTTCCGTTATGGGTATTTTTTCTCGATTTGCAGATATCGTTAACTCAAACATCAGTGCATTACTGGACAAGGCGGAAGATCCTGAAAAAATGATCCGTCTTATCATTCAAGAAATGGAAGACACACTTGTTGAAGTGCGTACTAACTCGGCTAAAGCGATTGCAGACAAGAAAGAGTTGGCTCGTAAGGTTGAAACGTTAGAAGAGCAAATTGGCGAATGGGGCCAAAAAGCGAGCTTAGCATTAGTTAAAGAGCGCGAAGATCTAGCTCGTGCAGCGTTAATTGAAAAGCAAAAGCTAGAGCAAGTGATTAAAGGCCTCCACACTGAGCAAACCTTAGTGGAAGAAACGATCGATAAGCTTACTGGTGAGATTGGTAAGTTGGAAAGCAAAATTGCTGAAACGCGCGCAAAACAGCAAGCACTAGCAATTCGTAACCAAACTGCATCTAACCGTCGTGATGTGCAAAAACACCTGCACACTAGCCGTACTAATGAAGCGATGGCGAAATTTGAGCAGTACTCACGTAAAGTGGATGAAATGGAAGCGGAAGCAGACCTGTATGCTCAAACTGGTAATGCTAAATCGCTAGAACAAGAGTTTGCAGAGTTGCAGGCACAAGACGAAATTGAAAAAGAGTTGGCAAAGCTGAAAGAACAGATGTCATCGAAAGATAAATAAGAAAGGAGCCATTTATGTCGGCATTTTTTATAGCAGGACCAGTGATTGTCTTTTTAATCTTTGTCGCTCCACTATGGCTCTTCTTACACTATCGCAGCAAACGCAAAACAGATAGTGCACTGTCGAGCCAAGATTTAGAGCGCCTTCAGGTACTATCTGAAAAAGCGGAAGCGATGCAGTCCCGAGTTGATACATTGGAGCGCATCTTGGATGCTGAGTCACCAACATGGAGACGCAAGTATGAATAATCGAGAACTGTATCGTGATCCAGTAAATGGCAAAATCTCCGGTGTTTGCGCCGGAATTGCCAACTACTTTGGTGCAGAAGTTTGGTTGATTCGTATTGTAGTGATTTCTGCAGCGCTGTTAGGTGGTACGTTTTTGGTATTGTTAGCGTACATCGCGATGGCGTTTATGTTAGAAAAGCAACCAGTAACGTATTCTGAAAATATCAGAGCGCAGCAAGAGCATACGCTCAAAAGTAAGCCTTGGCAGAAAGGGCAAAGCCCTGATCAACTGCTCAGTGTGTTGGAAAGGGATTTTGACCGTCTTGATGGCAAAATTCGTAACATGGAAGCGTATGTTACGTCTGATACATATAGGGTGAACAGAGAATTCAGTAAGCTCTAGGCATTTTGTATCCAAAGAAGATTTAACTGAAGCAGGCATAAAGCCTGCTTTTTTATCTCAAATTACTAATTTTAAAGCACTATTAATCTTTTCTGCTCTGGAAGTTCGTTCAAAATTCATCTACTTTAAAAATAATCCCCCAATTTTTATGGATGAATGTAATGAGAAAATTGCTCATTCCTATTGCCATCTCGGCTGTCTTGTCGGGGTGCGGTAAAGAACTTCCTCCTGTTCCTGAACCTGAATCGCGTCCTGCGAAGCTATTTACAGTATCTGTTGGCAATGCCCAGTTTGAGCGACATTTTCCTGCCACGACGGAAGCTGGCGATAGAGCAGTACTGACATTTCGAGTTCCAGGGCTTCTTCAAACGATAGAAGTGAATGAAGGTCAAGTCGTCAGTAAAGGTGATGTTTTGGCGTCATTAAACCCAGATGAATATTCTCTGCTCGAACAGCAAGCTCGGGCAAATTTTTTGCTCGCAGATGTGCAATACAAGCGATACCAAAAGCTACGTAAAGACCAAGTAGTATCTGAGCAAGATTTTGATGAGGCAAAAGCGAACCACAACTCGGCAAAAGCTCAATGGAATCAAGCAAAGGCAAACTTAAGATATACCAAACTTGTCGCGCCATATGATGGCACTATTTCGTACATTCCAGCAGAAAACCATGAATATGTTGCCGCGAAAGAAGGGGTGATGAATATTCAGTCCAACCAACTCCTCAAAGTGATATTCCAAATCCCAGACTATCTTCTAAATCGTTACACCCAGGGGAGCGATGTCTCTGCCAGAATGATATTTGATGCGTTCCCCGAGCGAGCCTTTGACTTAACCTTTCAGGAAATCGATACAGAAGCCGACCCTAAAACGGGCAGTTACAAAGTCACGATGGTCATGGAGCGGCCAGCAGAAATAGGCCTTTTGCCGGGAATGTCTGGCAATGCTTACCTCCTGTCCAAAAGTGCAGGAGCGACAAAGATTCCTAACTCCGCGTTGCTAGAAGAAAACGGCAAAACATACGTTTGGCGTGTCGATGAGCAAGGCATTGTGTCTAAAGCCGCAATTGAGATGAATGACAAAAATCAAGTGTTAGCTGGGCTTAACGATGGCGACCAAATCATTATCTCGGGTGTCAGTGTAATTGAACCCGGAATTAAGGTAAGAGCGTGGATTAAGGAAAGAGGGTTGTAATATGAAAGGAATCATCTCTCTAGCGACTTTACTTTCAACGCTTTTTCTCGTTGGCTGTGGGGATAAGGCGCCAGAAAAAGAGCTCGAAACGCCACGAGTTAGAGTTACGTCATTAGCGGGAAACAAGGTGGACGACAACTTGTACTTCCCTGCGGTTGCGAATGCAGCGGATCGCTCTCATTTGAGCTTCAGAGTGGCAGGAGAAGTCAGCAGCATCATGGTAAAAGAGGGCGACAAAGTCACGAAGGGTGATGTTATTGCAACACTAGATCCCACGGACTATGAGTTGGATGTAGATAATGCGAGTGCGCGTTTTTCTGTTGTCGACAGTCAGTATCGCCGCTCACGCCCTTTGGTTGATAAAGGCCTATTAGCTAAGTCTCAGTTTGATGAAATTGCAGCACAACGACAAATCGCCTTAGCAGAGCTTCAGTTAGCCAAACTTCGTCTATCATTTACTGCCTTAAAAGCGCCCGTAGATGGGATTATTTCGCGAGTTAATATCGACCAATTCGAAAATGTTCAAGTCGGACAGCATATCGTTAATATTCACAGCTTGGAGCGAGTCGAAGTGTTGATTCAGCTTCCAGACCGCCTCTATGTGAACCAACCGCCAACGGAAGAGAGACTCACCGCGATCAAAGCATTGGTGCGCGTGCCCAGCGGTAACGAATACAACGCGACGGTAAAAGAGTTTACGACTGAGCCCGATCCAACAACAGGTACGTTTACTGTCACACTGTCGCTTCCTATGCCGGAAGAAGAGTACATTCTAGATGGGATGGCTGTTGAAGTAACTTCTAAAGACGAGAATGTTGGGCTTGATCTCAACCTAGGAATTAATGTTCCTATCGAAGCCATTTTTAATGCGGATGGTGACGAGCTGGGGCGCGAAAACAAATTTGTTTGGGTACTGAATGACGACAATACGGTATCGCGCAAACAGGTGCGAGCAGGTAAGGCATCTAAAACGTCCATTCAAATCCTTGATGGTCTCATGCTCAAAGACAAAGTTGTGATTGCCGGTGTTTCTCGATTAAGGGATGGCATGAAAGTGGAAGTGATACAGGAAATGGCTACGCAGGAGGCCGGTCTATGAGCGATCTTAATAAATCAGTGCCTCAAAGTGATGATGATGTGACCGGTATTGCTGCGTACTTCATCCGAAATCGCGTCATCAGTTGGATGGTTGCACTGATATTTTTGATTGGTGGTATCGCCGCATTCTTTGGTTTAGGGCGTCTTGAGGACCCTGCTTTTACTATTAAAGATGCGATGGTAGTGACCTCTTACCCTGGTGCGACACCGCAACAAGTCGAAGAAGAAGTGACGTATCCAATCGAAAAAGCGATTCAGCAGCTTACTTATGTTGATGAAGTGAATTCGATTTCTAGCCGAGGATTATCGCAAATCACGGTCACGATGAAGAACAATTATGGCCCTGATGATCTGCCACAAATCTGGGATGAGTTGCGCCGTAAAGTGAACGACCTTAAAGGGACGTTGCCTCCAGGTGTGAATGAACCTCAAGTGATCGATGATTTTGGTGATGTTTACGGGATTTTGTTAGCGGTGACTGGCGACGGTTATAGCTATAAAGAGCTACTGGATTACGTCGATTACTTACGCCGAGAGCTCGAACTGGTTGATGGCGTGAGTAAAGTTTCGGTATCCGGGCAACAGCAAGAACAAGTTTTCATCGAAGTATCGATGAAAAAGCTGAGCAGTATAGGTCTTGCTCCGGATACCGTGTTTAATCTTCTTTCGACGCAAAACGTGGTTTCTGACGCAGGAGCGATCAGAATTGGTGACGAGTACATCAGAATTCAGCCGACTGGCGAGTTCCAGAGTGTGGAGGAGCTGGGTGATTTGTTAATTACTGAGTCGGGCGCTCAGGGGCTCATTTTCTTGAAAGATGTGGCGGAAATAAAACGCGGGTATGTAGAAGTACCGAGTAATGTTATTAATTTTAACGGCAGCCTTGCACTGAACGTGGGTGTTTCTTTTGCTGAAGGCGTCAATGTGGTTGAAGTCGGAAAAGCATTTGATCATCGCCTTGCCGAGCTAAAGTACCAACAACCTGTCGGTATCGAAATCTCGGAAATTTACAGTCAGCCTAAAGAGGTGGATAAATCGGTTAGCGGTTTTGTTGTCAGCTTGGCTCAAGCTGTCGGTATCGTCATTATCGTACTTCTGTTCTTTATGGGGCTACGTTCTGGGCTACTTATCGGTTTAATCTTGCTGCTGACGGTGCTGGGTACGTTCATTTTCATGAAGTATCTCGCGATAGATTTACAGCGGATTTCATTAGGTGCCTTGGTTATCGCATTGGGTATGCTGGTGGACAATGCAATCGTCGTGGTTGAGGGGATTTTGATTGGTACTCAAAAAGGGCGAACTCGACTCCAAGCAGCGACCGACATTGTTACCCAAACAAAGTGGCCATTACTTGGGGCAACTGTGATTGCGGTAACTGCATTTGCGCCAATTGGACTGTCTGAAGACTCGACGGGCGAATACTGTGGCACTTTATTTACGGTTCTGCTGATCTCTTTAATGTTGAGCTGGTTTACCGCTATCTCGTTGACACCATTCTTTGCTGATATCTTCTTTAAAGGCCAGAAGATTAAACAAGGTGAAGGGGAAGAAAATGATCCATATAACGGGGTTATTTTCGTTATTTATAAAAAGTTTCTTCAGTTTTGTATGCGTCGTGCTTGGTTTACCGTTGTGGTGCTGATTGCGGGATTAGCGGCAAGTGTTTACGGGTTCACCTTTGTGAAGCAAGCGTTTTTCCCATCTTCGACAACGCCGATTTTTCAGTTAGATGTATGGATGCCAGAAGGAACTGATATTCGAGCAACCAACACAACGCTTAAAGAGTTAGAAAGTTGGTTAGCTAAGCAAGAGCATGTTGACCATATCACGACGACCGCGGGTAAAGGCTTACAGCGCTTCATGTTAACGTACGCGCCAGAGAAAAGTTATGCGGCTTATGGTGAGATAACCACTCGTGTGGAAAACTACGAAGCGTTAAAACCATTAATGGCGAAATTTCGAGAGTATTTAAAAGCCAACTACCCAGAAATCAATTACAAACTCAAACAGATTGAGTTAGGCCCTGGTGGTGGTGCAAAAATTGAAGCGCGCATTATTGGTTCAGATCCAACCGTCCTTCGTACGATAGCCGCTCAGGTCAAGGACATCATGTACGCCGATCCTCAGGCAACAAATATCAGGCATGATTGGCGTGAACGAACCCAAGTTCTTGAACCTCAGTTTAACGAGAGTCAGGCGCGTCGCTATGGCATTACCAAATCGGACGTCGATGATTTCTTGTCCATGTCATTCTCTGGAATGACGATAGGCTTATACCGAGACGGCACGACGCTCATGCCTATCGTGGCTCGTTTACCAGAAGATGAGCGCATTGATATCCGTAACATCGAAGGCATGAAAATATGGAGTCCAGCACAGAGTGAGTTTATCCCACTTCAACAAGTCACAATGGGTTACGACATGCGTTGGGAGGATCCTATCATCGTACGTAAGAACCGTAAGCGTATGCTCACTGTGATGGCAGACCCTGATATTCTAGGTGAAGAAACCGCATCGACGTTGCAAAAACGTTTACAGCCCCAAATCGAAGCGATTCAAATGCCTCCTGGCTATTCACTAGAGTGGGGTGGTGAATACGAATCTTCTGGTGATGCTCAAGAGTCGCTGTTTACTACCATGCCAATGGGGTACTTGTTCATGTTCTTGATCACTGTATTCCTATTTAACTCTATCAAAGAGCCACTCATTGTTTGGCTTACCGTGCCGCTGGCGTTAATTGGTGTCACTACCGGTTTGTTGGCGCTCAACACGCCGTTTGGTTTTATGGCATTGCTCGGCTTCTTAAGCTTATCGGGAATGGTGCTCAAAAATGGCATCGTATTACTGGACCAAATTGAAATTGAAATGAAGTCCGGTAAAGAGGCTTATGACGCGGTCGTTGATGCTGCGGTAAGTCGCGTCCGTCCCGTTTGTATGGCTGCTATCACGACGATCCTTGGTATGATCCCACTGTTGCCAGATATTTTCTTCAAACCAATGGCGGTTACGATTATGTTTGGTTTGGGTTTTGCGACAGTCCTGACACTGATTGTCGTGCCAGTGTTGTATCGTTTGTTCCATAAAGTGGCAGTACCGAAACAGGCTTAGTGCTACTGATATAACGATGAAAAATATCGCGCCTCTAGCTCATCAGTTAGAGGCGCTTTTTAAGGAAGAATAATGACAGAACAAAAAACGTGTGCGTGGGCGACGAATCACCCATTAGAGCGCAAATATCATGATTCCGAATGGGGCGTGCCAGTATATGACGACCAAGTCCTGTTTGAATTTATTACGTTGGAAGGTGCGCAAGCTGGGCTTAGTTGGATTACCATTCTTAAAAAGCGCGAAGGATATAGAGAAGCGTTCGAGAATTACGATCTAGATGCGTTGGAACAAAGAAATGAAGAACGCGCTGAATACATCGTGGAAAACTTCGATGTTGTGAGACATCGCGGAAAGATTAACTCGGTATTCAGTAATGCCAAAGCGGCTAAAGCGTTAATTGCTGAATACGGAAGTTTATCAGACGCGTTGTGGCAGTTCGTGGACGGCGAACCAATCATTAATCAATGGCAACATATGAGTGACGTGCCAGTTTCGACAGAGCAATCCAAAGCCATGAGTAAATTCCTAAAAAAGAAAGGCTTCAAGTTTGTCGGTGAAACCATCTGTTATGCTTTCATGCAAGCCGTCGGCATGGTGGATGACCATATCGTTGGATGTCCTAAAAAGCAGAATAAGTAACGTTTGGCGATTAAGCTAATGTTGTTAGTTCTGGCTATCATGAATACGTTCCAAAGCTTCGATTCGACGCCATTGAGTGGCATCGAAGCTTTGTTTTCTTAAAGCAGTGATTTCTGACTGTTTTTCGTCTTGCCCTAGAAAATCCCTATTCAGAATATTTTGACGCTGCTTTAAGTAAGTGGCGAGTTGAGTCTTAAATGATGCTCTTTGCTCATCAAGCTTTTGCAGCCTCTGCGCTCCGGCATCTCCTACCAGAGCAACACGGGCGATGTACTTGTCTTGTGAATCAAGCTGAGAAGCTTGCTCGAGCTGCTCTGCTAATGCGTTATTGCGTTCACTTTCTCGTATGTAATCCGGTTGTTCTGATAACGCTTGATTGAGAAGGTGTGTTTGACTCTCGATATCCGATGCCTGTTTTTTGATCGTCAGCTTTTCTAATGCAAGCTGGCGAAGTCGGTTTTCTTCGTCAAACAACTGGGTTATCTGCACCTCGTTAAAGTATTGAAGCTGTAAGTTCAGTATTGCTTCATTCAGCATGGTTAACTGTTCAAGCGTTAGGTGGTTGTGCTCAAAAGGCTCTAATGCAGTGAGTGCTTGCTTGTAGGAAAGGTAGGCTTGAAAAAGTGTGGCATCAATATTCAGAGTTTGCTTTGCTAAAGTGTCATCATTGACTTCCGCTTTGATCGTATCGAGATCTTCTTCGCCCAGCCGGCTAAGAGAATATTCGAAGAAATCTTTTGGAGAAGAGACATCGGCGGCTATATCTTGCTGAGATGGCGAATGGTTAGAGGTTATCTCTTGTTGTTTGTCGCTTTGCAACAGAGAAAGCGCTATCACGCCAAATATCGAGAGCAGGATAAAAGTGGTGAGAGCGACTTTCTTCATTGTGATGACCTCTTATAAACCTTGAAGTTTGAGACGATTTGCATGTTGGCGATAAAGCGTGACTGGATCGGTTTCAAAAAGATGATGAATACCGAGTAGGCCGTTAATTTCATCCAAATGGTTCATTTGATAATCATCACGTATGACTTTGCCCAAATGTGTGCTGCACGCACCAACTAAGCCATCATTTGGCCCATCAAAGGCTAAGCCAAGTACCATCATGGCAGCGTCGGTCGGATCGAAAACGTTTGTAAAAGTGGATGATCCGGTCCATGAGTAGTAATAAACGCCATTTGAAGCCAGAAAGTCACCATTACCACATTCACTGGTAGGGACTCCCTCCGGGTAGTGTTGGTTAAACGCTAATGATCCTTCCGTGGTTAATGCTGCTAGTGAGGCTAAAGGGTCTTGGTCGAGATCAGAACCACCTGATAGAAGATTAATAAGAGTAGTTAAGCCTTGCGCCAGTTTTACCGCGAGCTGCTCACTACCCGAACCCTCAGATACGGTGCCACGAACTAAATCTGCTACTTTAGACCCTTTATTAACGCCTCCTATACTCGTAACTGATGCGACTAGGTCAGGACGGACAGAGGCAACATAGCGCGTTGTTGGACCACCATGACTGTGACCAATGAGATTGACTTTCTCTGCGCCTGTTGCTGCAAGTAAGGTTTCTACTTGAGCAAGCAGTTGCTCCCCTCGAACTTCGCTGCTATTGGTCGCGGATACCTGTGCAACATAAACCGTAGCGCCATCTTTTGTTAAGGAATGTGGTATTCCGAAAAAGTAATCAACGCCTGCCAGGGTATCAAAACCAAACAAACCGTGAACCAGAACAATCGGATACTTGGTTTGGGTATAACCTGTTGCAGCGGATACGGAGGTTATTGGGACGGTAACTAAGGTAAAAAGCATTAGCGCTATAAATTTGAGTTTCAAAACTATCTCCTTGTGGTATGACCTCTTATGAATGATAAAAAGTAGGAGAGAAACTCTAAATTTGGAAAGCCTATTTGTGGCACATTATTTCATTCTGTGACTGCTCAATTGAAAAACAACACAAATGATTAACATTAATTAATGATTCGGGTGAATGTTAGTTAATTCTAATTAAGTCAGGGGCTTATAAAAACGCCCCGCAATGCAGGGCGATTCAATCATTGTTATAGGGAGGCTTCTTTTTCAAGCATTAAGGCATTATAACGCGCAAAACCAGCCTCTAAATCAGCGATCAAGTCATTTACGTCTTCTAAGCCAATATGAATACGAACCAAAGTACCTTCAAAGTGTGGGTGAGCTATGGTTCTCAGGCTGTTAAAGCTCTTAGGTTCGTTAGCTAGAATGAGGCTTTCATAACCGCCCCAAGAGTAACCCATACTGAAGTGTTTCATACCATCAAGCAGAGCCGTCGTCGCTTTTGGATAAGACGTTTTGAGAACAAATGAAAACAAGCCGTTTCCACCTGTGAAATCTCGTTTGAAAAACTCATGGCCAGGATTTGTTTCTAAAGCTGGATGGCGGACATGATCAACTTCTGGGCGAGAAGCGAGCCACTGAGCGACTTTTAAACTGCTTTCTGCGTGCTGTCTTAGGCGAACATCCAACGTGCGAATACCTCGAAGACCTAGGTATGCGTCGTCAGGAGAAACGCACTGACCCATCAGGTAGCTTTGTTCACGAAGCTGATCCCAATACTTTTCAGAAGCCACAGCAGTACCTAGCATGACATCTGAATGTCCAACGATATACTTAGTTGCCGCTTGAATGGAAATGTCTACGCCATGCTCGAAAGGAGAGAAGTTCACGCCAGCTCCCCATGTATTGTCTAGCATCACGATGATATCTTGCTCATGGGCAATGCGTGCTAATGTAGGTACATCTTGGACTTCCATGGTTATTGAACCAGGAGACTCCAAGAAAAGGACTTTGGTATTCGGCTGAATCAAGTCTCGGATACCTTCACCGATCATTGGGTCATAATAGGTGGTTTCGATGCCCATTTTCTTCATGATGGTGTTACAAAAGTCACGAGTTGGTTCGTAACAAGTGTCCACCATTAGAATGTGATCGCCAGTTTCAACGAAAGAGAGGATGGCATTTGAAATTGCTGCCGTTCCACAAGGGTAAAGCGCGCAACCAGCTCCACCTTCAATCTCAACCATTGCGTCTTGGAAAGCAAAGTGCGTGTTGGTGCCTCGGCGACCATAAAACAATGTTTTGTTTGCACGATTAATGGTGGCTTGGTTCTTTTCTGCAACGGTATTGAATACCACGGTTGAAGCGCGTTGAACGGGTGGGTTTACAACACCATTTGTCCACTTTTTATCGCGGCCAGCGGTAATGAGTTTGGTTTTTTTTCCCTCTGACATAAAAGTTCCCTGTCTTAAATATTGCGGTTTTGAATATTTAAAACATGGACGACGTAGGTTATGCAAGGGAAAAGTCAACTATCAGCCAATAACAGCCAAGATGAACAGGTAATGATGTCGAGAGGTATCGTGTAGATAGGGAGCTAAAAGAACAAACCTCCAGCAGGATGCATGTAGCGCTGGAGGTTTTTTAGTCGGTGTATTTGAGGTATTAGAGGAGTGGGTTGAAGAGATAGAACACTCGCTCTAAGAACCGAGAAAATAGGCTCCTTTTCTCCCATTCTTCCAATACAACAGTGTGAGATTGCTTAATATAGCTATCTTGTAACCAAGACATTTGCTTGGTGAACTCTTCGTCATCAACGGCGAGGGTCACTTCGAAGTTCAGCCACAAGCTGCGCATATCCATGTTTACGGTGCCAACTAAACAGAATTGGTCGTCAATTACGACAGATTTTGTATGCAGCAAACCACCATAAAACTCATAAATCTTGACCCCTGCACTCAAGAGCTCACTATAAAAAGCGCGTGACGCCCATTGCACCATCATAGAGTCATTTTTATGTGGAATAATGAGTTCAACGTCAATGCCTCGTTGTGCTGTCATCTTTAACGTTTCGAGTAAATCAGCATTGGGCACGAAATATGGTGTTGTGATTCGTACCGAGCGATTGGCTTGGTTTATTGCCAATGTTAATACTTGATAGATCAGATATTCCGGCATACCTGGGCCAGAAGGCACAACCTGAATAGGGTGTTGGAATTCACTCTCATCGATCTTGCATTCAGGTAGTCTTGGTAAATGACGTTCGCCAGTTTCGACTTCCCAATCCCAACAGTGGATGGCACTCAATACGTTTACCGTTGGTCCCGTAATGCGAACCATGATGTCCACCCAATGCCCGACGCCACTGTTTTGCTTGAAGTAAGCCGGGTCAACCAGGTTCATTGAACCGGTATAAGCAATTTCATCATCAATTACGATGATCTTGCGATGTTGGCGAAGATCAAGACGACGTAAGAAAATACGCCACATCTTCACTTCTAGCGCTTGAATAACTTCAATTCCAGCATCCTGCATCATTCGATACCAAGGGCTTCTGAAAAAACGCGGACTACCTGCTGAATCGAGCAATAGCTTGACATCTACGCCGCGTTTAGCCGCTTGGATAAGTGCAGAAGCGACAGAGTCAGCCAAACCACCTGGATGCCAAATGTAGAATACCATTCGAATACTGCTCTGCGCGTTTTCGATGTCTTCAATAATGGAATGCAAAATCTCATTAGGTGACTGTTGCAGCGACAATGTATTACCGCTCAATGCGGGAAGACCAAGGCGGTTGTTACAAAGTTCATCAATTCGGTAGATGTGCCTTCCCATCGTTTCTGGGTTGTGCGCGTTACAGTCGTTCAACTGACTGAACCACTTCTCGAATGGTGTAAACATCTCTTTCGCACGTTCGGCTCGCTTTCTGCCTAAGTTCAGTTCACCGAAGAGGAAATAACATGCGACACCCAGAACGGGAAGGATATAAATGATCATTAGCCAAGCTAAAGACACGCTCACTGCACGGCGCTTTAAAACGACACGAATGGTCACACCTGCGACCAGTAACCAATATAGCCCGATGCCAGCTAAAGTAAGAAAGTGATAAAACTTGTCCATATACGCTCAGAGTAATATGCCCTTCTAGGATATTAAGCATAAAAGTGGGTTGGGGGAATAGATTTCCCATTCAGACGTGGGATTGACCTTATATGAGGAACGAATTTCATAACAGCTGATTCTGTTATTTTAATGTGAAAAATAAGGTCATTCTTTAACTTTTGAACAAAAAAGCAGCATTTAACCTGCGTAACTCGACACTTGTGCGATAAATGTACTTTTTTGGGGTTCCAATTTTAAAGGGGAGCTGCTTTACTTTCTAGACATAGTGCGTCGAACGCTTATTTTATAAGTGTACAATAATTTTTACATAAACTTTTTAGACGCCTATCTCTATGCATACACAACAAACTAATTTTGGAGAAAAAGCGTGGCTACAACTAATACAGCAGCACCACGTGATACGTGGGGGTCTAAACTAGGCTTCGTAATGGCAGCAGCGGGTTCCGCTGTCGGTTTAGGCAATATATGGAAATTCCCTTACACAGCAGGTGAGAGTGGCGGCGGTGCATTCGTTGCTATCTATCTTATCTTTGTAATTTTTATCGGTTTTAGCGTGATGCTGACAGAGTTCGCTATTGGTCGTAAGACAGGTCTTTCTGCCGTAGGTGCATTCAAAACAACTGACCGACGCTGGACGTTCACTGGCGTTATGGGAGTTTTCAGTGGTCTTTTGATCATGGGCTTCTACCCTGTGGTTGGTGGTTGGGCATTGGCCTACATCTTTAAAGTGGGTGGTGGTCTACTCAGCTCGCCAGAAGCAATTGGCGACAGTTTTGGCGGTTTCATCTCAGATCCGATTCAACCTTTAATGTGGATGGGTGTTTACCTGTTCCTTAACGTCATGATCGTGATGAAAGGGATTTCGGGTGGTATTGAGAAAGCCGGTAAGGTTCTGATGCCGCTTCTGTTCTTAATCCTAATCGTTGTTTCTGTTAAGGGCTTAATGCTGCCAGGTGCAATGGCTGGCCTTGAGTTCTTATTCATGCCGGACTTTTCTAAAGTCGACAGCAACGTGGTTCTTGCTGCACTAGGACAGGCGTTCTTCTCACTTAGCTTAGGTATGGGTTGTATGATGACGTACGGTTCTTACCTGAAGAAGAAAGAGAACCTAGTTCAAACAACCGGTATGGTTACAGCGATGGATACTGGTGTCGCGATTCTTGCTGGTGTTGCTATGTTCCCAGCAATGTTTGCCTTTGGCATGGAGCCTGCGGCAGGCCCTGGTCTTGTATTCGTTGTCGTTCCTCAGCTATTTGCTGAAATGGGCGGAGTGATTGGGTTGCTATTCGCGTTGCTATTTTTCATCGGTTTGACGGTGGCGGCATTAACTTCTTCAGTATCACTATTGGAAGTTGTCGTGTCTTACCTAATCGACGAGAAAGGCATGAAGCGCTCTAACGCAGTTCTGTCTGCAAGCGCAGTTATGGCGGCATTATGTATTTTTGCGTCACTATCGTTAGGTGGAATGGGACCAACGCTGTTTGGTACCGGTGCCTTTGATATCTTTGACTTGCTAACGGACAAAATCTTCCTAGCGGTTGGTGGTATGTTGGTTTGTATCTTTGCTGGATGGCGCCTAAGCCGTGCTGAGCTAGAAAAAGAGATCACTAATGACGGCGAAGTATCCTTCCCGCTATTTGGATTGTGGTACAACCTAGTTAAATACCTGATTCCTGTTGCGATTGCTATTGTTGCCTTCATGGGGATTAAGTCTGGCTTTGATAGTGGTAAAGGTGAAATCATGCTGCTGGGTATCGCAATCATTGGTCTTGCTGGTATTTTCTCTAGAAAGCTCTAGCTCAGGCCTTAGGGCAAGCCTCGATAGCTTTGTCCGATAACTTATGTATACTGCTGGCTCCAAACGTGGAGCCAGTTTTTTTATGTTCGATATTCTACATACCCATCCCGATTTTCTGATCATCAATAAGCATCCCAACGTCTCTGTTCATAAAGACGATGGCGACACAATGCTGCTGCAAGAAGTGGCTAAGCAGAGTGGTGATCAGCAGCTCTATCTTATCCATCGCTTGGATAAAATGACATCGGGTATTCTGCTCCTCGGACGCAACGCCAAAGCGGCCAGTGCGTTATCGCAAGCCTTCGCTGACCGCCAAGTAGAAAAGTTCTACCTAGCGATTGGCTCTAAAAAGCCGAAAAAGAAACAAGGTTTGGTCGTTGGTGATATGGAGCGTTCGCGCCGTTCATCATGGAAGCTGGTCAACAGCAAAAATAACCCAGCCGTCACCCAGTTTTTCTCTCTTGCGGCAGAGCCCGGAGAGCGCCTATTTTTATGTAAGCCACACACTGGTAAAACGCATCAAATCCGCGTGGCATTAAAATCGGTTGGCTCAGGTATTGTTGGCGACCCGATTTACAATGCAGGCAATGAGGCTGATCGCGGTTACCTGCATGCATTTTCACTTTGCTTCCAATACCGAGATGAGCAATATCGCTTTGTTTGCGATCCACGAGAATACCAAGTGCTGGGTAACAAATGGCACAATGGAATCGTCTCTCAGGGTTTGGATACTTGGCTTTCCCCTTGGGAACTGAGCTGGCCTACGATCAAATAACCGTCACAAAGAAAACTAATAAGAGAACTCGATGCAAGTATCACAACTTCCGCTGTTTTTTCAGCATCTAGAAACCGAGCTCGCGCAAGCTCCGAACGAAATTCGTCGACTGTTTCATGGTCGTGGCCGTCGTTTTGAGGGCCTAGAGCAAATCACCTGTGACTGGTTACAAGGTCAGTTGATCATCAACTTGTTTAAAGAAGTCGACGACGCGTTTCTCGCTGAGCTGAAAAGCGGCCTCAATGCGTTGGCACAATCACAACTGTGGGCAGATAAGCAAGGTCGCACTATGGTTCTTCAGCACCGTTATGCCGATGGTGCGCCTTCAGAAGTGCTTGTCGGTGAATTAGACGCTCGCCCTGTCGTTGAAGAAAGCGGTTTGAAATACCAATTGGATATTGGCCGCAACCAAAACTTCGGTCTGTTTTTGGACATGCGCTACGGTCGTGATTGGGTTCGCGAAAATGCGAAGCACAAAAACGTGCTTAACTTGTTTGCTTACACCTGTGGCTTTTCTGTCGCTGCCATTGCGGGTGGCGCAGATAAAGTGGTTAACGTCGACATGGCAAAAGCGTCGCTGTCTAAAGGTCGTGAGAACCACAAGCTAAATGGTCATAACATCAACCAGGTAAGCTTTATGGGGCACGATATCTTTAAATCGTGGGGTAAGATTAAAAAATCTGGTCAGTATGACTTGATTATCATCGATCCGCCTTCATTCCAGAAAGGCAGCTTTGCGCTGACGAAAGATTACAAAAAGATTCTACGTCGATTGCCGGATTTGTTGGCAGAAGGCGGTCAAGTGATGGCATGTGTGAACTCGCCATCTGTGACAAGCGACTTCTTGATTGAAAGCATGAAAGAAGAAGCGCCAGAGTTGACATTCCGTGAGCGTCTGGATAACCCACCAGAGTTTATGGACGTAGACAGCGAAGCAGCATTGAAAGTGTTGTTGTTTAGCGAGAAGCAATGACGACGAAAAGAAAGTTGTACCTATCTATAGTACCAGCCGTTTGAGTACGGCTGGCATTTCCGCGATACCCCGTCAATCTGAATAGCGAGACGCGAGTGTGATTCAGAGTCTATTATCAGAATGAGTTATTCTTAACACGCTGATATTAGGTTCCTGATCTCGCCTAGGCTCGCCGGAATGACGGGAAACAATAAAAGATCGATACCAGCAGCATTAACCGATCTGCACTTCAAGATCCGCTTCGATGATTGATGAGCAGGCGAGCACATAGCCTTGTTCAATTTCTTCTGGCGTCAATGTTTCTAGGCTAGTGGAAGATACGTTGCCTTTACGAACCTTGCATTTGCACGAGCCACAAATTCCGCTTCGACAAGCGACGATTAATGGTAAACCTGCGCCTTCGAGCACATCGGCCAGTACCTGACCTTTTTGCGCATCGATGCTTTGAGCAAAATCAGGAACAGAAACGTTAACCGTCTCATCGGAGACCGATGATTCTGCGCCAGTCGCTGGCGTAAAACTCTCTTGGTAGAAGTTCGTCATGTCAAAACCAAGGTCATTCAAATAGCCGTGAACATCTTGCATAAACTGGCTTGGACCACACAGGTAAACGGTGCGCTGTTTGAAATCAGGAACAAGCTCTTTAAGCCAGTCGGCATTCAAACGACCTTGTGGATGCGATGTTCCTTCGCGGTTTTTCAGCAACAACTTTAAATTGAAGTTGGGATACACAGCGTCTAACGTTTCTAGCTGATCGTAGTAAATCGTCTCTTCTGGGCTGCGTGCAATATGAAGAAATGCGATGTCCACATCGTTGTCGTTTTCATCTTGATTACTCAGCCAGTGCTTTGCCATCGAAAATACGGGCGTGACGCCGCAACCTGCACTGATAAGCAAGGCTTTTGTTTCGCCATCACGTAAAACGGGTGGATGGTCAATGCAGTTAAATTCGCCCGCTGGTGGTAATGCTTGAACGGTATCACCAAGCAGCAGCGAGTCAACGATGTAGTTCGATACTTTACCGCCAGATACTCGTTTGATGGTGAGTTGAAGGTGATCGTCTTCATTGATCGAGCTGATTGAATAGGCACGAAACTCCATTTTTCCATCAATTTCGACGCCCAAGTTAATAAACTGGCCAGGCTTAAACTGAAACAGAAGTGATTCGGTTAGTTCGGCCAATTTGATGCTGACGGTGTCGTGTGTTTCGAAGTATTTGTCGATGCAACGGAGTGTGACGGGTTGGTTACCTTGCCATTCAAAAAACATAACAATCTCTTTGGTTGTGGCTATTTTTAGTTCGAAATAGATAGCGCCTCCACGTAAGGAGGCGCGAACAAGCAAGTTTATTAAGCTGCTAGGATGGCTTTTAGATCATCCTGAACATTGCCAATACTGCGCATATCGAACTTCTCTTGGATGATGGCGATTAGGTTTGGCGTTAGGAATGCCGGTGCAGTAGGGCCTGTGTAAATGCCTTTCACGCCCAATGCAAATAGCGTTAGCAAGATAACGATCGCTTTTTGCTCGAACCAAGAAAGCACAAGCGTGAGTGGTAGTTCATTGATATCACAGTCAAACTCTTTCGCCAGTGCAAGTGCAAGCTGGATTGCAGAGTAAGCATCGTTACATTGGCCCACATCCAATAGGCGAGGGATGCCGTTGATATCTCCGAACGTATTCTTATTGAAGCGGAACTTACCACACGCCAAGGTCAGGATTAGCGTGTCTTCTGGTGCTTCAGCCGTAAAATCGGTGTAGTAGCTACGTTCCGCTTTATCACCATCACAACCGCCGACTAGGAAGAAGTGCTTGATGTTGCCTTGCTTCACTTGGTCGATAACCGCAGGGGCGGCGTTCATCAGTGCATTTCGACCAAAACCAACCGTGATGTGGTGTTCGATTTCATCGTGTTGGAAACCGTCTTGCGCTAGAACACATTCAATCACTTGGCTAAAATCATCGCCTTCGATGTGAGCCACACCAGGCCAGCCAACAATACTACGAGTGAATAAACGGTCTGCGTATTGACCCACATTTGGATTCAACAAGCAGTTTGACGTCATTACGATTGCGCCAGGGAAGTTTGCGAATTCTTTCTGCTGGTTTTGCCATGCGCTGCCGTAGTTGCCGACAAGATGAGGGTATTTCTTCAGCTCAGGGTAGCCGTGTGCAGGTAGCATTTCACCGTTGGTGTAAACGTTAATGCCTTTGCCTTCAGTCTGTTGCAGGATTTTTTCTAGGTCATGCAAATCATGGCCAGAAACAAGAATACATTTGCCTTTTACTGGCTTGACGTTCACCGTGGTTGGTTCTGGATGGCCGAAAGTCATTGTTTCACCTTGGTCGAGCATTTCCATCACTTTGTAGTTCATCAGGCCGATGCGCATTGAGCAATCAAGTAGTTCACCAAGATCTTCAGGGTCTGTACCCAACCACGCCATGATTTCATGGTATTCGGCATAGATATCGTTGTTGGTTTGCTCAAGAACACGTGCGTGCTCCATGTATGCTGCGGCACCCTTAAGGCCGTATAGGCAAAGTAAGCGTAGGCCAATAACATCTTCATGTACTTGGTCCTTACCACGGTTAACCGCGACTTGAGGAGCAAAAGCTAAGATTGCTTCTGCGCTATTTGGTAGCTCAAAGTGAGCAACAACAGGAATGTCAGCAACTTCGGTATCGGCGAGTGTTGCAGCAGACATTACTTGCTCTTTTAGCAATGCTTTGTACGTTGCCGCTTGAGAAGTTAGCTCTAGGACACGTTCAGGGTCAAAGTTTACGTTCGTCAATGTAGAGAAAAATGCCTTTGGTGCCCATTGGTTGATTTCATCGTTAATGATGTTGAATTCAAGTGCTTTTGATGCCCAAAAAGAAACCCCTTGCAGTGTGTAAACCAACACGTCTTGAAGGTCAGATACTTCAGAAGTTTTACCACACATACCTTGTGCAAAAGAACAACCTTTAACAGCAGGGGTTTGAATTGTCTGTTCACATTGAATACAGAACATATTGGGTTCTCCAGTGATTGTTTTAATAGTCGTGATGTTGACCACTAGAGAGCAGAATGCGTGCCAATTATTATCTTGTTGATTTTTAATGATTTTATTTGTTTTTGATAGGGCGAGTGATGTAATTAAGACAACGTAAATGATGTCTTAATTACATCGGCTTCTTGTGGTTGGTTATTTATTGATCCCGAGCTTTTTACCCATTCGATATAAGTTCCCGCGATCCATTTGCAAAAACTCCGCTGCTTTTGCCCAAACGCCACCAGTTTGGCTTAAAGCATGTTCAATTAAATCACGTTGATAGCTTTCTATCAGTTCTCGCATTGGTTGGCTTTCTTTGGGTAAATAATGCGATGTGTTTTTTACATCACCGAGAGCCAATGAGGTGTCGAAATGGTTAAGCATGATCGTGCTTGCGCCTTGTTGAATGGCGTGCAAAGCCGCGCGCGTTAAAGTATGTTCGAGCTCGCGCACGTTTCCGTACCAAGGTGAAGATTCCAATTGAGTCAACACTTTAGGATGAACGTGCAGATTGGGTGCATTGAATTGTTGGCGTACTTTTTCCAACAAATATCCTGCTAAAACGGGAATATCCCCTTCACGGGCACGCAGTGGGGGGACTTGGATTGGGAACACGTTCAAACGGTGGAAAAGGTCAGCTCGAAACGTGCCAGATTCGACCTCTTTTTCTAATTGTCGATTGGTCGCGGCGATGATGCGCACATTGACCATCAAATGCTGATCGCTACCTACACGTTGCAGCTCGCCTTGCTGAATTACGCGCAGCAATTTTGCTTGCAAAATCAAAGGCAGTTCGCCCACTTCATCAAGGAAAATCGTTCCACCGTCTGCCAGTTCAAACTTACCGGCACGGTGGCTATTAGCACCTGTAAATGCGCCTTTGACATGGCCAAACAGTTCACTCTCAGCCAGACCTTCTGGTAAAGCCGCACAGTTGACGTAAATCATCGGCTTATCGCTACGATGAGATTGCGCGTGTACCGAGTGCGCGACCAGTTCTTTACCAGTTCCGGTTTCTCCTAAGATAAGTACCGCGTAATCTGATTGAGCAACAGTCGCAATGTTGTTTCGTAACTGGTTGATCTGCGGACTCAAACCCACCATTTCGCCATGTTGAGAACGGGCTTGCTGGATAAGGGTTTGAGTGACGCTTTTTTGCTTCTGGTTTTGCGCTTTGAGCGCTTTTAACTGAGCAATGTTACGCAATGTCGCAGCGGTCAAAGCCGCAAAGGTTTCGATAGCGACAGGATCGATGCCATCAAACGCGCCCACCGTTAGTGCATCCATCGTTAGTGCGCCAACAAGTTGGCCTTCGACATACAAGCTAAAGCCCATGCAATCGTGAACATCAATGCATTGGTCTTCAGTTAATAGTGTGCCGTCGAAAGGATCCGGCAGTGAACAATCGGCATCGAAACGCACCGGTTCACGGCTATGAATAATGGCATCTAAGCGAGGGTGCGCCTTGGGGAAATAGCGACGACCTAGGACTGAGCTGGATAAGCCTTTTACCGCGACAGGAGTTAGAAACCCATCCTCATCGAAGATAAACAGGCAGCTCGCATCACATGGGAATACTTGCGCGACCCCATCAATGAGATTTTGATATTGCTGCTCGTGAGAGCGATTTGAGCTGAGGTTTAGCGCGATATTAAGGAGTACGTGGTCAACAGTCGGAGTCATAACAAGCCCAAAGTTATCTGGAATGGGCTCATGCTAGCAACTTGATGTCATTTGAACATCGAAAGGTGTGGGAGATTGATGTTCCATTGACGACGATCAAGTTTGATACGAAAAGAAACGCGCAAGTTAACAAGCCAGTGA
Source organism: Vibrio sp. YT-16 (assembly GCF_033337405.1). Taxonomy (NCBI): domain Bacteria; kingdom Pseudomonadati; phylum Pseudomonadota; class Gammaproteobacteria; order Vibrionales; family Vibrionaceae; genus Vibrio; species Vibrio sp. YT-16. The sequence goes on from NZ_JAWOQQ010000004.1 coordinate 254,983, forward strand.
TGTAAGCTTGCGCGGGTTAGGTGTTTGAATTAAAGCAGGCCAAAGGTTTGGTTCGTCCGAATTAACGAGGAACGACTCTGGCGTCATTACCAGAAACATTGATTTGGACCGCTTGGCCTGGTTGGAAAATCATGTTTGGATTTGCTTCTTGAACAATAGAGATAATCTTTCCGTCCTCTAAACGAATGGTCAGATTCACGCCATTTCTTTTCGCGGTTGCTTCAGCCGCTTTGCTGCCTGCATAGCCACCCAATAGACCACCACCAATGGCAGCGATATCCGAGCCAGAACCGCCCCCAACTTTTGAGCCTAAGATCCCGCCCACGGCAGCACCAGCGATGGTGCCAATGGCATTGGATTGGGTAGAGGCATCAATGGTTACGGGTTCTACTTTTTCTACTGTGCCGTAGTAAACCTGCTGAACTTTGCGAGTGTCGGATGAGCCGTATGCATCTCCGTACGGGTTAGGTGAGCTACAGCCGCCAAGCACGAGCGCACAAGTAATGGTGAGCAACATGCCTAAATTAATCTGTTTTTTCATATAGCCTCCGAATGGTTTCTTCATTCAAAGAGTATATACCCCAATTTAACCTGCGTTTTGGTGCTTTATAAAACAGTGGCTTAGCGGCTTGTCCCTTAAGGAAACGCGATTGTCTAAGCAGTATTAATGATCGTTAAGCGTATGAAACCCTGAATAAATACGTGTAAAAGTAGTAAACCAGCATGCCGCGCCAAAGATATACGCGATGACGGCAAAGTGTTGCGGTAGCAAACAAAATAAAACCAAGCAGCCAATGGTTTCTGTACCTTCGGTTAAGCCGCTCATGTAGTAAAGCGATTTGTTTTTATATACCGGATTATCGATGCCTTGTTTTCCTGCCATGATGGCAAAAGCCAAAAAGCTACTACCAGTGCCGATGAAGGAAAAAATCAAAAATGCGCCTGCAACGGCATTGTGCTCTGGGTTGGCAAGCACAAAGCCAAAAGGAATCAACGAATAGAACAAAAAATCTAAGCTGATATCAAGAAAACCACCCGCATCGGTAATGCCTTGAATCCTCGCCAGTGCACCGTCTAACCCATCACAGATTCTGTTCAGCAAAATAAACAGCAACGCCAACAAGTACTGTTCGGTGATCAAAGCCGGCAGGGCAAAACAGCCAAGTACAAAACCAAACACTGTCGTCTGATTTGCAGTGATACCACATTTATCGAGATATTTCGCACTGAGTGCCAGCGGTTTGCGGATGAGCTTTATACTCAGGCTATCAAGCATGATTTGTCTCCCACGGCCAGTTTAGGCAGCTGCTGCCATCAGGAATATCGTCTTCATCGTGCGTTACCATCAAAGTAGGGATGTTCGCTTGCTGCAATTGTTCGACCACCCAATTGCGAAATTGCACGCGCAGGTCTTTATCCAGCTTGCTATAGGGCTCATCAAGTAGCGCAACTTTTGGCTTTGCTAGCAGCATACGAGTCAATGAGATACGGGCACGTTGCCCTCCCGAAATTTGGTCAGGAAAGGACTCTGCTAGTTTGGTCAATGAAATGTTCTTCAGTGCTTGCATAGCGTGAGCTTTACGCTCTTCACCTTTGATTGAGTTTGGTAGCGCGAAGGCAAGGTTCTCCCACACCGTTAAATGAGGGAAGAGCAAATCTTCTTGGAATAGAATACCGACCTGACGCTTATGGGCAGGGAGGGCATCCAACTTTTCGTTATCAAGCGTAATGGATCCAGAGTAGTTGAACTCGGCGGATAGGTGCCCGGCAATGGCATCCAACAAAGTGGATTTACCACAACCGCTAGGCCCCATCAGGGTAACGATTTCACCTTTTTCTACGGTCATGTTGAACGCTGAAAAAAGCGCGTCGCCATTGGTTTTACGGATGGCGAGGTTTTCGAGACAAAGACTCATTCAGTAGTAAACCTTTTATAGACAAGCGGCGATACTTCCTGTGCAAGTGGCTAAGCAGTATCGCAAAAGAAAAGAACAAGAATGGCAGCAGAGCTTGCCAAATGGCGTAAATAGCGGTGACACGTCGGTCAAAACCACTGGATAGTGCAACGGCTTCGGTTGTGATGGTGCTAATGCGCCCAGCCCCTAGCACCAATGTTGGTAGGTATTGCGCCAGGCTGACACTAATACCGACAGCCCACGCGAATGCAATTGCAGGCAGGAGGATTGGCAGTTTCACTTTTAACCAAGCTTGCATCGGTGATTTACCCAAGCTGAGTGCGACGCGAGTTAAGCCGTTATCGAAGCTGCGCCACGGACCGTCTAGCGAGAGGTAAATAAATGGGAACGCAAAGAATACATGCGCCCAACATACCCAAAAGAAATACGCATTACTGTTTAAGTACAGCGTCACTACTTGCATACCGAATAGCACGGATAGCTGAGGAATCAGCATTGGGATGGCGATGATGTAACCGGGCACCTGCCAGCGATAACGGAGACGATACTCATGTGCTATTAAAGCAAGAACTAGCGCGACAGTCGCGCTGATTAGGGCGATTGACATACTTTGTTCTAGAGTCCCTAGAATACTGTGCCATTCGTATTCCCAAAAACGCAGGCTGTAACGGCTTGGGAGCAAATCTGGAAAGCGCCAACGTTGGGCAAAGCTCCACAGCACCATGAGTGGAATCATTAGAAGTGCAAGTAGCGCGACCAGTGAAAATAGGGTTTTACCGGGTAAACGAAACCCGTTTCGACCAGAGTACTGCCAGCGTTTGAAGCCTTTGGTAATACACCATTCCATTAAGCGTGCAAATCCAATCAAAAGGCTAGCGATCGCAAACAGTATTACTGCGCCAGCGGCAGCTCTTGGTAGGAGCGATAAATCTGGATCGTTAAACCATTGCCATACCAAAACCGCAAACGTGGGTGGGTTGGTAGGGCCAATAATCAGGGCGACATCGACAACGGACAAACTGTAAGCCAATACCGCCAGCATTGGGAAACGAAGTTTTGCTAACCATTGCGGAAATACGCATTTCCACCACGCTTGCGCGGAACTGTAGCCCATCGAGTGACTGACTTTTTCAACCTTATCGACTTTCAATTGCTGAAGGATCGGAATACTCATCAACAATAAAAACGGCACTTCTTTAATCGCAAGCATGATGATCAAACCGAGTGCATGTGGGTCCTTAATCAGCAATGCTAAGTCATTCACCGTTTGTGCATTCGGGTCGTAACCAAACAGTTGGTTGAGAACACGAACGCCCATACCAGTTGGGGCAAGCAAGAACGCAAAGCCAATTGCAAACGCGACGTGCGGCATAGCGAGAAGTGGGGAAAGGCTAACTTCAATTTTTCGCCAAAACTTGCTGCCCCAAGACGCCTGTAGAATGGCAAACGTGATGAAGCAAGCCAAGTAGCTACTGAAAATGGCGGAGTAGAAAGTAAGCCCGATGGATGTCCAAACACCTTCCCAATCAAAGACGGCATTGAAGCCATCAAAAGAAAAGTGGTGTAGACCGATAGGAGGTACATAACCGAGCGCAGAGACCACCACTCCAAGTAGCCCCGGAATGGTAGGCAAAATACAAACTGCGATAATGACTAAATACAGCGCTCTTAACATGGATTCTTACTAATTCCCGTAGCGTTTCAACCATTCTTTTTCCAACGCCGCTTGCCAACTTGGATGTGGCTCAGCGATAGATTTGAATTGTTGAGTGTTTTTGGCCGAACCAGTTAGGTATTGGTTGCTTAGTACCGAAGGGTCGCCCCAGATGTTTAGGTTACCTTTGCGAGACTGTGCTTCAGGGCTCAATAAAAAGTTTATCGCAACTTGTGCACCAGCACTGGCATTTGCGTTCCAAGGAATCGCTAAAAAGTGGATATTTGAGAGTGCTCCTGCGTCCATTGCGTACGCTTTGGTGCTCTCTGCAAGATTACCGCTCGACTGCGCAGAGAAAACCGCGTTCGGGTTAAAGGTAATCGCCAGGTCAGTCTGACCATCATCTAGTAGCTGAAGGGTTTCTGCTGTACCGCCTGGAAACTGCTTACCACCGCGCCAAGCGACTTTATGGAACTCATCTAGATAAGACCACAGCGGTTGAGTGACTTGTTCAAACGTGTCATCGGTAACTGGTTGTTGCAGCTCAGGGGCGTTGTTAGACAGTTCAATGAGTAATGCTTTGATAAAGCTTGTGCCATGAAACTCTGGTGGTCGAGGGTAAGTCAGGCGATTCGGGAACGCTTTTGCATAGCTCAGCATTTCTGAGAATGATTTTGGAGGGTTATGGAGGGTTTGCTCGTCATGGATAAACACTAATTGTCCTACTCCCCAAGGTGCTTCTAGACCTTCTGTTGGCTCGGAGAAGTCCACATCAATTGGTAGAGATTTATCCACATATTGCCAGCTTGGCAAACCTTCGGCAAAAGGACCAAATAGCAATTGGTTATCCTTCATTGATTTGAAGTTTTCGCCATTGATCCAAACCATATCAACACTACCACCGCTGTTTTTGCCTGCCGCTTTTTCTGCGATAAGTCGAGTAGTGGTCTCAGAAATATCAGTTACTTTAACGTGGTTTAGCGTCACGTTATAACGTGATTTTAGCTCTCTACTCGCCCACTGTATGTAGCGATTAATTTCTTGGCTCCCGCCCCAAGCATGAAAGTAGACGGATTGCCCGTCGGCTTGCTGTTCGATTTTTTGCCATTCACTATTCACTGATGAATCGGCAAAAGAAGGTGTCGCAAAAGTCGTGGCTAAAATGCCAATGCTGCTGAGTAGCTTTTTCATATCTATTCCGTGTTATGTCTTTTGGTTCTTGCTTTCGTTTCTATTGACGTTTTCGCAAGTCGTTCCGCTCTGTTACAAGGATAGTAATTCATCTCTCTCTATTATCAATGCCAATCCCAAACGGAATCACTCATTGATTCAAAGAATTACTCTCAATGTGAAGCAAAACGAAGAAAGGACAAATTTGGTGTCATTTTAGGAGCGGACCGTTTGTTTGAGGATATTCTTTCAAGTAATTGAAAATTATTGTCCCCAGAGATATGAATAGGTTGTTTTACAGAGCAAAATTGATGTCTAAAGCATGGGATTGAGGGCGAAAAGAGAAAGAAAGTTGGCCATTTAAATGACTTTAGCATGCATGACTAACGATTCATCGATATAAAAAAAGCAGCCGTTTGGCTGCTTTAAGATACTATCTGGTTTACTTAGTTGGGATTAGTTTACCCAGTCACGTAGTGTAAACGTCAATTCGTGATCGGCACTTTTCAGAACAAGACCATCTTTAGTTAGCGTGATATCGCTCCAGTTAGATAGTGTTTGTGTCATTGCGTTTTCGATCTTCATTTGATCTTCCATACACATCTTCATGGTCATGCCCATTTTTTCGATGCGTAGTTGGTTGTTTTTCAGCTCGGCTTGACCGAAGAAGTTGTTACAACCTGCGTTGCCGTTTGCGGTTAGATTTTCACCGATTTCTAGGCGAGCCGCTTTTTGGTGTTCGTCTAGAACGATATTTTTGCCATCAACTTGAACAAGTTCCCAGTTGTGGTGCTGCAAATCTTGAGCCGTTATTTCTTTCACATCATCACCGTTGCTAGCACAAGCAGTCATAAGAACAGGGAGAGAGATTGCTGTAACTAACGTTTTTAGGCTAAGCTTCATTTTATAGACTCCGTTTTTATAAACGCGGTAAGTATAAGTAATAAAACACTGTTTTTGTCAGCATAAGGTTATGGTTTCGTATGTTTTTGACATAACGAAGTATATAGCAAGTTTTGTTGCTGACTAATCTTCTCATTATTTAAACTAGGCCAATACGCCCTAATATGGAAAGAGCGGTTTTAGTATGGAGCAACTGGAGTTTTTTACTGTCCCAAGCCCTTGTGTTGGAGTATGTACCTCCGATGAAAAAGGGTATTGCAAGGGGTGTATGAGAAAGAGAGAGGAAAGGTTTAATTGGCTTAACTTAACCCCCGCTCAGCAGTTGCACGTTATTAAGTTGTGTCGTCAAAGGTACAGACGAAAGATGTTGGCAGGGAAGACGAAGCCAGAACAGCTTCAAGATGAGTCATCGCCTCAGCAAGACTTATTCTAGAATTCTTGTTCAGTCTGTGGGGTTACGCCTTCGCTTTCGGTTCTGATTAGGCTTTTACATATTCCCGGTCCGGCAAGGTGTCCTTTAAGAACCGGGAATCTCCTATCCATTTTCCCTATAGAGCGGTAATTGGCGTTATTTCATCGACCAACGGTCGCTAACCCAGCCTCCCGCTTGTTCGTCGAAGTGATTTCCTGAAAATCGATGATTGAATTCAACATCTAATTTACTTGTTGGGCGTTCATCCATCAGTTGATGAATATATCTCGCCATAGGATCCGTACAAGCTTCACGCTCTCTACGGGTAACTACTTCTTTGATCATTTGGAGTCTGTAGCTATTGCTGGCTCGTTTCATTTTTGACCTCCAGAACTCGATGGCAGCAGTTTGAACACATTGACGTCCAGATCGCTGCTCATTAGTGTGTGCGTGGAGGCACATCACCATCGTTTGAAGTCCAAAGACAAATTGTTTGAGAGCAGTGTTTGTAACGCCATTCACATCTTTCTCAGAATCATTGACTATGCGATTAAAAATGTTTCGCGAAATTTAGCCGATGAACCTGCATATTAAAAAGACCTTATCAAACATAGAAGCCCAACACAGGGGCGTCAATAACACAAATGAACAATTTTTGAACATATTGTGAAGGTGGAGAGTTTTCAGTAATTTATCGAAAATAAAAAACCGAAGCACAAAGCTTCGGTTTTGAGGAAAGCCCTGACGAAATTGCTTGTAAAAGCTCTTAGTGCCAGGGGTAAGGTGTTGAGTATTAGCTACCAGATGCAGGACAGCCTTTTACTGGTTGGCCATTACTGAAGTACTTGATGTTCTCTAAGTTCTTGTTGTAGTTATCCGCAGAGATTTGTGGGTTGTTTACGAAGAACTCGCGCAAAACGTATGCATCGGTTAGCTGTGTAGATTGAACATCGATGATTGGATAGTTATCGCCACCAGCAGCACTGAAGCTGATTACAGAGAATGTGTACGTTGCGTCTAGATCGAAGCCTTTATTGTTAATATCGGTAATGGTTACTGAGCCAGCATCACAATTTACATCTAAAGTGATGTTATCTAGTTGAGCGTAAGCACCAGAGCCTGCAGATTTCGTCGCAACCACGTCTAGGTATTCTTTAACTTCTTTACCTGTCATAGTTGCTTTAGTCACGAAGTTACCAAATGGCTGAACCGTTAGTACGTCACGGTAAGTGATATCACCATCTTGGATTGAATCACGCACGCCGCCAGAGTTCATCACACCAAAGTCAGCATTTACCGTTTTGTAAGTACGGTATGCCTCGCCGAGTAGGTGACCTAGGTTAGTTTGTTGAGAGCGAACTACGTTACGATCACCTTCTAACTTACCCGTCGTATTAGAAATCTTCTCATCTAATAACTCTTGACCTTGTTGTTGGTATGGCAGTAGTAACGCTTTTACTGTTGCATCTTGTTGAATTCGTTCACCGATAACTTCATCGTTTTCGTCTAGAAGGTTTACAGGAATCAGTGCGTAGTTCGCTAAGTGAAGCTTGCCGTCGTAGTATTCGAAGTCAGCACGACCCACATATTTACCCCACTCATGCGCTTGCATAATCCAAGTGCCTTTTTGTTGGTCTGGGGCACAATCATCCCCAGGTTTGAAATCAGCATACTCATTGGTACCTGGTTCCATACATACAGGGTTTTGCGAGTGACCACCGATGATAGCGTTTAGCTGTCCTTCTTCAAGAGAGCGAGCGAGTTTCACGTCACCTGGTGCTTCACTACCGTTTTTACCATCTTCGTAGTGACCCATGTGCGTCGTTGCAAATACTAGGTCTACCTTTTCGTTCTCTTCGATTTCCTTCAGTACCTTTTTGATTTCTACTTGAGGGTCTTCGAAGTGGATGTTTGATACGTTGTCTGGATTGACTAGCTTCGCAGTGTCTTGCGTTGTTAGACCAATAACAGCGATCTTAAGGCCGTTGATAGTAAATACTTTGTAAGGGTCGAAGTAACGCTCGTTTGTATCTTTTTTATAGATATTCGCAGCCAGCATAGGGAAGTCAGCTAGCTCGGCTTGCATATCGAGAATATCTAGTGAGTTATCAAATTCGTGGTTACCGACAGCCATTGCATCGTAACCAAGTAGGTTCATCCCTACGAAGTCTGGAACCGCATCTTGCATGTCTGATTCTGGTACACCGGTATTAATATCACCGCCAGATAGCAGAATGGTTTCACCGCCTTTTGCTTCGACTTCTGCGCGGATAGATTCGATTAAAGTGTGACGCGCAGCCATGCCGTATTCGCCGTCGCTGTTATGCCAAAAGCGACCATGGTTATCGTTAGTGTGGAGAACGGTGAACTTAGTACAAGAATCTGCAGTCTCGCAGGTTACTGGAGAATTGTCGCTGTCTGAGCCGCATCCTGCTAGCGCAGCGCCCACTGCCACTACCAAAAGAGATTTGGAAAACTTCATAAGGGATCCTTTCTTTGTGATTTTGTTATTGTTACGGCGTGAAATATACGGAATTAATGTGAAACTTTAGTGATCTATCTCTTATTTATACTTCTATCGGAGAAATGAATTAATAAGCCTGCAAACTACGTCTATAAATAAACAGAATTGGTATTTAGTATTTATTTTATATCGCTAGCTCTATTTTTTGTGAGGTAGTTAATTGAATGTGTGTTGTTTGTGTGAATCAATGCGCATTTTTGCGAAGTATTACGCTGATTTTGGTGATTATTTTGCCAAGTTTATGTTTTTCCTAATAGGTATGACACAAATCGTTATAAATTTTCGCTCTGATGATGAGGGGAGGCGGTTTGTATGCATAATGAACAGCACAGAGCTTAAACTCATTTGATCATGGCTTTATTCTGCCAAACTCTATCAAAAATTGTATTTATCTCTTTACTATAATTGCGATCGTTTAGAAACCTTATGCTTTAAGCATCGTTTATTTATCCTCATCCGATACCTTATCGTGCTTATTCCGCATTTGACACTCGAATGTTTAAACAAATAGATTCAACCTAATGAGTCAAAATGAAAAGTAAATAATGGATCGTTCTTCTTCGAGTATTATGATGTGAACTATCATTTAATTAATGAAAATGAAATGGATTAATGTAAAGCGTTGCGACTGTAGCTGTTATCTTTGAGCTTTGGTTTAAAGGGTAGGGTTAAAAGAATTTGTAAGTGGTGAACGCTAATAAAGGATGCTTATGAGATACACAGTAAGGGACGCACTCAAAAAGGAAGCAGCCCAAATCGCCAAGATACACGTTGACTCTTGGCAGGTGGCGTATAAAGGATTAATGCCAAAGAGCTACATAGAGCAGTTTACGATTGAGCGTCGAGAAAGGATGTGGGCACGAGTGATGACGGAGCAACTGGCCCAATTGATCGTAGTTGAGAGGCAAGGAGAAATTGTTGGCTTTTTAAGTTACGAGTTACCTAACCACACCAGCGAAGATAAAACGGCATTAGTGACATGTTGCTACGTTACGCCGCTACATTATGGGCAAGGAGCAGGAAGTGCACTGTTAGATGAGTTAGAGACACGTTTGCTCTCTACGTCAGTTATGCAGATCAGTTTGAAAGCACTGGATACTAATCAACAGGGGCTTAACTTTTACAAGAAGTGTGGTTTTGTGCGTACTGGAGAGGAAGAGTCGGAAGTGATTGAGAGTATGACGCTGACCGATCTCACTTTAGTGAAGTATATTGCCCGTTCATAAATCAAATGCTATATGCCAAATATAGTAAAACCCCGGAGGTGGTAAGACTCCGGGGTTTTGAAATTTTGTAGATGTCTCGGTTGGTAAGTCCGATTATCTTTTATGCAAAAGGTTTGGGTTTAATCCGATTAATTCCTTGGTAGGGAATTAGATACGGATGAAGTCCATGTGTTCAACTTTTGGCTTGAACGCGTGACGTTGAACGTCTTGTGGCTTAACTTTAACTTCTTTGCCATCGATAACTAGAACGATGCCTTCGTAGAATTCAGGCTTGTCCATTTGGTTTACGATGTCGTCGTGGTTAAGAACGATAGCTACTGCTGCTTCTTCACCGCCGTATACAACTGCAGGGAATTTGCCAGCGTGACGTAGGCGGCGGCTCGCACCTTTACCTAGTTCAGTACGTACTACTGCTTCGAATTTCATAGTATTTACTCTCAAATTAGTAAAAATCAAATGTTCACAATCAACAATGCGACCTTGTTGTTCGTGGTAAAGCTTGAAACAGGAACTGTTCAAGCGAGCGCGGATACTATCATTCCACTTATAAATGGGCAACCTAAATCGTATCCAAATCAACAAAAAGGTATGATTTAGCGGGGTGGAAGGCTATCCCTTTTAACGCTTTGCTTGGATATTGTTCACATCGACTTCATTTTCATCGGTTTACTGATCATGGTCCGAAAAACAAAGTTTATGTGTTATATGCTTTATGTTCGGCTGAGATGTAAGACTAAAGATGCTTTTAATCCACCTAAAGCGCTTGTATCCAATGTTAATTGACCTCGGTAACTGTGTGCCATTTCACTGACTATGTTTAGACCAAGACCTGAGCCAGGGGTTGTTTCATCCAATCTAACTCCTCTCTTGATTACTTGACTCAGTTTCTCTTTAGGGATGCCTGGCCCATCATCTTCAATAATGATGTGTATATTTTCCTTATCCTGAGAGGAGTGCACACGAATCATGCTGTTGGCCCACTTATAGCCATTTTCTAGCAAGTTACCTAGCATTTCATCGAGATCGGTCTGCTCTACTGCTACATTCAGCTCTGAATCAAGTTCATTAATTAAGGTAATGCTTCGGCTCGCATACACTTTATCAAACGCCATTGAGATAGCATCCACACGATCTGCTGGGTTCGACTTCACTGATAATATGTTCATCGATCCGGCCATACGGGCACGACCCAAATGGTAATCGATATGGTCTTGTATTTGATTGATTGGAGCTCGGAGACGGGATTGTGCCTCAGGTTCTAACGTCTGAACTTCATTTTTTAGAACAGAAAGTGGCGTTTTAAGTGCATGAGATAGGTTACCTGCATGATTGCGAGCTCTCTCTAGTAATTCTTGGTAATGGAACAGCAGAGCGTTGAGGTCGAAGATTAGAGGAGAAATCTCTTTTGGGTAGGTTTCTTCTAGACTCTTTTTATTACCAGACTTCAGCTCGGCTAATTCTTTTTGTAGCTTTGTAAGCGGACTCAATGACCAAGCAATTTGCAGTAAAATGACGGTAAGCACGCCCGCGAATAATAAACCCAAAATAAGCCAAAGTTGGCCGATTAACGTCTGAAGGGTATTTTTAATGGGCTCTTCGTCAATACCAATAATAATGTGAATAGGACCATCGTAATCAGGAAGATACAGCGCTTTTTCTAGCGTAATTAGTTTTTCGCCTCTTGCTCCATACGCATCTTTATCCAAACCTTTGTATTCGATTTTTTTGTCCCACAACGAACGAGAACGTTCGAGGCTTGCCTCTGTAGAGGCGCTCCAATACAAACCACTGTAAGGTCGGTTAAATCGAGGGTCTGATAGCTGAGCTGCGAGTGAAAGATGCCCGGTGTTATCGACTTCTAACTGTGCGGCGACTTCATCCATAAAAATGCTGAGCTGTGAGCGAGTGTCATCAACCATATAGTTATAGACCTGCGTCGGTATCGTCACACCAGCGGCGAGGATCATTGCCGTTAACCAAACGATCGCCGCTAAAACGAGGCGACTTTTGATACTCAGTCGTTTTATTGCGTTCAACGGTAGCCTGTTTCTATTCGGCATTTAATTGGTATCCCAACCCTCGGACAGTTTTGATGATCTTTGGTGCGATTTTTTTGCGAATTCGGCCGATAAAAACTTCGATTGTGTTGGAGTCACGATCAAAGTCTTGTTTGTAAATGTGCTCGACGAGTTCGGTTCGAGAAATCACTTTTTCCGGGTTATGCATAAAGTAAGCGACCACTTTATACTCTAGCGCCGTCAAGCTTACCGCTTGCCCTTGCCACATGACTTTAGAAGTGCGTGTATCCAAGCTCAAGTCGCCAATTTGCATCACAGGAGAGGCATTACCAGAGGCTCTTCGTAGCTGTGCACGAATACGAGCGATAAGCTCAACCATTTCAAATGGTTTAGTTAGGTAATCGTCTGCACCTGCGTTTAAGCCTTCAACTCGCTGCGTTAGGGTGTCGCGAGCGCTTAGAATCACGACAGGAGTATTAATGTTTTCATCTCGGATGCCTTTTAGGACGGTAAGACCATCCAGTTTTGGCAAGCCGAGGTCAAGAACAATGGCGTCCCATTCTTCCGAAGTCGCGCGATACAGAGCGTCTATGCCATCTTGGGACAGTTCTGGTACCCAGCCGGTACTTTCTAATGTTTCGATGATTTGCTCGCCTAAACGAGGATCATCTTCAACAACAAGTATTTTCATATTGATGATTCTTATTATGTTTGGATTTTTATCGAAGTAAGCTACGCATCGCGTCTGGATTACGCATTAGACAAGTTTAGTTGTTTTGCGGCTTTAACGCTTTGTTAAAGCTGCGACCTTTGATCTCAAGCATTTCCAGCGTGGCGGCGTCGTACTCAACTTTCAGGACGCTATTGTTGTACAGAATTTTCAATTCATACACCCAAGCATCATCATCTTCTTCAAGCTCGACCTTGATGATGCGGCCGTATAGGTCGTTTTCTACTGCGGCGTAAAGTTCCGAAAATGGTCGTATATATCCTTGTTGAACCGCGCGATAGACCTCATCTTGATCTTCATCGAATTCGATGCGTGTTCCTGGCTTTTCGACATCTTGCACGATGGCGTGGCCATTTTGTGATGTGTACTCGTTGCCATGCTTGGCAAAACTTGGTGCACACATGAATGTCGTGATAAGGCCGAAAAGTAACGCAGAATGTAGAGAAGTCGTTGCTTTATACATAGTCAAACCTTTTCTGGAGCGTTAGCCGCAGTATATCGGATATAGATGAACAGAGAGTGAATCAGCTAATTAAGTTTTGCCATGTGTTGTCGATGTTATTTCAACTCATCTTCAAAAATCTTATCCCGCAGCTTCCAAAAGCGACCAGATTTTCTAGCAATAACAAACTGAGGCAAACGGAAACGATGTTGATTAGCTACAACGCGTGTCGGTGAAGCCTCTTCAAAAGGGCGATGCTTGTCTGCTAAGTGGGGGCGTACGAACTGATCTTTAAACGTTTGTTTTTGTTTTTTGGTACTCAATGACCAAAACTCATGAACTAACGCATTGCCTTCGCCTTGGTATGGTTCACCAGAATACGTCACCTTTAGCTGAGATTTACCATCACTGGACTTAAATACAGATAGGTCCATTTCTGTGCATTCAAAGATTAATGCATCTTTGAGATTAAGGGCTTCTTTTAGCTTTTTATCTGGGTCAACGAGCGTCGCGTCACACTCATGACAAATTCGTGCAGCAATATCGTTGTCCGCACCACATTCACCACAGTATTTGGCACGAAAACGGTAGCCACAGTGTTCACGTTCGCCTGTGTCTTCATCTTCAAAGTAACCTTGGCAACGTCTGCCAAAGTGTTCAACCAAGAAACCGTTACTATCCAACTTACCCCAGAAGTTGTTATTGAATCCGCAAGCCGGGCAAGGAATCGTGATAATTTCACTGTCAGAGTCTGGTTTGGGATCACCGACTTCTGGTTGGTATAAATCGTAGCTGTTGCCTGCGTAATCAAGCACTAAACATTCTGATTTTCCGTCTGATAAGCGTAATCCTCGTCCTACTATCTGTTGGTACAGACTGACTGACTCTGTTGGTCGCAAAATCGCGATTAAATCGACATGCGGCGCATCAAACCCGGTTGTCAGTACCGAAACATTGACTAAGTATTTTATTTGACGATTCTTGAACGCTTGGATGATCGCATCGCGCTCCGGCGTAGGTGTATCACCAATGACGATTTCAGTTTCGCCTTCTGGCAATAAACTGTGTATCTCTTGTGCGTGTCGAACAGTTGCAGCGAAGATCATGACACCTTGACGCTCTTTCGCATATTGCATGATTTGCTCAACAATTTGCGGAGTCGCACGTTTGGCTTTATCGATCACCATGTCCATTTCTGCTTCTTTGTAGCGTCCGGTGTTAGCGGGCTTCAGCTGAGAGAAGTCGTAAGACAAAACGGGGGCATCCATCATGCGGGCTGGAGTGAGGAAGTTTTCGTCGAGCAAGTAACGGATCGGCAGTTCGAAAATACAATCGCGGAAGAATCGAGGCTCTTCGGTTCGCACTTGACCTCGGGTGTGATACTGATAAATCCAGCCCATTCCTAAACGATAGGGCGTTGCAGTTAGTCCCAGCACCTTAATGCCAGGGTTCAGTTCTCGTAAGTGAGTAATAACTTTTTGGTAGCTGCTGTTTTTGTCATCTGGCACACGATGGCACTCATCAATAACGAGCAGAGAAAACTGGTTTTTGAACGAATCTAAGTTACGTACGACCGATTGAACCGAAGCAAACACGACTTGCTGGTCAGTTTCTTTTCGTCCCAATCCTGCTGAGAAGATAGAACCTTTTAAACCATAACCTTCATACTTTGCGTGGTTTTGCTCGACCAGTTCTTTTACGTGGGCGAGGACTAACACTCGTCCTTTCGCAAGGCGAGCAAGTTCTGCGATCACCAAGCTTTTTCCTGCACCGGTTGGCAGCACGATCACTGCTGGTGTCGAGTGTTTACGAAAGTAATGAATAACGGCTTTAACCGAGTCGGCTTGATAAGGACGAAGTGTGTACATGAAAATATGTGAAATTGCTCAACTATTCGAACGAGGAACGCTATAATACCTGACTTTTATACCCAAGTGACCTTTAAACCAAGATTTAGAGATCACTTGGGTATAATTCAATGAGGTATTCATGCGTTTAGATAAATATTTGTGTGACGCTCTGGGTGCAACACGCAAACAGGCAACAAAGATCATCAAAAGTGGAGACATCACCGTTGACGGTGAGGTTCAAAAAAGTGGTGCATTTAAAGTACCTAAAGGTGCGGAAGTGATGTGGGAAGACCGTGTTATTGGTGCTCCTGGTCCTCGTTACATTATGTTGTATAAGCCTGCTGACTTTGTTTGTTCACATGAAGATGGCTACAACCAAACTGCATTCGCATTGCTTGATGAGCCTAAAATTGAAAACCTTCACTTTGCGGGCCGATTAGATGTCGACACAACTGGTTTAGTATTGATTACGGATGATGGTAAGTGGTCTCATCGTATTACCTCACCTAAGCATAAGTGTGAGAAAACGTACCGTGTTTGGCTCGTCGATGCTATTCAGCCAGATTACGAGGAAAAGCTCGAACAAGGCATCATTTTGCGCAATGAATCAGAAGCAACATTGCCTGCTCGTTTGGAAATCGTGAACGAGGCTGAGAATGAAGTATTGTTAACTATCGTGGAAGGTAAGTATCACCAAGTGAAACGTATGTTCGCGGCGTTAGGAAATAAAGTTGAGTACTTACATCGTGAGCGTATTGGTTCTATCGAACTTGATGAGGCACTAGAACCAGGTGATTATCGCTACCTCACGCAAGAAGAAATTGATTCTATTTGGAATTAATTGTCGGCATGGGAAATTCTTTAGTTCCTAATAGGAACTAGTCTTTTGGTAGGAATTGGCTCAAAACAAATTTTCCTACCAAAATTAGTGCCTAGACAATTCCGGTGTGCTTACTCATCTCAGTGATATACCTTTGCATTTAGCTGATGCATGCATACTCTTATTGCAAAGCCTTCGGCTACGGTGAATGGAATGATGGTGTCAACGCCATCATTTTTACTGCATTGTGTTTGTTTCCCATAAACACATTTCGCTTTCACATGCTTTTCTATGTCGAGTTCGTCAAGGTCACACCTTGGTACATATTTGCCCTTATGATTCTCGAACGTTGGATAGAACAGGTTTTTGGCTTCTACATTCAGCGATATGAGAACTTCCGTTATTTTCACTTTGTTCTGCAAGTATTGACGGTAGGGCTCCAACAAGAGGTAAAAGAATGACAGAAAAAGCTCAAAGTGCTCCGCAATCCCAAATCAGTTTTCTATTGTTTCTGGTACTAGGAGCGATTGGTGCTTTGACGCCTTTGGCGATCGATATGTATTTGCCTGCGATGCCGACAATAGCGAAAGATTTGGGGGTCGCGCCTGGCGCGGTTCAGATTACGTTGACGGCTTATACCGCGGGTTTTGCGATCGGCCAGTTAATTCACGGGCCGCTTGCCGATAGCTTTGGTCGCAGACCTGTGTTGATTTTAGGCGTACTTTTCTTCGGCTTGGCTGCTGTTGTGAGTGCGACAACAAATGGCATTGATGCGCTGACCTATGTACGTACGGCACAAGGTTTTGCTGGCGCGGCAGCGGCGGTCATTATCCAAGCCGTCGTGCGTGACATGTTTGACCGTGAAGACTTTGCACGCGCAATGTCCTTCGTTACTCTGGTCATTACTATTGCGCCGTTGGTGGCACCGATGATCGGTGGCCATCTCGCGATTTGGTTTGGTTGGCGTTCCATTTTTTGGGTACTAGCTATTTTCGCTGTAGTTGTGATTTTTCTCGTACTTTGGAAAATCCCTGAAACGTTACAGCCTGAAAATCGTCAGCCTCTTCGTTTCCGCACGACGCTGAGAAACTACGCCAGATTATGCTCCAATCCTGAAGCGATCGGTTTGATGCTCTCAGGTGCGTTTTCATTTTCCGGAATGTTTGCATTTTTGACGGCGGGTTCGTTTGTTTATATTGATTTATATGGTGTTCGACCAGACCACTTTGGTTACCTATTTGGTTTGAACATTGTGGCGATGATCATCATGACCAGTATTAATGGTCGCTTGGTGAAGAAAGTGGGTTCCCATGCCATGCTTCGTTTTGGGTTGTTCGTGCAACTTTTGGCGGGGATTGGTTTATTCGTAAGTTGGTTAATGGACTTCGGATTATGGGGCATTGTGCCTTTTGTTGTGCTGTTTATCGGTACATTGTCGACGATAGGTAGTAACGCGATGGCGCTGCTTTTAAGTGGTTACCCATCAATGGCGGGTACGGCGTCGTCTCTAGCGGGGACATTAAGATTCGGTATCGGTTCATTGGTTGGTGCGCTGGTGGCATCACTGCCCGGGAATGTTGCTTGGCCGATGATCATCGTGATGTTTGCTTGTTCTGTGCTTTCAGCACTGTTTTATTGGACTTTAGGAAGAAAGGCGTAATGTCGAATTACACCAAAGAAATTCAAAACTTGGTTAACTCAGCACTTGAAGAGTTAGATCAAGAGCATCGCTCAGGTAAGTTAGCCAATGCCCCTGTTGCGAATAACCATTATTTAGTGCGTTGGGTAACAAAGGCGCTAAAATCACAACGTTTCGGACGTACGGTAGGCGATGACTTAACGCGTTGGCAAAAAGCAGGTCGCTCAAAGGGGAACGATGCTGGTTTGTTGTTTATCTTTAAACGTATTTCTGCTTTTTATGCGCAATTCTTCCCTGAAGGTGAAGACTCCAAAGTGTTCAAAGATTCAGATATTGAGTCTTTTCTTGATTTGATGGAGCAAGCAGGCTGGGAAGTCTCAACGTCTGAGCAACTGATTGGGTGCGGCAAAGTACAAATCTTCACTGAAGGTCAAAACTCTTTAGCGTTATGTGCAGACCAATGCGAAAGCTGTTTTGATGGCGAGTTGCTCGTAAAGCCAATGAGTTGGTTTGTACGTGGCAATCATGCTGAGTTTGTTGAGAAAGCAGCGCAAGCGGGCTTTATGGTACATAAGGTAACAGACTACAAATCGATGGTGAAATACCATGGCGAGTACCTTATTTTTCCAGCAAACGAAGGCAACCAGTTAGCCGAAATTCCACTCTCGTTCAAAGCTGACTAAAGTGACATTTTGAGTGTTTAGAAGCCCCTGTTATTGGGGCTTTTTGTTTTCTAAACGGTTTGCTTCTTTCGCGATGGCTTTGACCATGCCTTTAAATATGAAAAGATGGGCTGGCATCATTGCAAACCAATAAAGCAGCCCAAGAAACCCTTGCGGGTGCCACCAGGCGGTAATATCCAATTCTCGTTCGTCACCGAGATCTTTGATGGTAATTTCTAAACGCCCAAGGCCTGGGCCTTTCATACCAAAAAACAGTGAAAGAAACTGATTATTATCGCAGCGAATCACTTTCCAAGAGTCAATAAAATCACCGACTTTAAGCTCTGGTCCAGGAGGAGAAACGCGAATCGGTTTTCCGCCACCAAAAAAGATATCGAGCCATTCACGTGTACGCCACAAGATGTTGGCAAAGTAATAGCCTTTTTCGCGACTCCCGATCTTTTGCGCCACTTTCCATAATGCCGCAGCGGAGGCTTGAGTTTTAATGCTCGCTCCAGCTTGTTTTGGGTAATAGCCATATCCTGGTTGCCATCGACGAAGCGCTGCGGGTTCAAACCCCCAGACATTACTGCGTACAAATGTGCCTTCATCTTGAATGGTATCAGTTACCGCTTGCTCGTAGCTGATCAGCGTTTGAGGAAATCGTTCTTCAATCGCTTTGGAGTCTGCAATGTAGTCGTGCTCTAAGCCTGCAAGTAATGCTTTACCGATACTAGTTGGCACTGAGGTAACTAAACCTAGCCAGTACGATGCCATTTTCGGAGTAAATAGCGGGGTCGACCACAACCGATACGGCTTGTTCGTGATTCGGCAAATGACCTTGAACTGCTCGCGGTAGCTAAGTGTATCTGGCCCTCCAACTTCATAAATTTCACTTTCTTCTGGATAGGGGGCTTCTGCTAACTTCAACAAATAGTGGTTGAGATTGGGCAAGGCGATAGGGTTCGCTTTTGAGTCGACCCATTTAGGCGCGATCAAAATAGGTAAGTTGTAGACAAAGTCACGCATGATTTCGAAAGCGGCAGAGCCGGGACCGATGATAACGCCAGCACGCAATTCAGTTACTGGAACACCAGACTGTCGAATTATTTTTCCCGTGGCTTTACGAGCGGCTAAATGGCGAGAGTTTCCGGTTTGAGGTTGAATGGCACTCAAATATACAACATGCTCGACGGAGCTTTGTTCCAACGCATATTTGAAGTTCAAAGCAAGGTTTAGTTCGTACTCAACAAAGTCATCACCTTGAGCCATCCCGTGCACGAGAAAAAAGACTAAATCAAAATCGTTCACTACAGCCTTCGTGGTCTCTGCGTCAGCCAAGTCGAGATACCTTAACGTTAAATTAGGGTGAGGCTGAGTTCTTGACTCTAAATAATCAATATGTCGCGCCGCTGCTGTGACGGCGTAACCTTTATCTAAAAGTAACGGAAGAAGTTGAGAGCCAATGTAACCCGAGGCGCCTAGCACCAACACCTTTTTCATTATCTGTCCTTTTATCGTTGGTGGAATAAACACCACAGAGTATAATCATGAGACACTTTCCCCATTCTATCAATAAGTTGTCGTTGGAGCGCTTGTGACTTTTCTTTCTCAACTCTCAATACACGCAGATAAAGCATTCTTACGTCGTTTATTTGCAATCGCGTTACCAATTACACTGCAAAGCATGATGTTTTCTAGCAGAAGCCTCGTCGATGTTCTTATGCTTGGTCAACTTGGTGAAGCTGAAATTGCCGCTGTTGGAGTTGCTGCGCGCGCGACTTTCGTCACCACCATCATGTTAGTTGGGGTGACAACGGGCGGTGCGTTGTTAACCGCTCAATATTGGGGGGCTGGCGATAAAGTTGGGGTGCGTCGCAGTACCGCTTTAACATGGATGATCGCAATGATGTTTGCTGCGATTGCTGTTGCTTTGTTTGTTGTTTTTCCACAGCCTATCATGAGTTTGACTACCGATTCACAAGAAGTGATTGAGCTAGGGGCCAGCTATCTCATTATTTCGTCGGTTAGCATGTTTGCTGTTGCATGTGTGGCCAGTATGTCGGTGGGCCTAAGGGCGATGCACCAACCAGGCTTAAGCACTTTTTTTAGTGGTATAGGCATTTTATCTAATGTTTTTCTTAACTGGGTTTTAATTTTTGGTCAATTAGGCTTTCCTGCTTTGGGTATTACGGGAGCAGCGATCGCAACGGTAATCAGTGGCGCGATCGAAGTAGGTTGCTTGTTTGGTTATCTATGGTTGAAAAAACACATAATCGCATTTGGCTGGGATGATATACGCGCAGGATTGGTCTTAGATAAAATTACGCGTTTCTTGAGCCTCTCTTTGCCAACCACATTTAACTTCTTGGCGTGGGCTGGTGGGTTGTTTGCTTATCACGCCATCATGGGGCAAGCAGGCGTGCAAGGTTTGGCGGCGCTTTCCGTAATGACACCTGTTGAGTCGATCGCATTGGCGATGATGATTGGTTTATCGAATGCGGCCGCAGTTCTAGTAGGGAACCAGCTCGGCGCTCGTAATTTTGAACCCGTTTATTATCAAGCATGGGCTACGGTCATTTTGAATGTGCTTATCGCATTTGTGGTCGCCGTCTTGTTGATAGTGTCAAATCAATGGATCCTTAATGCGTTTAGTGCACTGACAACGGACACTCGCGAGCTAGCTGAACAGTTTATGGTGATTCTTGCGTTGGGTGTCGTGCTACGCTCGGTGCCGATGATGGCTATTGTTGGTGTATTACGTGCGGGCGGTGATGTTAAGTTTTGTTTGTATCAAGACATCTTGGCGCAGTGGGTGATCGGGATTCCACTCGCAGCATTTGCAGCGATTTATCTCAATTGGGACCCACAATGGGTTTACTTACTCTTTTTGACGGAAGAAGTTGTGAAGTGGGCGATTTGCTTGCCAAGAATGGTTAGCCGAAAATGGATGAAAAACCTGATTGGCCAGTAAGGAGGAACAGAGTTTATTTTGGCTGCAAAAATCTGCTCAAAACGTCAACAAAATTAGCAACAGAAAGTGAATCGAGTTGCATTTGTACTTCCATAGTGTGATCAAGCATTCAAAATACTTTCTACTAACAGGATTTTAGTGTAGATTCTGATCCCAATTTTTAAACACCATCCGAGCGGCATAATCAATGTTAAAACTGTCAGACCTATGTAAAGGCTATGTAGACGGGGGAGAGTTTCACCCTGTATTACAAGGGGCAGAATTAACATTGCAGCAAGGCGACCAAGTTGCTCTGATGGGAGAAAGTGGTTCGGGTAAAAGTACTCTGCTGAATTTAATCGCCGGATTAGATACTGCTGACTCTGGTGAAGTGCAGTTTCCAAATTTTGCTATGCATGAAGCACCGGAGCATTTAAGAACCCTTTATCGCCGCAACAATATTGGGAATATCTTCCAACAATTCAACCTGCTTCCTACACTTAATATTGCCGACAATATTCGTTTTTGTCGTCAGTTAAAAGGTCTGCCGGAAGATAAAGAGTTGTGGCGTCAAATTCTTTCTGCTTTGGACTTAATGCCATTGCTAGGACGTTATCCGGAAGAGGCGTCTGGTGGTCAGCAACAACGTGCGGCGATTGCTCGTGCACTCTATATGGAACCCAAAATCCTGCTTGCTGATGAGCCAACTGGTAGTCTAGATGAGCGAAACGCAGAAGCAGTAATGCGCTTATTAACGAGTCTCGCTCGCCAACTGGAGTGTACTTTGCTGTTAGTGACGCACAGTGAAAAAGTGGCCGCCCATATGGAAGGAAAGATTCGACTTCAAGGAGGGCAGCTACATGTTATGGCCCGTAGTTAAGGCACTACTCGGTCATTACCGTCGTTACCCTCTACAAATTATTCTTGTCTGGCTGGGATTAACTTTAGGCGTGTCCCTCCTTGTTGGTGTTACTTCTATCAACCAGCATGCAAAACAAAGTTATGCTACTGGGGAAAAGCTTTTCTCCAATCCTTTGCCATACCGAATCCGAACGAAGCACTCTGCCAATAAAATTCCTCAAGGTTTCTATATTCAGTTACGTCGAGCTGGGTTCAACCAATGTGCACCGTTTGACGTGCTGCATCTAGATGCCAAGACCGATATGAGCCTGATGTTGGTGGGGATAGATCCTGTCGCGATGATCCCACTACAACAAGGAAAATCGCTAGGTGAGATGCCTGTTTTATCACTAATGAAGCCTCCTTATCCTATTCTCGTTAGTCAAGATTTGGCCGCTTACATGAGTTGGCAGGATGGGGACTTCATTGAGATGAATGACGGAAGCCGTCTTGGGCCTATTCAAGTAGATAAGGACAAGATGCTTTCGGGTACTCGGCTGGTTACTGATATATCGTTGTTGCGTATGCTCAAGCGGAGCTCAGGTTTGTCTGCGATTTCTTGTGGCGAAATGCCAGAGGAAAAGCTGATAGCACTGAAAAACATGTTGCCAAACGGAATGACGCTCGTTAGGAATACGCGTACTGAGCTTGAGTCGCTAACTAACGCATTCCATATGAATCTCACCGCGATGGGAATGCTGTCGTTTTTGGTCGGGTTGTTTATTTTTTATCAAGCGATGTCTCTGTCTTTCATCCAGCGACAACGTTTGGTAGGTATTTTGAGACAGACTGGTGTTAACGGAACACAGTTAGCGCAAGCCTTATTGCTAGAGTTGTCTTTGCTCGTCTTTATTGCGTGGGCGTGTGGTAACTTTTTTGGCTTGATCTTAGCGAATGAACTTATCCCAGCAGTGTCTTCGAGCCTGAGTGATTTGTATGATGCCAACGTAGGTTTAACCATAGGATGGTCATGGCAATCTAGCTTATATAGCCTAATCATGGCAGCGATGGGGGCGTTGATATCGTGTCTGTGGCCATTAATCCGTTTGCTGAAGTCACAACCAATCCGCCTCTCTTCTCGACTGTCGCTAATGCGATTTGCTGGAAGAGAGTTCTCTTGGCAGGCGCTTGCGGCATGTGCGTTTTGTGTCGCTGCAATAGCGGTATATCAGGCGCCGAAAACACAAGAAACCGGCTTTGCTATTATTGCGCTGATGTTGGTTAGTGTGGCGTTGTTTATGCCATTTATTATGTGGCATATGTTCCAAAGTTTTTCTTATACCATGCGATGGGTTCGTGTCCGTTGGTTTTTTGCTGATGCAGCAGCCAGCATGAGCTATCGCGGTGTGGCTACGATGGCGTTTATGTTAGCGCTGGCGGCAAACATTGGTGTAGAAACAATGGTCGGAAGCTTTCGAGATACAACCGATAAGTGGCTAAATCAGCGATTAGCGGCTGATGTGTACATCTATCCGACCAACAATTCAGCCGCTAGGATGAGCGCATGGCTCCAGAATCAGCCAGAGGTGAACTCGGTTTGGTGGCGCTGGGAAAAAGATATGCCGACCGAGCATGGTGCTCTGCAAGTTGTGAGTACGGGCTCTTCTGAAGGTGAGTTAGACTCACTTACCGTCAAGTTAGGTGTCCCAAATTACTGGTATCAACTGCACGCTACCAAGAGCTTAATGGTCAGTGAGTCGATGGCCTTGAAGCTGGATATCCGCCCTGGCGATTTCATTAACTTGCAAGAACCGCTTGGTGGTGATTGGCAAGTCGTAGGCGTTTACTACGATTATGGAAACCCATATAACCAGGTGATGATGTCGCACCGGAATTGGCTGTATGCATTTGCAGGTACGGGTAATGTTGGTCTTGGCGTAGTATTAAAAGATAACGTCAATGGAGAAGGGCTGAAAAATCGCTTAGAGAATGTATTCCGTCTTCCGCAAGATCGTGTGTTTGATAACGGTAATATTTATAGCCAAGCAATGAGAGTGTTTGATCATACCTTTGCTATAGCAGGAACCTTGGGCAATATCACGCTGATTATTGCCGTGTTTGGTTTATTCTTTGCGACGTTGGCAGGAGAACTTTCACGGCAGCGGCATTTTTCCTTATTAAGATGTATGGGTGTGTCCGGAAAAGAACTTGTCGTATTAGGTGGTTTGCAGCTATTCGTCTTCGGAGCCATTTCTGCGATTATTGCAGTGCCGCTCGGCTTGGCGCTCGCACATTTGATCGTTGATATTATCATTAAGCAATCATTTGGCTGGTCTCTAGAGCTTCAAACGATTCCATGGGAGTATGCTCAAACCATTGCTTGGGCGATGCTTGCCATTATGGTTGCTGGCGCATTGCCAGTTATTAGAATGATCAAAAGTACACCGATGAAGTCATTAAGGGACGCGTTGTAATGAAAAAAATGGGCTCTAAAAAACGCTTGTTGGTTTCAACGCTCATTGTTGTTACGTTCGCTTTTCTGACTGGGGCTGCTTTTTACTCAACTTTTTGGTTAGAGGCGACAGCAACACGAGAAAGCGAACTTGATTCTATCTTAACGCGTGAAAATCAAACGATTTTCGAGCCTGTACTACCTAATGAGCATGTCTCTTTACCCTCAGACTTTCGCTTTCATCCCGAGTATCAGCATGAATGGTGGCACTACTTTGCGAAACTAAAAGATGAGCAAGGCAAGATCTACAATGTTCAATGGAGCTATTTTAGGGTTGCGACGGACGAGCGAGAAACCAGCGGTTGGCAGAACCCTCAATTGTACATTTCACATGTTGTCGTCAGTCATGGCTCGCATGTATGGAAAGAGCAACGGGTAGCTAGAGGTGGGATAGGCCAAGCTGGTATGATCAATCGCCCTTTCAGGTTATGGATTGATAATTGGACTTGGCGATCACTCGGTGCGACGCCTTTCCCGGGCAACTTGAATGTGAATACTGATACGTTTGGACTTGAGCTCAATACCATGACAAGCGGCCCCTTTGTCGTGAATGGAGACAAAGGTTTCCAAGTTAAACATGCGTTGCAATCTGTTGCTTCTTTTAGCTTCAGTGCTCCATTTTTAAAAGTAAAAGGTAGCTTAAGCTTAAATGGTAAGCGATTCTCAGTGACGGGTTCTGCTTGGGCGCAAAAAGAATGGGGCAGCGGCTTAATTGGTGAGGGGCAACAAGGCTGGGATTGGTTTGTTTTCAATTTAGATGATGGTCGAGCATTAACTGTTAGCCGTTATCGTCACCATGGGCAAACACCGCACGTATTTGGCACGTTGTCGACACGCTCAGGTAAAGTCATCAACCTCTCAGACGATGATATCAGTATTAAACCAATGCAAGTGACCAGTTTATCCAATGGAAGAAGGTTACCTTTGCAGTGGATTATCAATATTCCGAAGCATCAAATTAATTTGACTACCCGCATTATCAAGTCAGATATGTGGCTACCCTTTGTAATACCTTACTGGGAAGGGCCTACTTTAGCCTCCGGCTCCAATGAGGCTTGGGGCTTTATGCAGCTGACAGGCTATTGAGTTGTGAAGAAAACCACCCCCTACGGGTGGTTTTTTAGTGCGCGAAGCTTCCTAGCTTTTTCTCAAAAGTACGGGGTTATCATGATGGTACAAGCCGTGTTATGCTGATTTTCTCATCATCTTGATAAATATTTGGTGCGACAAAAACAAATACGATCTCCGATCAAAATTGAGTGTCATGTTGGAAAATACGATGTATAGTAAACTTAACATCGAAAAAACCGAAGTTTATACTCTGAAGAAGCGATTATTCTAAAGTTTTCGACAGCTATACACTCTTATCACTCTTTGTTAATCGTTTATTAAGATAATAAATATAAGGACGAAACCATGAACGATGTCATTCGTGACTTTTTCAAAATGGAATCAGCAGGTGGTATTCTTCTCGTAATTGCAGCGGCAATTGCGATGACCATTGCTAACTCACCGCTGGGCGAAACTTATCAATCTGTACTGCATACTTATGTATTCGGTATGTCAGTTTCTCACTGGATTAATGACGGCCTAATGGCTGTTTTCTTCTTACTTATTGGCCTTGAAGTGAAGCGAGAGCTACTTGAAGGAGCGCTAAAATCAAAAGAAACCGCAATTTTCCCTGCGATTGCAGCGGTTGGTGGTATGTTAGCCCCTGCTCTTATTTACGTTGCGTTTAATGCTAACGACCCAGAGGCGGTTTCTGGCTGGGCCATTCCAGCTGCGACGGATATTGCATTTGCTCTAGGTATCATGGCGCTACTAGGTAAGCGCGTACCAGTAAGCCTTAAAGTATTTTTGTTAGCTCTCGCTATCATCGACGATTTAGGCGTGGTTGTTATTATTGCACTGTTTTACACAGGTGATCTTTCTAGCATGGCGCTGCTTGTTGGCTTCATCATGACTGGTGTCCTGTTCATGTTGAATGCGAAGGAAGTAACGAAACTGACGCCATACATGATAGTCGGCGCGATCTTATGGTTTGCGGTACTTAAATCTGGTGTTCACGCAACACTTGCAGGCGTAGTGATCGGCTTTGCTATTCCTCTTAAGGGTAAACAGGGCGAACATTCCCCACTTAAGCACATGGAGCATGCACTTCATCCATACGTGGCATTTGGTATCTTACCTCTATTCGCATTTGCAAATGCGGGGATTTCGCTAGAAGGCGTATCGATGTCAGGCCTAACTTCAATGCTGCCATTAGGTATTGCTTTGGGGCTACTGGTTGGTAAGCCTCTAGGTATCTTCACCTTTAGTTGGGCTGCTGTGAAAATGGGGGTAGCTAAGCTACCGGAAGGCATTAACTTCAAGCATATCTTTGCGGTATCTGTGTTGTGTGGTATCGGTTTTACAATGTCTATATTCATTTCCTCTTTAGCGTTTGGAAATGTAAGCCCTGAGTTTGATACCTATGCTCGACTAGGTATCTTAATGGGCTCGACGACAGCCGCGTTACTTGGCTACGCGTTACTGCACTTTTCTTTGCCTAAGAAAGCGCAAGCGTAAGATACACACTGTTTAGTAAAGCCTCCCATTCGGGAGGCTTTTTTATGTCTGCAGATCGGCACATCAACCACTTCAGGCTGGTTACTTTTGTGACCAACTAAGGTCTAGCTTATGGAGTTGGGGCAAATCATCGAAAGAGGCGCTTGGCAAATCTATAGGCGAAAAAAAGCCCAGCCGAAAATTTGACTGGGCGGATACAAACATAGGAGTTAATAAGAAAAAAGCAGCAACGTAACAATTAGATGGAAACAAGTTTGACGGCCAGTGAAACTTCAAATGCCCTAACTGTTACGTATATTCAGACCGAGCCTTTTCCAAACAGTTCCATTTTTTTTCAAAAAATTTCTACTTAATGCTTTCTAGCTTCTTACACACCCGAAAGTAATAGAAAAATCGAGATGGATTACCAACTTGGTGAAGTGACTAACTTCTGTGTTTCTCATTTTATCTCCCCTAGAACCGAAGATGTATTTCATACTCTCGTCGCTTACTCCGAGCCGTCAAGGCTATTGTTAGCGTTTCAATTGCGATGGTCTGAGAAGTTTGATCGTTTTCTTCTGACAAGCTTCACTGGAGTATTCGATTGAATTTCAAAAGATTAGATCACACCTTTTGCTGTCTGGTCAGACCAATTGGTTAAAGTGTGATGTTAATCATTTGTTAATCTTAAGTTTCGGGAGTATATTTTCAAACAGTTGTTTAATACGAGTGATTAAAATGGCCCCGAGAACATCAACAAAAGAAAAAATACTCGATGTCGCAGAAGGACTCTTTGCTGAACATGGCTTTAATGATACTTCGCTAAGAACGATAACAGGTAAAGCTAACGTTAACTTAGCATCGGTAAACTATCACTTTGGCGATAAAAAAACGCTGGTTAGAGCGGTTTTAGATAGGTATTTAGAAGCACTAATGCCGAGCATTAAGACTTCATTAATTGAGCTAAACACGCGCGATAGCTACAACATGGACGATGTCTTTGAGTCATTGCGATTACCTTTACGTACATTAAATGATGTACGCCCAAATGGTACTGCGCTATTTATGTTGTTAATTGGCCGCGGTTATACAGACGTTCAAGGTCATCTACGCTGGTTCATTACCACCAGATACGAAGAGGTACTGAACCTTTTCACTTTCTCGATAATGAAGGCGAACCCGGAACTATGTGAAGAACAGTTGTTTTGGCGACTGCACTTCACGTTAGGAACCTGTGTATTTACGATGGCTTCAAGCCAAGCTCTTTCGGAGCTGGCAGAAAGTAAGTTTGAAAAGGAAGTCGATGTGAAATCTGTCGTCGATTTACTGATTCCATATTTGTCAGCAGGAATGTCAGCAAAGCAGTTGGCATAAGACAAATAAGAAAGTTAAACCAATAATAAGATTATACCCCGAGCGGTTACGTGAACAAAAGGATCTGAACTATGAGCTCTCTACGAAGAAAATGGATTAGTGACCCGGCTTTTAAAGTGTTCAAAAAAGTATTGCCACCTCTGTCTAGCACCGAGAAAGAGGCGATGGAAGCGGGTAGTGTATGGTGGGATGCCGAACTATTCTCAGGCAAGCCAAACTTCACAACATTGCATCATTATCCAACGCCTACACTGACGGCAGAAGAGCAGTCATTTATGGATAATGAGCTTGAGACCCTGCTAGAAATGCTTGATGACCAGAAGATTGTCAAAGAAGACAGGGATTTACCGCCTGAAGTATGGGAGTACCTACGTAAAGAGCGATTTTTCTCTTTGATCATCTCGAAAGCATATGGTGGTCGTGAATTTTCCGCTTTGGCGAACTCAACCATTGTTTCTCGTATTGCGACTCGAAGTATCAGTACCGCGGTATCGGTAATGGTACCGAACTCTCTTGGTCCTGGTGAGCTGCTATCGCACTATGGTACGCAAGAGCAAAAAGATTACTGGTTGCCTCGTTTAGCTGATGGTACAGACATCCCTTGTTTCGCCCTAACTGGCCCTGAAGCGGGTTCTGATGCGGGTGGCATACCTGATCAAGGCGTGGTTTGTTACGGCACCCATGAAGGCAAAGAAGTGCTTGGCGTGCGAGTTAGTTGGAATAAACGCTACATCACGCTTGCGCCAGTTGCGACAGTGCTCGGGTTAGCATTTAAACTGCAGGATCCTGAAGGGCTACTTGGTGACAAGAAAGAGGTTGGCATTACATGTGCGTTGATTCCCGCTGACCATGAAGGTGTCGAGATAGGCGAACGCCATGATCCTCTGGGGTCTGCGTTTATGAATGGTCCTACTCGTGGTGAAGATGTCTTCATCCCTATGGACTGGTTGATCGGTGGCGCTGATTATGCAGGTAAAGGTTGGCGTATGCTGGTTGAGTGTCTTTCTGCTGGTCGCGGTATCTCTCTCCCAGCGCTTGGCACAGCGATTGGTCACCTTACTACACGTACAACAGGTGCTTATGCTTACGTGCGTAAACAGTTTGGAATGTCGATCGGTAAGTTTGAAGGTGTTGCAGAAGCAATGGGGCGCATTGGTGGTCTTACTTACCTACTAGAAGCGACGCGTACGCTAACGACGACTTCTCTCGATATGAAAGAGAAACCTGGGATTGTAACCGCGATTGCCAAGTACCACATGACGGAAATCGCGCGTACCATTCTAAATGATTCGTTTGATATCCATGCGGGTCGTGCGATTCAAGATGGCCCAATGAACTATCTTGCTAAACATTACCTTGGTATCCCGGTTGCTATCACCGTTGAAGGCGCGAATATTCTGACTCGTAACCTGATGATTTTTGGTCAAGGTGCGACTCGATGTCACCCATATGTTCTAAAAGAAATGGAAGCAGCGGCGAATCCAGATTCTGAACAAGGTGCGAAAGAATTTGACAACTTACTCTTTAAACACATCAAGCACGCGCTCGGTAATACATTCGGTGCATTTGGTGCAGCACTAACTGGTTCTCGATTTGTTAACGCGCACATGAGTGGCCCAACGCAGCAATACTACAAAGACATTACTCGTCTCAGTCGTGCACTTGCAGTAAGTGCAGACTTTGCGATGTTAACCTTAGGTGGAGACTTGAAGCGTAAAGAAATGATCTCCGCACGTTTGGGTGATGGATTAAGCTATCTATACATGGCATCTGCTGCCTTGAAAAAGTATGAAGATGAAGGCCGTCAACAAGGCGATCTAGACTTCGTTCATTACGCTGTTCAACACTGTTTGTATAACGCTTCTAAGTCATTAAATGAGGCTTACACCAACTTCCCTGTGAAATACGTTGGCGGTGTGCTTAAGGGGCTATTGTTCCCGCTTGGTAATCATTTCAATAAGCCAAGTGATGAGCTGTGTGTGAATTTGGCTGAAGCGATGATGACGCCAGGCGCGCAACGTGATCGCCTCACGCATCTGTGCTACATCGGAAAATCAGAGGATGACAGCGTAGGCTTAATGGAGAATGCATTCCTTGCAATGTACGACATTAAACCTTTGGAGCGTAAACTTATGAAGGCTGCGAAGGATGGTAAAGTGGCTCGTAAAGGTTTGCTGCATGACCGTTTGCAGCAAGCATTTGAAGCAGGCGTGTTAACTGAGCAAGAAATTGATCAAATCATGGCTGCAGATAAATTGCGCTACAAGGCGATTCAAGTTGACCACTTTAGTCATGACTTTTCTGAAGTGCGAACTCATAGCCCAAAAAAGTCGCAGTTGAATCCGGCGGCATAATAGACAACTAATGTTAAGAAAAGCACCTCAATGAGGTGCTTTTTTGTATTCTTGGGGAGTGGATGGTGGGATAGTGCTCCAACCACTTGCCTTTTAAGAGCATTTTTACAGAAATTAGATGCGAAATCCCAACGAAACTTTTATCCTAACAAGGTTTTTTAAAGGAAGTTGAATATGATCATCAAACCTAGAATTCGTGGATTTATCTGTACTACAACGCACCCTGTTGGTTGTGAAGCTAACGTAAAAGAACAAATTGCGTACACCAAAGCGCAAGGTCCAATCAAAAACGCACCTAAGCGTGTTCTTGTTGTTGGTGCATCAAGTGGCTACGGTCTATCTTCTCGTATCGCTGCGGCATTTGGTGGCGGTGCATCAACTATCGGTGTTTTCTTCGAAAAAGAAGGTACTGAGAAGAAACCAGGTACAGCAGGTTTTTACAATGCCGCTGCTTTTGAAAAGCTAGCGCGTGAAGAAGGTCTGTACGCAAAAAGCTTAAACGGCGACGCTTTCTCAAATGAAGCGAAACAGAAAACTATCGAGCTGATCAAAGAAGACTTAGGTCAAATCGATATGGTGGTTTACTCACTGGCATCTCCAGTACGTAAAATGCCAGAAACTGGTGAATTAGTTCGTTCATCTCTTAAACCTATCGGTGAAACTTACACATCAACGGCTGTTGATACCAACAAAGATGTGATCATCGAAGCTAGCGTTGAGCCTGCAACAGAAGAAGAAATCAAAGACACTGTCACTGTAATGGGCGGTGAAGATTGGGAACTTTGGATCAATGCGTTGTCTGATGCTGGTGTTCTTGCTGAAGGTTGTAAGACCGTCGCGTACAGCTACATTGGTACTGAGCTAACTTGGCCAATTTATTGGGATGGTGCACTAGGTAAAGCAAAAATGGACCTAGACCGTGCAGCGAAAGCGCTAAACGACAAGTTAGCAGCAACAGGTGGTAGTGCCAATGTTGCGGTACTTAAATCTGTTGTAACTCAGGCGAGTTCTGCAATTCCTGTTATGCCACTGTACATCGCAATGGTATTCAAGAAAATGCGCGAAGAAGGTGTACACGAAGGCTGTATGGAACAAATCTACCGTATGTTCAGCCAACGTCTATACAAAGAAGACGGTAGCGCGGCAGAAGTTGATGAGATGAACCGCCTACGTCTGGATGACTGGGAACTTCGTGACGACATTCAGCAGCACTGTCGTGAGCTATGGCCTCAAATTACGACTGAGAACCTAAAAGAGCTGACTGACTACGTTGAGTACAAAGAAGAGTTCTTGAAACTATTTGGTTTCGGCGTTGAAGGCGTAGATTACGAAGCGGATGTGAATCCAGCAGTTGAAGCAGACTTCATTCAAATCTAATCGAATCACAGACTAGATAACCAATAAACAAAAGGCGCTCATTGAGCGCCTTTTTGTATTTCATAGTCAAAGTGAGTATTAACTTAGTATTATCAGAATCGTACCAGCTAGCGTCATTAAAATATTCGCAATCGCATAGGTACCCGCATAACCAAGGGCAGGGATGGTGGACTTAGCGTAGTCGTTAACGACATCCATAGCTGGAGCGCAAGTACGGGCGCCAATAATGGCACCGAAGAGCAGGGCACGGTTCATCTTGAGTACGTGTGCGCCAACTAAGTAAGCCAGAACTACAGGCACGACACTGACAATAAATGCCAAACCAATGACTTTTGGACCTACTTGCGTTAGGTGCTCGAACATCTTTCCACCTGCACTTAGACCAATTCCCACCATAAAGAACATTAACCCTAGATCTTTGACCATATTCAGCGCCCCTTGTGGGACATAACCGAAAGTAGGGTGATTTGCTCGTAAGAAACCAAGCGTAATACCGGACAACAGAAGACCCACCGCATTACCCAAACTGAAAGACACCTGACCGAACGTCATTGTGATGAGGCCAAACAGAATACCCAAAATAAAGAAGCTACAAAAAGCGAGCAAATCGGCCATTTGACTGTGGATCGAGATGAAACCGATTTTTTCCGCCAGTCCATGTACTCGGCTTTTCTCGCCGCTCACTTGAAGGACGTCCCCTTTAGCGAGCACAATGTCTAAGTCCATAGGCATTTCAATCTGAGCGCGAACTACGCGGTTTAAGAAACAGCCAAACTCAGACAAATTCAAATCCGATAAACGCTTACCAGCGATAGCGTCACTTTTTACGACGATTTCTTCTTCAACGATGCGCAAATCAAGCAAGTTACGGTCGAATACTTCTTTACCATTACGGAAGCTAGGGTCTAAGCGAGCATGGCTGTCAGGGAAGCCAACCAGTGCAATTTCATCTCCCTCTTGCAAGATAGCATCACCATCTGGGTGGGCGAGAATACCATTGCGACGGATTCGTTCAATGTAACAGCCAGTTTGACGATAAATACCCAGTTCTCGCAAGTTTTTACCATCAGTCCAGTCAATTAGCTCTGGGCCCACTCGGTAAGCTCGAATAATGGGTAAATACACTTTTCTCTGGCTTGAATTTCCAAGGCCACGCTCTTGTGCGATTTGCTGCGCGGAATCAGAAAGGTTTTGTTTTTGCAGTTTTGGCAACAATTTAGCAAACATGATCATGCTAATTAAGCCGACCAGATAAGCCATCGCGTAGCCTACGGATAGATTTTCTAATACCAGAGAAAATTCCATATTCCGCGGTATAGTCGCAAGGCCAGAGTTAAGAGCATCTTGTGCACCAACCAGTACTGGCGTTGCGGTCAATGCGCCTGCCATCATACCGGCGGATAAGCCAAAATCGAGGCCGAAATAGTGACTCAAACCATACGTTAAGCTGACCGCAGACACGAGAACAGTCATGCTTAAAATAAAATAATGCTTACCATCTCTGAAGAATATACCAAAAAAGTTTGGTCCAGCTTCAATGCCAACGCAGTAGATAAACAGCATAAAGCCAATGGTTAAAGCTTCTGCATTAAATGAGAAACCAAGGTGGCCCATTACCAAAGAGGTAATAAGAACGCCAATAGAGTTGCCTAATTGTAATTTGCCAAATCGAATTTTTCCGATGGCAAGGCCAATGGCTAATACGACGAAGATTAGAAGGATAGGGTTTTGCTCAAGAAGGTATACGACGTCTATGTTCACTGTGTGGCTCGGTAGAGTGTGTGCCAAAAAAGATTAAGAACTGTGAATTGTAACTAAATATAGCAAAAAGATAAGTGAATTTTTTTAGGTTTTACCATTAGTTGACTTAACGTAATAACCAGCTGAAAAATAATAAAAAAGCCGCATGAAGCGGCTTTTTTGAAAACAGTCTTTATTACTCGTCAAATAGACCTAGGTGCTCTTTCGCGTATGCTTCGAATTCGTCGCAGCCACCGATGTGCTCTTGGTCGATAAAGATCTGGGGAACGGTTTCAACTGGTTTACCAACTGTTTTCTCAAGATCTGCTTTAGAAATACCCTCAGCGTGAATATCAACGTAACGGTAGTTGAAGTCATCACGTTTTGCTTTTAGCGTTTCTGCGTGCTCTTTTGCACGAACACAGAAAGGACATGCAGGGCGACCAAAGATAACAACGAACATAATCTTATTTCTCCTAAATCTATTCTTTTTTGAAAGCGTACAAAACATAGCGGCTGAGTGCGCTTTCTTTTGTTGGAGTAACTATGCCCGATCCAGATACGGAAATAAAGCGGCAATTACCTCTTGGTTCTATAGGTGAAATCTATCGAATAAAAACTAAACGCGCGTGCTTATTTTACGGCTCTGAAGTATGTGAAGTGACGCATAAAAAACATACATTCTAAAGGGTTAATGATGGCAAGGTGGAATTGGTCAATTTTTTTTGTTTAAAAAAATAGCAATCTATTTTGGCTATACGCAAATAACTTCAACTCTTACATAAGTGTTAAATCAGAGGGCGAGAGGTTATTTGGGTATATTCTTTTGGGAGGGTGTGTATGTTTCAGTTTATGACTGCAACAAGGATTATATTTGGTGAAGGTGCACTTCAATCTTCATTGTCCGTTATTAACCAATTTGGCTACAGTGTTTTGCTGGTTACTGGGCAGGATACCCAACGAGCCGCCCCCATTATCCAATATCTTAAAGCTCAAAATATGCGTTACCAGCACGTAGCTATCGTTGGTGAACCATACATCACGATGGTAGAAGAGACCGCAGTGCTCGGTAGAAAATTCCAACCTGATATGGTGGTTGCGATAGGTGGTGGCAGCGTCATCGATATGGGCAAAGCCTTAGCTGCCATTATTCCCAATCAAGGCAATGTTTACGATTACGTAGAAGTGGTAGGAAGAAGCGTCCCTTTAAAAGCAAAGCCTCTTCATTTTATTGCAATTCCTACGACAGCAAGCACCGGTTCAGAAGTGACCAGAAATGCTGTGCTGAAATCTGGACAAGATAAAGTGAAAGTGAGTCTTCGAAGCCCTGATATGCTCGCAGACGTTGCCATTGTAGACCCGACACTTACTTACGGGACCGACCAATACACATCTGGACGTGGCGCAATGGATGCGTTCACTCATTTAATGGAAGCGTATGTGTGTGGTGAGCCAAACCCTCTTACTGATATGGTCTGCGAAGAGGGGCTACGCCGTTTAAGCCGTTCAGTGATTGCCGCTTGTAAGCAAGATAATCATAAGGCGCGCTCTGATTTATCGTTCGCTGCATTGCTTGGTGGTATGGCGATTACTAATGCCAAATTAGGTGCTGCTCATGGGTTAGCATCGGCGTTAGGAGGCAAGTTAGACGCCCCCCATAGCGTTATTACGGCTCGCCTAGCTCCGCACGTGATGCAGGAGAACATTAACGCTGCTAAACTCGCGGGTAGGAATGATGTGATAAGTCGTTATCGTAAGCTGGCCCAATTAGTCACTGAGCGAGTAAATGCTAACGAACACGATGGAATTCTTTGGGTAAATATGGTGCTAGATAAGTTAGCGTTACCGCTACTGGCTCAATTTGGAGTATGCCAAACCTCTTTTGAGCAAGTGGCGAATGATGCGCTTAAATCAATGGCAATCAAAGGGAATCCTTTACCTCTTAATCAGGAACGTTTGATACACATATTGCAGCAAGTCTGTGATTGTAGTGGAGAGTGTGTAGCAGAGAGTGCACAACATGTCAGTTCTGTTGAAGTACTGGAATCAAGAACGGACTTATCGAGTGTCAACGACTTAGGGTGATTGCTCCCTTAGCAGCATTAAAACAAAAGGGGAGCCTTGAGCTCCCCTAGATAAAGTATTGACTAAGCTTTAGTGCTTAGTACTGGCTTAATTTGTCATAGCGACTGTCTTTCAACGCATCTTTTACGCGTTTTAGGTTCTCACGGAAACCTGTACCACGGCGAAGAGTGAAGCCAGTTGCTAGCACATCAATCACTGTCATTTGTACAACTCGGCTTGCCATTGGCATGTAAACGTCGGTATCTTCTGGAATATCGAGCGTGATGGCCAGCGAGCTTGCCTTTTCTAGAGGAGAATCCTTCGCTGTAATCGCAATAACCGTTGCGCCATTTTCACGAGCAAGGTTCGCTATTTCTACCTGACTCTTTGTTCGACCGGTATGAGAAATAAGAACCACAACATCATTATCACTGCAGTTGATACAACTCATGCGCTGCATAACAATATCTTCAAAACAAGTAATTGGAATATTAAAGCGAATAAACTTGTTTTGTGCGTCTCGGGCAACAGAAGATGATGCACCAAGGCCAAAGAATGAAATGCGCTTCGCTTGCGTTAGCAAATCGACCGCACGGTTCACTTGCATTGGATCTAGGCTATTTTTAGCGACATCTAAACACGCCATCGTCGATTCGAAAATCTTATGGGTGTACGCGTCTGGGCCATCGTCTTCTTCCACATTACGGTTAACGTAAGGGGTGCCGTTGGCTAGGCTCTGTGCCAAGTGAAGCTTAAAATCTGGAAAGCCCTTGGTGTCCAGACGACGACAGAAGCGGTTTACAGTGGGCTCACTAACGTCGGCCATTTTAGCCAGCGTTGCAATGCTTGAATGAATTGCAGTTTGTGGAGACGCCATAATTACTTCCGCAACTTTGCGCTCTGACTTACTGAAATTCTCCAGGTTTTTTTGAATTTTTTCTAATGTATTCATAGTGTTCACGAGGGTATAGAGAACAACTCGCTGGCTCTGCTAACGAAAGGAAACACGAAGATTCCGGAGTAGAGTGGGGCGTTAACGAAAACAACCAGCGCCATAGAATCAGTATAAACCTGATCTTCAATCAGTCTAAACCAATAACGGGTACTATTTAGTGAGAATTTGACAGGCCTCAAACAAAATGTTGTAAAAACTACAGAATTGGATGTGTAAACGAAGTTTTGTTGCGCTAGTCGCACGATAATGATGTTTGAGTTACATCAAAACGAAAAAAAATTTCAAATTGATGTAACTCGATCTGGCTGTTAAGACGATTGAATATCAACAACCAGCTGTTGAATTCTTTTCATCAAATTTGGTGCTTGCTTGGCGATTTCGCGTTGTTCATCAAGCACTGAGCTCAAAATTTCTTTTGTGGTCAGTGGATTTGCCAAAACCACTCTAAACACTATCGTATTCATGCGTTGCCATTGGTCTGGGTTCAGTCTTGTACGTGAAACGAACGATTTGCCCGTTTCGCGCTGACGCTTTTGAATAAACTGTGTTAACTCATTGATCAGCTCATTCAGTTGTTCTTTTTGTGAGCCTTCTGCTTGTGCTAATGCTTCACGGATGAATGGCGGCAAATAACGGTATGTGAGCAGACAAAGCTCTGGTTCAGAAACTAACTCGAAATCATCTTGCTGTTTGATTAAATCCGCAAAGTATCGAGCTTTTTCAATGCTTTGGTCAATCAGAAGCTCGTAACCTGGGCGACTTATGATGTGCATTGCGGCGTAGACCAACATCGCCATGCCCGAACGTGAGCCTTCTAATGTATGGCTGCCTAGGTCTTTTGAACCTTTTCGCAATATATATTGAGCGTGATGCTCTATGGATTTCATTGCGTCAGGGTCTTTGAACAGAACCATACCAGCGCCCATCGGGATATAGAGCTGCTTGTGTGCATCAATAGTTACTGAGTCTGCCATTTCCACACCTTTAAGAAGATGACGGTGATGGTTAGACATCAGTGTTGCGCCACCCCATGCGGCATCCACATGGAAGTGACAGCCGTGAGCTTGGCAGACTTCAGCGATTTCAGGCAATGGATCAACATTACCTGTCTCTGTTGTGCCAGCCACACCAATAACAGCAATAGGCTTGATATTTTGTTTTTCGAGCTCAACAATTTTCGCTTTAAGGTCGTCGATAATAATACGGTTGTTGGTATCGGTTTTAACCGCAACCAAGCCTTCTTGGCCTAGCCCTAATACATCGGCCGCTTTCTTAAGGGAGTAGTGACCACGCTCAGACACTAGCACCGCTAAGCCATCATAGCCATAGTGCTTCATGGCTTTAAAAAGGCCTTCCTTTTCCACGCCTTTAAATGAGCCATTGGCTCTTAACGCTTTGTTACGTGCTACCCAAAGCGCAGTGATATTGGCAATGGTGCCGCCGGAACAAAATGCGCCTAATGAGTGGTTTGCACTGTGCATCCACTGATTGTAAAAAGTATCATTCTGACCATATATCAAGCGATGCAGCATACCCAAAACTTGACGCTCAAGTGGCGTAAAGGCTTTGGAAGTCTCTATTTTTACCAGGTTTTGGTTTAAGGCGATCATGATCTTTGACAGTGGCATCAAGAAATAAGGCAGTGCCGATGTCATATGACCAATGAAGCTTGGTGAAGATGTGTGAACTGAGTGCGACACCAAAGTGTCGAGTAAGTGCTCTGTATGATCTGACACGAACTCTGGCTGCTCAGGAATCTGAGCAGAAGAAAAGTCTTTTTCGATTTCGCGTAAAGGCTTTTCTTCTGCCACGATGTGTTCACGAAGAAATTGATTTAGATTTCGCGAGAGGCTCTCGTCAATTTTAGTTAACGTTGAGTCCGGACCTTCTGGGACAGTGAAGATCTTTAGCAAGCTCTCAAAGCTAACATCAGCGGTTTTTTGTTCCTTAACCATAGCAAAGAATCTTTGTAGTTATTTTGGTAATGCGAGCGGCACAATCTAAACTAAAACGGGCGCAAAGTCCCGTTTTAATTGTTGAAACCCAAGTTGTAGAAATGAAAATTTTAGGTGAAGGTTACGATATTCACATTAAAAAATTCTAGATTGAGCACGTTAAAACATTCTAGTGTTTTCGAATGCTAATCAACGACTAATGCGAGCAACCTTAGTCACATTTCTGCTTTTCAATCTTTTCTATTGACTGATTGTACTTATTAAGTGCGGTATCAATTTGTTGGGGATGACTAAGCAGATCAGCGAATGCTGAACGAAGCTCGTAGTTTTTTGGGTGGTTAGTTGATTGACGGTCGCTAAATGTCTGTTTTGCAACTTCACCTAACTTATCGCTTCGGGTCGCTAACTGCTTAACGTCATGTTGCTCTAGTTTTAACCATGCTTCGATTGGCTGTTCCGTCGCAACGCGGCTAGGGTCGTTCTCTAGAAAGTAGTGAACCGCTTCGCGGTTTAATTCAAAGTGATGTTTACGTCCATCCAAGAACCATTGGCTAACTTCTTTCAGATCTGGATATTGGGTAACCGTCAAATCAACAAGATCTTGATACCACTGTAGTGAGGCATCGACGTAGCCATCGTATTTGCTAGCAAGACATTGTTGATCTGCGGCAATCGTAAAAGTTGAGCTTGTAGCGAGGAGCGCTGCAACGACAAAGCGTTTCATTCTTCTTCCTTCTGGTTGTTATCCCTTTATTAACGCAATGCACATCAGTTGATGTTTCTCCCTTCTTTCTATTTGGTCGTGACAAATCGTTGGGCTGAATGACGAAAAGAAAGAGGGGTCTTGCCAAAAAATATTGACCACTTTGACGTTAACTGGGTATTTAAATTTTTGCCGTATTGTAATGGATGTTAAAGCGAAAACCTGAGATCTAGCTAGCAAGTGATACAAAGAAAAGCATCATAACTGGTACCAATAAACTCAAAATAAAGCCGCTAACGATAGCAACAGGAACACAACGCACACCACCGGTAGTTTGAATAACGGGTAGGGTGAAGTCCATTGCTGTTGCACCGGCATAACCAATTGCGGTGCACGGATAGCTACGAATAAAGAGAGGAATGGCAACCAGTGCGACTAACTCTCTCATCAATTCAATCAAGAACGACGCGCCACCAAATACCGGACCAAAAGCGTCACCCATTAAAATACCTGCGAGTGAATACCAGCCAAAACCTGAAGCCATTGCGAGTGCTTGATAAAGAGGAAGATCCAAAAGCACCGCTGCAAGAACGCCACCAAGCATACATGTTGCGATGACAACAGCCGCAATGGCCATTCCTTGTTTATTTAATAGGATTTGACGCAGAGTAAGTCCACTATTGCGCAGCTGAATACCAATAAAAAATAGAAGTAGAAAGAGTATCCATTCGCTTGCTGTATCTACCCAACTCAAATCAATGGGTAACAGCAGGCCAACCACTAACCCTCCGCCAACGACCACGATAAGCTTAACAGACTCTAAAGCCATCGAAGATAACGGTAGTTTCTTTTGATTCTGATTGGTCTGGAGTGGAATAATTTTATCAATAATAGGCAGAGCCAACAGGTTGCAGGCACTTAGACACAAAAAAAACGTACTCGCATAGAGGAGAATACTTTGTAAGTTGCTACTTAAATTATCGAGCGCCGCTAAGCTAAGACCCATCAACGACAAAATGACGTAAATAAGGTAGGACGTTGACTGATTGATCTTCTCCAATAACGAAGATCGAGATATAGGAATTAGATACCCCACCACAAGCGGAGCGAAAATAAATAGCATCCCTGAAAACATAAAGCTCAATGATTCCTTTTTGAGATAACATCAACACGCATAAATCAAATTATCTATCGGTTGAAATTAAAGACATTTCACCACACACAGCTCAGCCTTGAGCGAATCGTTTTATCACGGATAAGGTATTATCAGAAAGCGATAAATTACAAACCGCTAGCATTGAGTACAGCACGGATTTGATCATTGAAGTCAGTATCACTCATGTTACTAAGTTCATACAAGACTTCTGCACCAGTTAAGTTGAATTCAACTTCATGTTCGTCAATGCGTTCATCGTGATTGCGGAACATCAATAAATGATGCGCAATTCTAGCGATGTCGAGATAACTCACTTCTGGTCGCGTTAACTCGTATTTTTCATTTGAGGATACTTCTCTGAAGTCGTTGTCAAACCCCCAACGCTCAAGTACCAGTTTACTTGTGGCAGAACAACGTGTTTGGAAGATCTGCAATGCAATATCTGGGTCTAAGTAATTACCCCTATCTAAGTACAAGTGGTACTCATTAATTAGGCAAAATAACCCTATATCGGCTAATAGACCGACCAATAACGCCTTTTCTTGCTCTAGATGACCATAAGTGCCTGGCTCGTGGCTACGAAACGATTGAACCAACATCACCATGACGGCACCGAGCTCACGAGATATCGCCGCACTCTTCACCAAGATGGCATTGCATTCTTTAGTGAGATTAACTGAGTGTTTAAGTTGCTCGATCGCTTGTGCGGTAACAATATCACGTACACGAAGTATTCCGAGACGAGATACCGCTGTAGTTAAGTCGTTGCAGGTGATATTTCTGCGATTGAAAATCACAGAGTTAGCGACTCGTAAAACGACCGCTGCTAATCCGGGATCTTCCAATAAACAGTTAGCAACATCGGCAATCGTGGTGTGTTCTTCGACACATAACTGCTGAATTTTAAGCACGACATCAGGAATAGGAGGTAACGAAATCTTACCCGTGGAGATGGACTGTTCTACCAGCTGAGCAAACTCGGATTCCAGTGCGTTTATAAGCTTATCTTTATTATTTGGCAGCCAAAAAAATGATAAATGTTCCATTGTGACGCTGTACTTGAGATCTTTCGTACAGTGTACCCTTACAGCGTATTCTTTATCAATTAAATGCGTATTATGTGCCCGTAATTGCCAGCGAGATCATAATGATGGCGCGTTTTAGGCATGCTATGCGTCAAAAAAATATCACCACACGAACAATAAGTGTGAAACTAATCACGTATGCAGAATTTATACTTTTTTATATGTGACCTATGTCCTAACTTATTTTTCAACGTTAAGTATGATTAAGCAAGTTGGTGAGCACAACTCACAAAAATATCGCCAACAAATCGACATTTATAATTCGCTATAAGCTGCTGTTTATCTGGTGACATCGCTAATCGGGGTAATTTATTCAGATTAAAGAGGTCAATGGACATGACAGACCAAGCTTTTTTTAAATATGTACGCACCTTCAGTGAGTACCAAAAACGTTCTATGTTCGGTGGTATTGGTTTATTCACCGATGATGCTATGTTTGCGCTTGTCAGCAATGATTGCTGCTACTTACGTGGTGGTAATGGGCTAGATGAAGTGTTTACTCAACTGAGCTGTGAGAAGTATAAGCACGTCAAAAAACAGACGACGGCAACCGTAAATTATTATGATGTAACCGATTTATTCGAATCCGGATATGTAGGGCTTGATGAACTGGTACAGAAATCAATTGAATACTCAATTAAGGAACGGAAATATCAAAAGTCCTCTGCCAGTAGACGCTTAAGAGACTTACCCAACATGCAACTAACCCTTGAACGTATGGTCAAGAAAGCCGGTGTTGATGACGTAGAAACCTTTTTAGAACTTGGACCTGTAAAAGTCTTCAACAAAGTTAAAACGGCTTACGGTAATGATGTTGATGTAAAGCTACTGTGGAAATTTGCTGGTGCAACTGATGGCGTACATTGGAAACTGATCCAAGAGCCGCGTAAAAAACAGTTATTGGCACTGTGTGACTAAGCGAAGCTGATCGCACAATGATTGACTCGTTTCGATGGAGTTAGCGGGTCGTAAAGGCAAGTGTGAAAAGCGGAAAAAGGACGTTGAAGTTTTTTACCACTTCATTGAGTTAGTCATTAAATTAGACAAAAAAACCGAGGCAGAGACCTCGGTTTTTGTTTTTTTAATTTGCTCTTTTCTTACAGCACAAATCTTAAAACTTAAAACGCGTAGTGAACATTACCTGATCACCGTAAAAATCGTTGATACGTGCTTCAGCACCCAAAGAGAAAAGCTCTGTTGAGTGGAATCGAGCGTAGGCAGAGCCAGTCCAATCGTCATCGTTATCGATAGAAACGTAGCCGACTTTGCCGCCTACTTCTAATTGAGGGCCCAACCATTGACGAACACCTAAGTTAAGCTCCATACCAACATCTGTGCTGCTCTCATTCGAAGGTTGCACAACGCGCATTAGCATTTCACCAGTAAGATCTGCCCAGTTGTTTAGCGGAGAATGGAAGCCAAAGCCTGCAGCTGAGTCAAAATCACTTTCAAACTCAGAGTCAATACGAGCAATCACATGCGCGTTCGGGTGAATTGATTTGCTGAATCCAGCACCAAATGTCACAGGACTTGCGCCAATACGTGCTTCGAAATAGTCGTAGCTAAAGTTGCTCATAGTTGCTGGCGCATTGCGATCGTTTGCAGCTAGGGCATGGCTTGATGCCACTAGTAAGGCAGCGGCTAATAGTGTTTTACGCATAACTAACGATAAACCTTGTTCATTATTTCCATGGATTCAAGCAACCACTTGAACCGTAATCTGATTTGTCCGACATCATAATAAAAAGGAAGGTCGACGACCAACAAAAATGTGTCGATGTTTTGTCAATTAACTTAATAGTTCCTTGGTTTAAGCAAAAACTACGCCATATACGTAGTGTCCGAGAATTTCACTCGGACAAGTAACGATGTTTTTCTAACCTCGTTCGACTATGCGAGGTTAGGTGGTGCAATGAGCATCGTTGAGTTCAAGTTAGAACCAAACACTTTATTACTCGCCAAAGCTTGCTCTTCTTTCTGCCATGGCGTTGAGGATTGCCTCAGAATCAAGGGTTTGA
This sequence comes from Vibrio sp. YT-16, assembly GCF_033337405.1. Classification (NCBI taxonomy): domain Bacteria; kingdom Pseudomonadati; phylum Pseudomonadota; class Gammaproteobacteria; order Vibrionales; family Vibrionaceae; genus Vibrio; species Vibrio sp. YT-16. Next base: position 298,582 of record NZ_JAWOQQ010000004.1, read on the forward strand.
GTCCAGGATAGCAGGTTATCATCATTCTCAATCACAAACGCGGTAAGCTGAGACACGATTGCCTTTCTCAATGCTTCGCCTTTCCAAGGTTTGGCAATGTAATAATCGAGACTCGCGTTATTTACGGCTTCTACGGTGTCTTCCAAACCGGCTTGTCCTGTGAGTAAAACTTTGCGCGCTGCTTTTGTGTCACCATTTTGACTGAGTTCGATTAAGAAGCTGATCCCAGTTTGTTCCGGCATAATGTGGTCACATAAAATGAGCGCAAGCTGAACTTCTTCTTCCGCCATTTCCTCGATCACTTGCCTTGCTTCAGTGACTGATTCCGCTCCCTCGACAATAAAATGTTCCTCAAAGGGAGCGAGATCCTGGAGCACGCTATCCAAGACTTCTCGTTCGTCATCGACACATAAAATTAAATACTTGGTCATATTTCATCTCCTTTTTCGATGACTGGTAACCAGACTGTCATTCGTGTGAACTTGTCGAGCTCTGATTCGACGTCAATCCATCCCTTATGTGCTGTCACGATTTGCTGGCAGATGGACAGCCCAATGCCTAAGCCAAAATTACCTTCTTTTTTTGTGGTGAAGTTCAGCTCGAAAATGGCGTCTCTTTGCGACTCAGGAATACCATATCCATTATCTTCAAATGAGATAACGGCATAATGTGTATGCTCTTTTTCTACAAGGCGTGTTTGTATGTTTAACACACCTTTCTCAGGAAATGCGTCAATGGCGTTAGAGACCAAGTTCGTCCACACCTGTTGGAGTGCGATCGGTTGACAAAGGATGGAAGGCAAGTTTGCATAGTCGGTTGAAACTTGGTGCATTTTTAATTTGTTCTCGAAAATCACCAAGGTGTCTTCAATACCCTCATGAATATCGGCATAGTGCAGGGTTTCATCATTTGACCGAGCATATCCTTTCAGGCTTTTTACCATATCAGCAATTCGTGCTGCACAGACATTAATTGAGCGAAGTGTGGAACCTGCTTTGTGGTATTGCTCAAGTGTATTGAGGGCATGATAAGACGCTTGCTGCTTTCTCGTTAGTTGGGTAAGTAGCTCGTGATCGGATTCTAAACCAAGGCTCACCACTTTCTTAGCTAGTGCTCTGTCTGGAAGTGTATGGCTAAGCGCTTTTACGCGTGATCTGAGCTCGGCGGTTGAAGCGGGTTTTGAGGTTTGCGCTTTGCTCAGTAATTCAATGCCTTTGCTTTGTATATCGGAACTGGGCGCATCGTTAAGTAATCGTTCTAGCGTATGCGTTAAATTCTCTACGCCCCTTAATATCGCGGCTACTGGATTGTTTAGTTCGTGTGCCACTCCCGCAACCAATTGACCAAGCATCGCCATTTTTTCTCTTTCAATGAGCTGCTGGTGGGCTGATTCTAAAGATTCGAGCGTTTTTTGAAGTTGCAGTTTGGTGTTGATGCTTCTTTGCAATCGGCGGTTGAAGTGGCGTAAGAGCAAGTTTGTAAAAAGAGGCAGTAAGTTTGAGTCGCTTTGCATCACTTTATTGAATACGTTGCGATCGAGTTTGATAACTTCTGTTTTGGTTAGTGTCAGAGCTGTCGAGAAAGAACATTCCCCAGTAACAAACGACATGCCTCCGACAATATTCCCTTTGTTATGGCGTACAACCTCTCGCTGCATGCCTTGCTCATCGCGCTTGTACAGAGCCACTTCACCTTCGGTGATAAACCACAAAAAGCAATTTGGCTCGCCTTCCACGGTTAATAAGTGTTCAGGTGAGTATGTACGGCACGCTCTTGTTTCGTCATTATCTTTAAAAAATTGCTGGAGAGCGGAGATCACTTGCTCGGCTAACTCGGCATCAGACATCGAGTGGTAGTCGTGTAAGAATCCGGCTTGATAATGGCTCATCTGGTTATTGATGTGCGCTCGCAACAAGCTGTGATGATCCAATATCTGACTGTAACTTAGCAGGTCTTCTTTGCCATTTCGCAAGATAAATTGGGTCAGCTCTTTTTGCACTGTGTTAAATAAGACGTGATCTGGCAAAGGTTTAGTGAGGCAGTGGTCGAGCCTGCCCTCATTAACGGCAGTGAGAATTGCCTCTATATCAGACGAGCAGCTAATAAGAATTTTTCTTGCTTGCTCGGTATGTGGCATCCGGTCTAAACCAATAAGAAAATCCACGCCGTTAAAATGAGCGTGATGGCTCGCTATAACTAAAGCAACAGTCTGTTCTCTTTCTTCTAGATACTCTAAAGCGCTTTGAGCCTCTTCTATCGATTCGACAGAAAAAATATCAAACTTACTTGAGAAGGCAGACAGCTCCAATCGAAACTGTTCAGCACTGATTGGGTTGTTGTCGAGACACAACACAGCATAACGATTCACAGATGTTTTAGCTCCGGTTAAAACTTCGCCACGCAAACTTTAACAATAAAAGGACATGATGAGTGGGAGCCAAGTATGATTCCTGATTAATGGACTAGAATAAGCATCAATAGTCTGATTTGTCTCAATGTTTTCTCCGCAGGTGGTTTGGGGTAGACTGACCGAAAATATCTAATAAGTGACGTTATGCAAAATCTTAAAAAAATCGGCGCCATTGGTGGTGCTATCTCATTAGCACTGTGTTGGCCATTGGCTGTCGGACAAATTGGTCAGTCCATCATTGAAGATGGTATTACCAATATGAATGATGAAATGATTAAAGGCGAAGTGGTCGAGTATCAGCGTGGCTATTTGTCTTCAGTCGTGCTGACTCGTTATTCAGTTGTTGATCCTGAGCTTAAAACGCAGTTAGAGCGTGATGGTATGCCAACGACGTTTGACGTAACCAGTGATGTTAGCCACGGTCTAACAAGCCTAACAGCAGATTCAAAATTGGTGGACAATGACTTTTTGCCTCTCACGATGCATAGCCAGACTCAACTAAATGGCAATACAGCATTTATCCTCGACCTAAACAGTTGGCATTATCGTAACGAAGCGCAAGGTGTTTCTGTTTCTACAAGCCCTGCAAAAGTAACAGGTGATGTTACGGTATTGGGTGATCTCAATTACCAAGTTTCCGTTCCTTCTGTTCAAGTGGATTTTGAAAACGGTGAAGAGCTTCATCTGAATGCATTGACAGGGCAAGGTAAAGGAAAGCAAGCAAAAGGCTACTGGTTAGGCGAGCAATCTTTCTCTCTAGAGAAGCTAGATGTGGTTGATGCGAACTTAACGCCTGTCTTTTTGATTGAAAATGCGAGCTACCGTGGTAACACTACGATGAGTGAGTCTGGTGATAAGCTGAACAGTCAATTAAACCTAGATGCTAAGAAACTACGTTTAACTGATGGGACGGATGTCGATAACTTTAAGTTGGATTTCTCAATTGCAGATGTGGATAGCCAGTCTTTTGATCAAATTATGTCTATCTATCAAAGCTCTCCTATGTTAGATGAGCAGGAAATTGCGAATTTATTGCCGCATGTCGATACGCTGTTTAGCAAAGGTTTTGATTTATCCGTGAACGAGCTTTCACTCGCGTTCGGTGACGGCAAGTTCCACAACGAGTGGCAACTATCCATCCCTGAAGGTACTAAGCATATTACTCAAGATCCAATGAAGTTGGTGACGGCCACTACTGGTGAACTTAGCACTTACTTCTCTGATGAATTAGTAACGCATTACCCATTTATTCAAGAAGGGATTGATGAGCTCCTTATTATGGAGTTGATCGAAAAAGTAGAGGGCGGTTATCAATTAAAAGCAGAAATTGGTGAAGGCAAATTGAAGTTCGAAAATGGGCATGAGTTCCCATTGGTGGCTCTACTTATGCCTGCTTTGATGCAGCAACAGTAATTCGTGTTGTTGCGAATTTGTTCCAATTCAACGCTTAGTCTTTAAAAAGAGGTCGTAAGACCTCTTTTCTTGTTTTTATCACTGCAAAAACGTGATATTAATTTCGTAATATTTACATAGCAGGAGCAATGAGCATCATGGAACAAAATACGGACAACGTATTTAACTTCAGTGCAGGACCAGCAGGTCTGCCTAAAGCAGTTATGCAGCAAGCACAACAGGAACTAATCGATTGGCAAGGCCTTGGTACTTCGGTCATGGAAATCAGCCACCGAAGCAAAGAGTTCATCAAAGTTGCAGAAGAAGCCGAGCAGGATTTACGTGATCTTCTGAATATTCCGGACAACTATAAAGTGCTGTTCTGCCAAGGTGGTGCTCGTGCTCAGTTTGCTGCTGTTCCTCTAAACTTACTTGGTGATGCCGATACGGCAACTTACATCGATGGTGGTTATTGGGCTGAAAGCGCGGTAGCTGAAGCGAAAAAATACTGCGAACCAGACGTGTTTGATGCAAAAACAGAAATCAACGGGAAAGTCGCGGTTCTACCTGCAAGTGAATGGAAAATTGCTCCAGAAGCGGCTTACGTTCACTTCTGTCCAAATGAGACCATTGATGGTATTGAGATTAACGATCTTCCTATCACCGACAAACCGATTGTTGCTGACATGTCTTCGACAATTCTTTCTCGTGAAATCGATGTGTCTAAATACGGTGTGATTTACGCGGGCGCTCAGAAAAATATTGGTCCTTCCGGCATTGCTATTGCTATCGTGCGCGATGATTTATTAGGTATGGCGAAGCAGGTACTACCAAGTATTTTGGATTACACTGTTTTGGCAGAAAAAGAATCAATGTTCAACACGCCACCAACATTTGCATGGTACTTGTCTGGTCTTGTTTTCAAATGGCTGAAGGCACAGGGTGGAGTAAAAGCGATTGAGCAAGTGAACCGCGCTAAAGCCGCGCTACTGTATGATTACATCGATCAGTCTGATTTCTACCGTAATGGCGTGCACTCAGCAAACCGTTCTTTGATGAACGTGCCATTTCAACTTGCTAAGCCTGAACTGGATGCAACCTTCCTTGAGCTAGCAGACTCTAAAGGGCTGAAAGCGCTAAAAGGTCACCGAGCAGTTGGTGGTATGCGAGCATCCATTTATAACGCAATGCCGCTTGAAGGCGTTCAAGCGTTAGTAGACTTCATGCAAGAGTTTGAGAAAAACTACGCGTAAGCTCAAACTGATAGTTGTTCTCCAAAGCGTCGCTATTGCGGCGCTTTTGTTTATCTCAACTCACATCATTCCAGGAAGGTAAAATGACCAAGGCAAATATTGAAGCGCTGACTAAGCAGTTCCCACTCTTGGCAGCACTTATTGATCTTGAAGAGGTTTGTTGGTTTAACCCCCATATCACTTCCTTGGAGGAAGGCTTACCTCATGTCGGGTTAGATGAAAAAGATATTCAAGCGGCGAGTGAACGGCTAGCACGATTTGCGCCCTATTTGATGAAAGCGTTTCCCGAAACGGAAACGTCGCGTGGCGTTATTGAGTCCGCAGTGGTGGATATTCCCAATATGAAAGTGCGTTTGGAGCAGCAATACGACACACCAATATTGGGCCATTTAATGCTCAAAAAAGACAGTCATTTGCCAATTTCTGGTTCGATCAAAGCGAGAGGTGGTATTTATGAAGTGCTCACTCATGCAGAAAAGTTGGCGTTTGAAGCCGGCTTGCTCTGTGAAAGCGATGATTACAGCAAATTGTTCAGCAATGAGTTTCGGCAGTTTTTTAAGCAGTACAGTATTGCAGTTGGCTCAACCGGCAATCTTGGTATGTCCATCGGTATCATGAGTGCGAAGCTGGGTTTTTCAGTTTCAGTCCACATGTCTGCGGATGCGCGGGAATGGAAGAAAAATAAGCTCCGGTCACATGGTGTTAATGTCGTAGAGCACCAAGAAGATTATGGTATTGCTGTCGCGCAAGGTCGTAAAGAGGCAGAAAAAGATCCCAACTGTTTCTTTATCGATGATGAAAACTCACGGACGCTGTTTCTAGGTTACTCTGTTGCGGGTGAGCGTCTTAAGCAGCAATTTGATGACTTGGGAATCGTTGTTGATGAGCATCATCCATTGTTTGTTTATCTTCCTTGTGGTGTTGGCGGCGGGCCTGGTGGCGTGGCATTTGGCTTGAAGGTAGCGTTTGGCGAGCATGTCCATTGTATTTTCGCGGAGCCAACGCACTCCCCGTGCATGCTGTTGGGCGTACATACAGGCTTGCATGACGATATTTCGGTACAAGATTTGGGTATCGATAACATCACCGCCGCTGATGGCTTGGCAGTCGGGCGTGCCTCGGGATTTGTCGGAAGAGCGATGGAAAGGCTACTTGATGGTTTTTACACCATTGATGACGCTCGTATGTATCACCACTTGGGTGAGTTAAGTGAACTGGAAGGTATTAATCTAGAGCCTTCTGCATTAGCCGGTATGATTGGGGCAGTGCACGTCTCGAATAACCATGCTTATCAGTCTCAAATGAAATTTGACGAAGAAAAACTCAAAAACGTAACACATCTTGTTTGGGCAACTGGTGGGGGCATGGTTCCGGAAGATGAAATGGCGGCTTATCTCAAAAAATCTGGTCGGTAAATCAGCACTGTATACGTGCTTAATTAGGTAACTAATTAATACAGGAATAACAAAAGGGCTCATCGTTTGATGAGCCCTTCTCGTCACTGAAAATCGAATTATAGAGATTGTAATAGCTGGTAGTAACGACCTTTTTGAGCGAGTAGCGTTGGATGGTCGCCTTGTTCGATGATCTCACCTTGTTCCATCAAACAGATGCTATCCATACTTTCTAACTCTATCAGTCGGTGTGTAATGAATACTACTGTCTTATTAGCAAAGTGTTCATTGAAAAGCGCCATCACTTTTTGTTCCGTACGCTTATCGAGGCCTTCAGTCGGTTCATCTAAGAGTAGGATTGGGGCATCACGTAGCAATGCTCGAGCAATGCCGATTCGACGTTTCTCACCGCCAGATAACTGACGACCGCCGTCGCCTAACCAAGCGTCTAACCCCGGCTCTTCAAGAAGTCCGCCAAGCTCGACTTTTTGTAAAATAGTAGACAGTTGCTCATCACTTGCATCCGGAGCGGCCATGAGTAAGTTGTCACGTAGTGTCCCGTTTAGTACATCTACGCGTTGACTGATCACAGTCATTGCTGATCGCAGGTCCGACTCGCTCCAATCTTGCAGTTTTGTACCACCGATTCGAACTTCACCTTGGTTAACATCCCAGTAGCGGCAAAGAAGCTGAATCAGTGTTGATTTACCTGAACCTGTTTGACCTACAATTGCAGTTTTAGTGCCCAACGGTAGTGAGAGTGACAAGTCTTTCAGCACCTTTTGCTGACCGTCAGGGTAAGTAAAATCTATGTTGTCGAATTCAATGTCTAACGTTGTGTCTTTATGTTTCGACTGCTCAGGGAAGACAACGTCAGGTTCAGCCAAAATTACTTCATTTAAACGACGAGCAGAGGTCAACGTTTGACCGAGATACTGGAATGCGCCCGCGATAGGCATCAGAATCTCAAAGCTCGCCATGGTTGCAAACGCAAACAGCGCAATCCAAGGATCGGGAGCACGACCACCTACGCCGTCTGCAGCAAACCAAAGCATCACAACCAGTGTAATGCCGTTCACCAGCATAAGCAGGCCTGAAGCCATGCCCGTTAAGTTCGCGTTCACAAATTGGTTAGACAGCAACTGCTTCTGCTTCTCTAGAATGAGATTACGATAACGTTCTTCTGCTCCAAAGATACTCAGTTCGCTGTAGCCTTGAAGCCAGTCCAGTGTCGCCACTCGCAATTGCGCTTTATGATGAGTGAGATTCTCGCCATTGTTTTTACCCAGTTTATAGAACAGCACTGGCCATACAAACAACATGACGGTAAGAATCGAGCCAAGCAGTAGGGCGAGATGCCAATCAAAGAACGCTAGGACAGCCGTTAAACTCATTATGCCAAAAATACCAATCACGACAGGGCTGATAAGTCGAAGGTATACGTGATCCATCGCATCTACGTCCGCTACTAGACGGTTGAGCAGATCGGCATCACGCATCGTAGAAACACGACCCGGAATCAGTGGTGCAAGTTTCTTAAAGAAGAAGATACGTAGATCGGTAAGCAGCTTGAACGTTGCATTGTGGCTAACGACACGTTCTCCCCATCGACCTGCGGTTCGAGCCATTGCAGCGCCGCGTACCCCGGCACCTGGTAACATGTAGTTGAAGGTCTCACGAGCAACCGTCAAGCCTGCCACCGCTGCGGCTGAAATAAACCAACCTGATAGCGTTAATAAGCCAATAGATGCCGCTAAGGTCAGAAATGCCAGTAGCATACCTAGCGAAAGACCAAACCAGTGTTTCTTATAGAGTTTTAGATAAGGGAGTAAATCACGCATCTAAGTTCCCCTTGTCTGTTTCACGTTGTGCGAGGTTCGCTTCCAACATGTCTTTAAATAAGCCATCTTCTGTCGACAGTGTGGCGTAATCACCACGTTGAACAATCTGGCCGTCCTGCATAACAAGAATTTGCGATACGTTTTGTAAAGGCGCAAGTTGGTGAGTAATCATCAAATTCGTTGTGGCATGCGCATACTTGTTAATGCCTTCCATCACGAGTTTTTCACTGCGAGCATCTAAGCTTGCGGTTGGTTCATCTAATAACCAAAAACGACCATTTTGTAGCATGGCGCGAGCCAGTGCTAAACGCTGCGCTTGGCCGACAGATAAACCACCAGAACGATCAGATATCGGATAATCCAACCCATGCATTTCAACAAATTCAGCAGCGTGAGAGTCATTCAACACAGAATGTACGTCTGCATCCTGAACATTGTGCTTACCTAGTGTGATGTTATCTCGAATGCTACCGTGTAATAGCATCGGGTTTTGACCAATCCAGCTTACTGCCTCTCGCCATGTGGCTAGATCAAGTTGCGACAATTCACAACCATTAATCTTCAAGCTACCTTGATAAGGCATGAAACCGAGGATGGTGTTTACCAAGCTTGTTTTACCTGCGCCACTTGGTCCAACTAAAGCCGTACTTTTGTTGGCTTCAAGAGAGAAGGATAGGGGACCTGCGAGCTGCTTACCTTCCGGACTAAAAATGGTTAACTGGTTCGCTTCAATATGGATAGGGCTGTTTTTATCTAACGCTTGGGTACCATCTTTGATTTGATCGACTTCCAAATCCAGAAACTCGACAATGCTTTCTGCTGCCCCAACCGCTTGCTGTTTCGCATGATAGAACGTGCCCAAATCACGTAATGGCTGATAAAACTCTGGAGCAAGAATCAGAATGAACAAACCAGCAAAGAGCGTAACACCTGTGCCGTAGTAGCCGAAGTCCAGCTCCCCGATATAACTAAAGCCAAAGTAGACAGCGGTAATTGCGATAGAAATGGAAGTGAAAAACTCTAACACCGCAGAAGACAGAAACGCGATTTTCAGAACGTCCATGGTACGAGTACGAAAGACTTCTGAAGCACCCTTTAGCGTCTCAGTTTCAGATTTTGTTCTATCGAATAAGCGAATGGTTGTCATTGCTTGCAAGCGGTCATAAAAGTGACCCGACAAACGCTGCATCGCTTTAAAGTTTTTACGGTTTGCTTCTGCGGCTTTCATCCCAACCAGTGCCATGAAAATAGGCACTAGTGGTGCAGTGACCAGGAAGATCAAGCCTGCTGCCCAGTTTACTGGGAATACGACAACCAAAATGATGAAAGGCACTAGTACCGATAATGACATTTGAGGCAAGTAGCGTGAGAAGAAATCTTGCATATCTTCTACCTGCTCTAAGATGAGCGTTGCCCAACTGCCAGCAGGTTTGCCTTTGATGTAAGCTGGCCCAAGCTTATGAACTTTATCTAAAATGAGTTGGCGAATATAAACTCGAATTTGCTCCCCGCAACGGTAACCGGCAAGCTCTCGACCCCAGGTACAAGCAGCTCGACCGATAACCGTGCCACCGAGCCCAACAAAATGCCAAATGAGCTCGGCTTTGTCGACTTGGTCAATGATTAACTGGTGCAGAATGGAGGCGAGCAGGGCTGCTTGAGCCAATAAAAACACGCTTGAAAGTACGCCTAGGCCTATCGCAATCATAAGCCAGCGCTTGGCTAACTTACTTTGTTGCTTCAGCCACTTATTCAAGCTGCTTTGCTTTTTCTTATCCATCGTGAAGGCTTAATGATAATTGTTTTAATGAGGCGGTAGTATACAAAAGAAAACCCAGCGGGAATACCGCTGGGCTTTAAGGATATGACACAAATGTGAAAAGTTATTTGTCACCAAGTGAGTCTAAGAAACGTTCAGCATCTAATGCAGCCATACAACCTGTACCTGCAGAGGTGATCGCTTGACGGTAGTTGTGGTCCATTACGTCGCCAGCTGCAAATACACCTTCGATACTAGTTTGTGTTGCGTTGCCTTCAAGACCTGATTGAACGATGATGTAGCCATCTTTCATGTCTACTTGGCCTTCAAAGATTTGTGTGTTTGGCTGGTGACCAATTGCGATGAATGCACCCATTACATCGATATCTTCTGTCGCACCGCTGTTCACGTCTTTAATGCGGACGCCCGTTACGCCCATATCGTCACCCAGTACTTCATCGAGAGTGCGATCGGTATGAAGAACGATATTACCGCTTTCAACTTTATCCATCAGACGTTTCACAAGGATCTTCTCTGCGCGGAATGAATCGCGGCGGTGGATCAGGTGAACTTCTGACGCAATGTTAGATAGGTATAGCGCTTCTTCAACAGCCGTGTTACCACCGCCCACAACTGCAACTTTCTGATTACGGTAGAAGAAACCGTCACAGGTTGCACAAGCAGAAACGCCGCGACCTTTAAATGCTTCTTCAGACTCAAGGCCAAGGTATTTTGCTGATGCGCCGGTAGATATGATTAAGGCATCACAAGTGTACTCACCTGAGTCGCCTTTTAAACGAAATGGGCGTTGTGATAGCTCTACTTCATTGATGTGATCAAATACGATTTCAGTTTCGAAACGCTCGGCGTGTTCTTTCATGCGATCCATCAATGCTGGACCTGTCAGTCCCTCAGCATCGCCTGGCCAGTTTTCAACTTCAGTTGTGGTGGTTAGCTGACCACCTTGTTGCATTCCCGTCACAAGCACAGGGTTTAAGTTTGCACGCGCTGCGTAGACGGCAGCTGTGTATCCTGCAGGACCAGAACCAAGAATTAATAATTTACAGTGTTTTACGTCGCTCATTATGGCTCCAAAAAGGGCGTAACATTTCCCTCGATTGTATGGAAATTCTTAGTGCTTTAAAAGCATAAACAACGATTGTGATCGAATAATTGGTTATAGATTAGAACCCACTAAATATTGATAGAGAACGTTGACTTCTAGCATAAAATTCTATTCGTAGTAGAGAAGTCTAGTTTCAAATATTGTCAAAGCGTAAAACTGAAACATGACTCTGTTTTTGTGGTTTAATTTGGTTTTTTATGTTGTTTTAGTCGTTTTGTTGAAGCTATCAACGTTAAAAGCTGGTAATTGCAGAATATTTGCGTAACCTAGTGTGTAAATTAAATGTTAATTAATGTGCCTCATTAAAGGAGCAAATGATGTTACATTCACGTGAGAATACTCTACATTTAACACAGCTCAGCATGGCAGCAATTGAGCAGCTTTCCCCATCGTTTGAAGAACTGCCTCGTACCGAACATGCAGATGGTCAGTATCGACTACGACGTTATTCTGTGGTTGGTTTTGATAACGGCAAAGTCATCGACTTAAATAAAAATAGCTTTGTTCAATCCTCTGATATCAACCGATTTCAAGGTGATGTTGTAAGACAATTCGAGCCAATTGAGAAGGATATTCTTACCAGCGATGGCTTTCGAGAAATGTGTGAATTGTTTGTCAATGCGAATCATCTGCCAAACGGTCAAGAAATAGAAATTCACCAAATCCGTATCAGGGCACTGGAAGAAGAAACCCAAGTAGCACCTGAAGGTGTGCACCAAGACGGTTTTGATCACATTGCAATGGTTGGTGTGGGACGCCATAACATCATCGGTGGCGACATCATGCTGTACAGCTGCCATAACCAAGCCCCATTTTTCCGTAAAGTGCTAGAAACCGGAGAGGTCGCAATCTTGGCTGATAGCAAGCTGTGGCATAACGCGTGCCCAATCCGCTCTGTTATTGATGACGAAGCGGGCCATATGGATGTATTTGTACTCACTGCTACGGATAAGCGTAATGAACTTCAATCTTAATCAGATCAGAGAGCAATTTCCGGCGTTGGCTCAATACCACAACGACAAGCCCGTGACGTTTTTTGATGGTCCAGGTGGCTCACAAGTGCCTCAATCAGTACTAGACAGCATGGTAGGGTATTTAGGTCGTTTCAACGCTAACTTAGGCGGGCATTATTTTTCTAGCCAAGTGACCGTTGACGTAATGCAAAATGCGCGTGAGTCGGCTCAGGTTCTACTTAATGCCCCTTCATCTGGCAATATTGTCTTCGGTGCCAATATGACCTCACTAACCTTTCAGCTTAGTCGCGCGATTAGTCGAGATTGGCAAGCAGGAGATGAGATCATTGTTTCCGCTTTGGATCACTATTCAAATGTATCCAGCTGGCAGCAAGCGGCAGAAGATAAAGGCGTTACGGTTCATCAAGTTCGTATCAACGAAGAAGATTGTACGCTGGATATGGAGCATTTAAGCCGCCTTCTTTCTGATAAAACGCGCCTTGTCGCTGTGACTTATGCATCGAACACGACGGGCTCTATTGTGGATGTACAGCAAGTAGTCAGCATGGCGCACAATGTTGGGGCACAAGTTTATGTGGATGCCGTCCATTATGCGCCTCATCATTTGGTTGATGTTCAAGCGTTAGGTTGTGACTTTTTAGCTTGCTCAGCTTACAAGTTTTTCGGACCACACGTTGGTATTGCTTACATAGCCGATCAGTGGCTCCACAGTATTCGCCCTTACAAAGTCGAGCCTGCCACTAATATAGGCCCTGGTCGATTTGAAACAGGAACGCAAAGTTTTGAAGGTCTTGCTGGTGTCGTTTCTGCGGTTGAGTATCTGGCTCAATTTGGTGAAGTCGGTTTACCTCTTCGCCAACGATTGGAGCAAAGCTACCAACTGTATGAACAACATGAGCAGCGCTTGAGTGAGCGTTTCTTGCAGCGTTTGAATGCATTAGATGGTGTCAATCTATTCGGTATCGCAAAGGAAGATAGCCAACTCCGCACGCCAACTTTTGCGCTAACGTTTGACCGATATTCTCCAGAGTTCATCGCGAAAACACTGGGTGAACATAACATTTGTGTATGGAATGGTCACTTTTATGCGTTGGGCTTAGTTCGTCAACTTGGTTTAGAAGAATCGGGTGGTGTAGTGCGAATTGGTTGTATGCATTACAACACAATAGAAGAAGTCGATATGTTATTCGATGTGCTAGAAAGCATCCTTGACGCATAACTAACGATTTCTTCCTAATAGAAAAACAAAAGCTCGAGTCAAACTCGAGCTTTTTTCATTTTTATTTGAATCAACGCGTTCTGCAAGCGATTACTCACTAACTTCAACTTCATAGGAAGTGAATTTTCTTACATTAATAACGCCGGTATCAAAGATGAGGTATTGACCTTTGATGCCTTGCAAAGTGCCAGTAACAACCGGGTTTTTATCGAAGTTATGCGAAGTGATCTTCGTTGGGTGCTGTTGTACCGGGTAGCTAAGGTCGGTAATGCTTTCGTTTAATACTTCAATGGCATCTTCGCCGAATTGCTGTTTTATCTCGGCAATTTTCTCTTCGACTAAAGGCAATAGCTCAGCAAAACGGTCCTGCAATGCCATAGGTTCACCGTCACCTTTTAGCAGTGTGCGCCAATTGGTCTTGTCTGCGATATGTTTCGCCAGTTCAACTTCAATTAAACCGGAGATATGGCGAGTTTTTACTTTAAAAATTGGCAAGCCCTGAGTCGCGCCTTGGTCAATCCAACGAGTCGGGATTTGAGTATGACGAGTAATACCAACTTTTAAGCTGGATGTGTTGGACAGGTAGACAAAGTGATCCACCATGCAATTCTCTTCACCCCATTGTGGTTCGCGACAAGTCCCTTGATCGTAGTGGCAGGTCTCTGGCTTCATGATACACATGTCGCAGCTTGCTAGCTTTTTCATGCATACAAAACAGTGGCCTTGCGAATAACTCTTTTTCGTTTTCTTTCCACATGAGCAACAAAAAATATTGCCAGTGTGAGTCAGTGTGAGCGTTTTACCCAGAAACGGAGTTAAGTCGATCTCTTCCTCACCGACAGGAAGACGGTAGTTGACGGCACCGTCCAGAGAAGCACGCATTTTGTTTAGCGTGCCAGTTGCAATTAATGACATGACATTACTCATTATTGTGTTTTTGCACAGTATATACTGAAGTGGAGAAGAGATGCAGGGTTGACAGGAGCTTTAAAGTAAATGTCTTGCACTAAATTATTATGCATCGTGTTTTATTTTCTAAAAGTTATGGCTGTGAAATGCTTCGCAAATAGAAGTTGGGCTGCATTTTTTAGAAATTTTAAAACGTGATAACGGTTCAAAATCCGTTACTATGTGTCGAAACTAAGAATTGAATGAAAAAGTGATTTTATTTCTTGATAAATCACCTTTATTTCATTTTTTGAAATTATTGAACCTCACGTATTGTATATAATCTCAGCAGGTCACTTGCCCATGAAGTGGATCCATAACTTTATCTTTGCTCTTTCTATTTGCACTATCAGTTTGGTTGCCCTTTATAGTGTGCTTGGCGATACGCGAAAGCTGACCATTACACCTGAGCATTTCAATATCTATGCAACTAAAGATGTCAGTGAAGGAGGTGCGAGTGAGGCAGATATCACATACGATCGGCAAAGCCTAGTTCTTAGCTGTGAACTAAAGCAGAGCTCGTATGCTTGGCCTTATTGCGGAATCTCGGTTTATACCGATTCAGCAACGCCAACACAGGGTATTGACCTTTCCAACTACCATACGATTCGATTGAAGGTGCGATATGAAGAGGCAGGAATAGGGGCTAACCCTAGCCACGACCTACGTTTGTATCTTCGCAATTATAATTCTGAGTATTCCAAGCCGGACGACGAGTACACCATTAAATATAATGGCATGCAGTTTTCTCCGTCGGGTTCGAGCGATATTGTCGAAATTCCGATTAAAAATCTTCAGGTGATGACCTGGTGGTTAGCAGATAACGGAGTCGCGATTGAACACTCTGCACCTGAATTTTCAAACATCACACGTATTGATATTGCAACTGGGTCTGGTGCGGCACTTGGTAAACATAGAATTGTGATTGATAAAATTGAGTTTGAAGGCGCTTACCTTGCGCAAGAAACATTGTTGTATGCATTATTAATCTCTTGGATGGCGCTTGGACTGGCTTTTTCTCTGCATGAGTTACGAAAAAATAGAGTGGCTTATGAAAAAGCGCAAAAGCGTCACCGTCATTTGGAAAAGGTGAATAATACTTTGCGAGCTCAAAACTATGAGTTTGCAGAGTTAGCGCATCGAGATGCTTTGACGGGCGCGATGAACCGATATGCTGTGCAACACTGGCTGGAACAACAATCTCGTCAGGTTCGCTGGGGGCATAACACCTTCAGTATTCTCTATTTGGACTTGGATAAGTTTAAAAAGGTGAACGACAAATTTGGGCACCAAATGGGGGATGACATATTGCGCGAATTTGTCATGGTGGTAGCGACTTCTATTTACTCAGACGATCGACTCGTTCGTTGGGGCGGCGAAGAGTTTGTCGTATTTTGCCCTGATACCAATATTGAACAAGCGTTAGAGAAGGCAGAAATGATTCGCAAAAATGTGGAGGATCATTTGTGGGTGCACGGTGAATCATTAACTTGCAGTATTGGCGTTGCCCAAATGCAGAATGAACGCGTCTCAGAAACCATGGCGAGAGCTGACGAAGTGTTGTATCAGGCGAAGCGCAATGGTCGCAACCGAGTGGAAGCTCATTATGGTTTACTTGCTTGCGAAAAGAAGCAAGCCTGATAGCCGTTCACTAAAAGGAAAGAAAAAAGGTGGCCAACTGGCCACCAAGAGGGAAACTGCTGAACACCACTTAGGGGGGAAGTTTGGGTTATCGATACGATTACCGTGAGCAGCAGTGTAGTGCTAATCGAACTTGCTATTTTTACCAGAACAACCAAGCGAAAAGCGTTAGTGCAGCAATACAGGCAATGTTTAATACGAAACCAATTCGCATCATTTCTTTTTGCTTGATATGACCCGTACCGAACACAATCGCGTTTGGAGGTGTTGCAACAGGTAACATAAATGCACAAGATGCAGCGACGGCAATCAGTGCAGAGAGAATAACCGGAGACATGCCTAAGGCTTCTGCAATGGTCGCAAATACAGGGACAAGTAGCGCAGCACTGGCGGTGTTACTCGCAAACTCAGTTAAGAAGACAACAAAAGCAACCACTGCAAGAATCGTTAAGAGAATACCGGCTTGCTCAAGGAAGCCTGACAAGCTATGAGCTAAAAATACGCTTGTTCCGGTTGCTTTTAGGACGTTACTCAGACAGATACCACCACCAAATAGGATTAACACACCCCAGTCGGTTGTTTTCTCAATATCTTTCCACTCGACGGCGCGAGAAGCACCAAGTAGAAGGATGGCGCCAATAGCTACAAGAGTATCGAACTTCGCGAAGCCACCCAGCATAGCGTTAATAGGCTTACTGAATATCCACAACGTCACGGTCAGTAAGAAAATCGCCAACGTAATCATTTTGCCGTTTGTCCATTCGACTGGTTGATGGTCAAGGTCAAACTTGTGGCTAAGGTCAGGCTTAGTCATCGTGTACAATACGAGGATAGCGATTGGCATTAATACTAGGGAAATAGGTACACCAAACTTCATCCATTCAGTGAAGCTAAGGCCAACTTCAGCTGCTGCAATTGCGTTTGGTGGGCTACCAACCAGTGTTGCAATACCACCAATTGAAGCACTGTAAGCGATACCGAGTAGAACAAACAAAAAGGTGTTGTGGTTTTTCTTAGCGTCTAGCTTTGTCATCACACCCAGCACAAGCGGTAACATCATCGCGGCGGTGGCGGTGTTTGAAATCCACATTGACAGGCCAGCACTCACACCAAATAGCATGAATACAGCGACAGACATTTTTCCTCTTGCCAGCAATAGTACTTTATCTGCAATAGCTTGATCTAACTTTTGTTTATGTAGAGCCGCAGCTAGTGCAAAACCACCCAAAAATAGAAAAATGATGGAGTTGGAAAAGTTATTCAGTGCGGCTTGAGTGTTGAACACACCCAAAAATACCGCAAGTAGTGGTATGAGCAGCGCAGTAATGCTGACGTGAATCGCTTCGGTTAGCCACAAAATAGCAACAAAAACTAAGATGCTCAGGCCGGTTACTACTTGTGGCTCAAAGGGTAAGGTATTAAACAAGATAATGAACAATAGGATATTCGCGTTCAAAATCATGCTGTTGCGAGTGAAGAACCAATTCTTCAATGTCACAGCGAGTGCGGTCATGGGTAGTGCTCCTTTTGCATTGCCTTTTGTCGGTTTTTTTATGGCAAAGTAACTGACTTGTAGTTATTTATTGATGAAATGTTACTTTGAATGCGAAAAAGAGTTTTGCCTGAATCGTAGAGCAAATTAGAAAGTGTGATGTTGAGAATTGGAAATGGGTAGAAAACTACCCATTTGTTTTATAGAAATGTTACTAGGCTTGTGAGCCACGTTATTCCTCTATTCGACGGGGACTTGAAGAGGCTCGTTAGCTGCTTTATTTGGCTCTTTTACTGCGACGATAGGTTCTTGAGGGCCAAGAAACTTAGGCTGCGTATTGATAATATACAGGTCTAAAAACGCTTTCACACGGGCTAGCAGTTCTCGAACACGCATCGATGTTTTTTGCTTGTTGGCCGTCGGCCCTGCTACCGCGAGACACTGCGCATCAATGCTGTAAGCATTAGCGATGAACAGTGCGCGTTCACAGTGAAAGCGCTGAGTCACAATCAGAAATCGCTCCGAAGCAAAAATTTTTTTCGCTCGTACAATCGAATCTAAGGTACGAAAGCCAGCATAATCAAGGTGAATCACTTCTTCAGGCACGCCTGCTTTAAGTAAGTCGCGTTTCATTGTCCACGGTTCGTTGTATGAACGGTGGGCGTTATCACCACTCAATAAAAACTGTTTTACTTTGCCTTGGTTGTAAAGCTCAATCGCCGCATTAATGCGATGAGTGTAGTAAGTGTTGAGGATCTTTCCGATGTATTTACTGGTACCAAGAACTACGGCAACCTCATGTTGAGGGATTTGCTCGTATTCAGTGAAAATGCTCTCTTTGGCTTGTAAAACCACCCATCGGTCGATGGCAATAACAGAAACAAGCAGACTAAGTGCAGAGATCGACAAAATCAAAGCAAATCGCTTCCAGGAAAATTTCAGCTTCCACTTTGATCTTATGCGAGAAAACAACAAAACGTTTTATATCCTTAACTAAAAATGTAGTTCTCATCATATCTGATAGAAACAAAAAGAGAGAAGCCCATTTATGCCAAAATCTGGTTAGGATGATAAAAAAATAAAAGCCCCTACATGGTAGGGGCTAATTATTAAACGAATTGTCTCAAGCTTAGAACGCAGTGCGTTTGTAGCGGCGGTAAACAGGTTGCCAGAACGACTGTTCAATCGCCACGTTCAATGCTTCATCAGTAATTTCTAATGCGACACCTTGTTCAATTGCCTTTTTACCAACGGCAAATGCGATTTTTTTCGATACTAAGTGGATCTCTTCCAGTGGTGGAAGTAGTGCCCCACGACCGTTGATTGCTAGAGGAGAACATGTTGCTAGCGCGCGGCTTGATTCCATTAGCATCTCGTCAGTGACACGTTTTGCATTGACAGCAAGTACACCAAGGCCAATGCCTGGGAAGATGTAGCTGTTGTTACATTGTGCAATAGGGTAAGTGCGACCTTCATGAACCACTGGCTCAAATGGGCTACCTGTTGCAACCAGTGCTTCACCATTTGTCCAACGAATGATGTCGTTCGGTGTCGCTTCCACGCGGCTTGTTGGGTTCGACAGTGGGAAGACAATCGGACGCTTACAGTGTTTATGCATTTCTTCGATGATTTCTTGGCTAAATAGGCCAGGCGCACCAGAAACACCAATTAATACCGTTGGCTTGGCGTTACGCATAACATCGAGTAGTGAGAAGCCATTTCCTTCATTTTCCCACTCTTTCGTATTGGTATGCTTTTGCACCAAGCGTTGTTGGAAATCAAGAAGGTTAGGCATGCCTTCTTGTAACAGACCCCAACGGTCAACCATGTAAACTTGTGAGCGAGCTTGCTCGTCAGAAATTCCTTCCGATACCATTTGTGCGATGATCGCTTCTGCGATACCACAACCAGCAGACCCTGCGCCTAGGAAGGTAATACGTTGTTTAGAAAGCTGAGTTCCTGCTGCTTTACAAGCTGCAAGTAGGGAACCAACAGTAACAGCTGCAGTACCCTGAATATCATCATTGAAGCAACACACGCGGTCTTTGTAACGCTCTAGAAGAGGCATCGCATTTTTCTGAGCAAAGTCTTCGAACTGGATCAAAGCATCAGGCCAACGGCGCTGTACCGCTTGGATAAACTCTTCTACAAATGCATCGTATTCTGCACCCGTAATACGAGGATGACGCCAACCCATGTACATCGGATCAGCTAAGCGTTGCGGGTTATTGGTACCCACATCAAGAACGATTGGTAGCGTGTAAGCAGGGCTGATACCACCACACGCGGTATATAGTGACAGTTTACCGATTGGAATACCCATGCCGCCGATACCTTGGTCACCCAAGCCAAGGATACGTTCGCCATCTGTCACAACAATCACTTTAACGTTGTGGTTTGCTGCGTTGTTCAGCAAGTCGTCAATACGGTCACGGTTCGGGTATGAAATGAACAGACCGCGACCACGACGGTAAATGTTAGAGAAGTTTTCACATGCTGCGCCAACAGTCGGCGTGTAGATGATAGGCATCATCTCAGAAATGTGATTTTGCACTAGGCGGTAATACAATGTTTCGTTGGTGTCTTGGATGTTACGCAGATAAATGTGCTTATCCATATCGCTTTCGAAACTTTTGTATTGCTGGTAGGCACGTTCCACCTGCTCTTGGATAGTTTCGGTCGACTCTGGAAGCAGACCTTCTAAGTTGAATGAACTACGTTCTTCAGCAGAGAATGCACTGCCTTTGTTCAAAAGAGGGGTTGCTAAAAGAGCCGGACCCGCATATGGAATATATAGTGGGCGTTTATCGTTGTTCATTGGGTGCCTTATGTAGGGTTGAAGGATGCGCACCAAATTTTAACGGGTTCACTATTTAGTTGTAAACATGCGTTGATGCACATCAATGTAATGTCGCAAAAAAATTCAGATACCGACGAAAATATCGGCAATATTGGTTGTTTAGAGACACCTAAAGCAGGATTTTTTTACTTGGGTATAATGTTTTGCATCATCAAATCAAATCCAATTTCTATGTTTCAACTACCTATCGACAGCCTGCAAGCCGAGTTTGACCATCATGTAAGCCTTAACCATCTTGTGGTGGAAGCCGAAACCGGGTCGGGTAAATCTACCCGCTTGCCCATGTGGGCGGCAAAACACGGACGCGTTCTGGTTATTGAACCACGTCGAATTGCTTGTACCTCGCTGGCTGAATTTCTTGCGGAGCAATCTGGAGGGCCAATAGGTCGCAAAGTCGGTTACGCGATCAAGCTTCATGCCTACTTTGATGAAAAAACCGAAGTTGTATTTGTGACTCCGGGGGTTGCACTGCGTTGGTTTTCGGAAAACAAGCTAGCAGACTTTGATGTCGTGATAGTGGACGAATTTCACGAGCGACGCTGGGATATTGATCTATTAACCGCCATTTTGAAGCAAGAAAATCAACATCGATTGATCGTCACTTCCGCTACCTTAGAAGGCGAAAAGCTTGCTCGTTACCTGAATGCTAAGCGCCTGAGTTCGGAGGGACGTTGCTTTCCAGTCACGGTGACACATCGTTCCACAGACAGCCGCTATTTACCGAACAAAAAGGGATGTGAACAGGAAGTTGTCGGAGCGGTAAAAGAAGCACTGGAAGATGAAGATGGCGATATTCTTGTTTTTCTCCCAGGACGTAAAGAGATCGCCCAATGCGCGCAGATGCTACAAAGTAGCAGTGATGTCATGGTGGTTAAACTTCATGCCTCGGTCAGTGATGAAGAACGACATCGTGCGCTGACGGTACAAAAGCAACGGAAAGTCGTATTGGCAACCAACGTCGCGGAAACCTCTCTGACCATTCCTAATATCCGTGTGGTAATCGATAGTGGTTTAGAGCGCAGAACTGTACAACGAAATGGACGTACGGCACTGACATTAACCAACATTTCTAAGGCCAGTGCCGCGCAGCGAATGGGGCGAGCAGGTCGCGTTACCGAAGGGGCTTGTATTCGTCTATATGGTGAGCACGCGCCTTTAGAGTTGGTGACACCTCCAGAATTACACAGAGAAGAGCTCGTCGAGCCCATGCTGGCAGCGGCTTGTTGTGGGTACCGTCTTTCAACACTCGATTTTCTCGACTCAATTCCTCCAAAGTCGCTAGAGGCATCTCATTCGACGTTGTTATCTATGGAAGCGATTGATGAGGATGGCAATGTCACGCAGCATGGTAGAAAAGTATATCCACTACCCATTGATGCACTGTTTGCCGATCTCGTTACCAGAATTCAAGCGAAGCCAGAGAAGGAAGCAATGATTGATTTGGCTGCCGCTTTATCTGTGCCTGCGCAGCTCTATCAGCGACAAAGTGGTGAAGTTGCTGAGCTTCTATCTCAAGAGGAGCCATACGGATGTGATGTCTCTTTGTTGATCCGTTTGGTTCGGGGGGAGCGACTTCCGGGCATTGTCATTGATGCCAGCGCACTCGAAGAGGCACAAGGTTTAGCGAAACAAATGCGAGAAGTATTTGAATTACCGGAACTTGACGTTGCCTCTCGATATAAACGTGAAGCGCTCTTTTTCTCCATCGCCTCATTGCACCCTGAGCTTGTGTTTGTCCGACGAGCTCGTCGAAGGGATGCTCTAGGAAATGGCGTAGTCGAGATGCTGGTTGGGCGTAACAGCCGCTTTCCTGACAAAGAAGAAGCGGCAATCGTGCTAGATAGCCATAGCGTGCCAGGACGAGGCGTTAAGCAAACACTGAACCTCGCATCGGTTATGATGCCTATCCCGCTGACATTATTACGCGAACTTGAATTTGGGGAGTGGCAACAAGGTGAGACGAATTATGAAGAAGAGACGCCAAGAGCAACAATGCACTTGGTCTACGCCGGGCGAACAATCTGTACTGAACATCAAGCGTTAAAAGGTGATGTTGCTGTTCAGTCTATTGTCGAAATGATAGAAGACGAGACACTGTTACCAGGTTTTGCTTCTCAAAGAAAACAGCAAATCCAACACTGGAAACTCTACAACGCATTGGGCCTTAATGTCGAAGGAGAAGAGGTTAACGACTTGGCCTCCTTGACATTTTCTAGCTGGTTAAAGGATCAGTTGGAAACATTAGGCGTTGAAAACATCGATGATATGGCGTTGTTTGAACCAGAAGACTTAACATTTAACGGTGTTCCAGAATGGGAATACGACGATTTCGCGGAGCAGTACCCTTTAGAACTTTCGCTGCCAGAACTCCAACTAGATGTCGAGTATTACGCGTCTCGCAAGCTGGTACAGGTCGTTTATCGAGAGGGAAACCGAAAGGGAGACCCGAAGCGTTGGGAGCTGCCACGTTGGGCGGGTTGGAAGATACAGTATAAAAAGGCCAGTCGAGTGATTGATGTGAAGTAGGTCGGCGGATGACGTTGTGACAAGAATTGATATTTTCTTGGTGAATCTATAATGATTTCATATTGATAGCGTTACTTGCGTGTTGTTTTTAGTTTCTTAATTGAAATATTAATCAATTGAATGCTTATATATGGCGAAGCTGTACATCAGTTGTTACAAAGCTGGTTTTAATATTTCCTTTTGTATGTAAATTAGGGCATAAAAGACGAATGTTTTATATCCCATTGCTATATCAAAACAGTTGAACGATATTTGGTATATCTCATTTTCGAGTGTCGGGGGCATAGAATGGATCAACAAGGAAAGACGTGCATTGAATTCGACTACACTAGCTTTTTAGGAGCGACAGGTAGTAAAAAATGGACCTTTTTAGAGGCATTTGCCACCATAGCGCCTATTTTCGGTTTGATGTGGAAGCAGAACATTGCGGAATTGAGCAAGCCTGAAGATCGGTTGTGGGATGCCGCATTAAAATCGATGTCTTCTCGTAAAAGTGATGAATCCAATTTGCTCCGCTTAACTCAGCTAGCTAAACATGAAGGGATCAATGAATTGCGAGTCGTTATGCCATATTCGCTCGATGTTCAGCAAATCGAGTACATAGAATCTCGCAGTCAGTTGAAGGTGGATACGTCAGAACAAGATGTCCTTAACATCAAGTTTTAGGCTGAGCATTTCCACTTCATCGATGTACCACTTAACAATAGTGCAATGAAAAGCGACCTCAAAGTAGGTCGCTTTTTTATTTTGAGGTTTTTGTCACAGGTCTTGGAAGTGTGATGAATATAGAGTATTTGCACTTAAATTAACAAAAATGTAACGTTTGGAAATGCAATTGTCATAACTAGCTTCTAACTTTGTGTTTTTAGGACAAATTACCGACTAAGTGGTTGGTCTGTAAGTTCGAATTAACGTCCCTTATTGGCACACAAGGATGATTGAGTCACCACGTCATTTGGGCATAAAAACAAACACAATAAGAAAGGAAGTCAATATGTCTTTGTCTCGTCGAGACTTTATGAAAGCTGCCTCTTCAACGGCGATTGTTACCGGGCTGGTGGGCTGTGGTAGCGATGCTAGTGAATCTGTTGCGGTTACCTTTGAGCACGGAGTGGCGAGTGGAGATCCTACTCAAACACAAGTAATCATTTGGACTCGTGTTACAACCTCAGCGAGCTACGCAGATGTAAGCTGGCAAGTTTCTTCTAATGAAAATTTTACTGATATCGTACAAAGTGGCACTTTTGCCACGGACACGAGCCGAGATTTCACGGTAAAAGTCGATGTTCAAAATCTCAACGCAAATTCTCACTATTACTATCGATTCATGGTTGGAGATGTCACTAGTGAAGTCGGGCAAACTCAAACATTACCAGAGGGTGGTGTAGAAAAGGCATCCATGGCGGTTGTTTCTTGCGCAAACTATCCTGCTGGTTACTTCCATGTGTATCGAGAGATCTTAAATCAACATGAGCAAGAACCGTTTGATGTGGTACTTCATCTCGGTGATTACATTTATGAGTATGGGGCTGGTGGCTACGCTAGTGAAGATGCTGAGGCACTAGGGCGAGAGCCAAGCAAAGGCACTGAATGCATTACCTTAGATGATTACCGAAAACGGTATGCGCAATATCGCCA
The DNA here is from genome assembly GCF_033337405.1 of Vibrio sp. YT-16. Lineage (NCBI taxonomy): Bacteria > Pseudomonadati > Pseudomonadota > Gammaproteobacteria > Vibrionales > Vibrionaceae > Vibrio > Vibrio sp. YT-16. Next base: position 323,055 of record NZ_JAWOQQ010000004.1, read on the forward strand.
AGATGCTGATCTGCAAGCGTTACATGCGAGCCTACCAATGATTGCAGTCTGGGATGACCATGAGCTTGCAAATGATAGTTGGAAAAAGGGTGCGGAAAACCATCAAGAAGAGGAAGGCAGCTTTAATGATCGTCGTGCAGCTGCGGCTGCCGCGTGGACAGAATGGTTGCCCGTTCGTGAAAACACTTTCTCAAACATGCTGATTTACCGTCAGTTTTCGTTTGGAAGTTTAGTCAATTTGATGATGCTCGACACGCGACTTGTGGGGCGTGATAAACCGTTGGATTATTTCTCGCTCAGCTCACCAACGATGGAAGCTATTGGCGGTTTAGTTGCTCAGTCGCGCAGTCAAGACCGAGAGCTGTTAGGCGGTGACCAACTCGCTTGGCTGATGGATGCGTTCAGTACGCACGACGCAACTTGGAATGTGCTAGGGCAACAAGTGTTAATGTCTCGTATGGAGTTGCCAAGTTCGGTTATGACAGCGATGTTTCAATTGTTTACTGCCACTGAAGAACAAAAAACAGAGGCGTTATTAGCGGTAAACTCTGCGATTACGGGTTATCTCTCTGACCCAAGTTTAGATACCATTGCTTTGCCATATAACCTAGATGCATGGGATGGTTACTACGTTGAGCGAGAGAACGTTTATCAACTGGCCAAAGCCAGCAGTGGTAACTTTGTCTGTTTGGCAGGAGATACGCACAATGCATGGGCAAGTGAGCTTAAAGACGTATCTAAGCATCCTATCGGGGTAGAGTTTGCGACAAGCTCTGTGAGTTCCCCTGGGTTAGAAGCCTACCTCGCGTTAGACCCTGTTGCGATCACTCAAATGGAATACACGTTGCCTCACTTAGTGTCAGAATTACAGTGGGCAGACATCAAACAGCGTGGCTTTATGCGCGTTACTTTTACGCCCGACAAGGCAGAGTCGACCTGGTATTTCGTATCAACGATTAAAGACAAAACATATCAGGTGACGGCCAAGTCAGCCTCTACAACAGATGGCACTACGTTAAATATCGGCTAAGGTGAGCCTAATACGAAAAAAGTCCGCAGGCTAGTGCGGACTTTTTATTGGAAAGCGTTTAGCAATCTAGCGACAGTGCTAGTCAATCAATCCGTATTCTTTGCTCAGAACCTCGATGATTTCCGCTTTCGGATTCTCACTCAAATGAATCGGCTTGCCTGTAATCTTCTCGGCAATACCAATGTAAGTGCTCGAAATCGCCATCAAAGATTCGACGGGCAAAGCATTATCACGAGCGAGAGCTTCGCGCTCAGGCATACGTTCTTTGTTTAGCAAGATATCTGGGTCAGGGAAGTGGTTAAGTAGGAACTGGCGGAAACCTTCTTTTGAGTTCTCTACGATGTGACCTGCTTGGTACTCTTTAGCATCCCATATACGAGACGAGTCTGGTGTACCCACTTCATCCATGTAAATCAGCTTTTCATTGCCAGCAGCATCATGAACATAACCAAATTCGAATTTGGTATCGACAAAGATTTGGTCGATTTCTTCTAACGCTTGGCTGATAACGTTAAAGCCTTCTTTCAGCAATTTTTCGTAGAGTGCGATATCGTCAGCGCTTGAGAAGTTAAATGCTTCGTAGTTGTCTACGATGTTTTGACGAGTAATATTCACGTCATCCGCTTCTGGCACACCGGGAATGCCTTTTAGAATGCCTTTTGTGGATGGGGTCATTAGCAACTCTGGCAGTGCTTTGTCTTTTTCTAACCCTTCAGGAAGTTGGATTCCACAAAACTCGCGCTCGCCATTTGCGTAAGCGCGCCACATCGAACCCGTGATGTATTTGCGGCAGATGGCTTCGATTTTTGCCGGTTTGGCTTTTTGTACAATCCAAACAAATGGGTGAGGAATGTCTAGAATATGGCTATCTGCTAAGCCATTTTCTTTGAACAGTTTGAACCAGTGGTTAGAAATCGCATTAAGCGCAGCCCCTTTACCCGGGACACCATTAAGACCACCTTCAGCATGCCAAATACAATCGAACGCAGAGATTCGGTCGCTAATCACCATGATAGCCAAAGGCGCATCTGGCGCGACATTGTATCCTTTTTCTTTGATCAGTCGGGCGCTGTCTTCATCAGTTAACCAGTAAACTGAACGAACTTTTCCACTATGAACGGGTTTATGGGTGCGAATTGGCAGGTCGTCATTGACGGCAAGTACTTGATTAGCAAGGCTCATTGCGACATTCCTATCATCTTAATCAAACGTCAGAAAGAGAAGATATTCAGCAAAATGTGGGCGCTGAATAAATCGAATGTGGGCATCATACCAGAACTATTTTAACTCGCTAGAGAAAAAGCAAACGTTTGCCTATTTTCTTTAATACAAAAAAAGCCCCCTTAAAAAGGAGGCGAGATGCAGGATGGATAACGTCGAACTTATTAGTGGTACTTATTAACTCTGCCTTCGACGAAAAAGACTTCACACTGATAGCGCTGCGCCATGTCGCGCAACATCGATTGATTCATAAGTGCAATTTTATTGGATGCGACAACAGCACTGGCATTGCCTGAGTGGATGGCTTTTATCACGATCTCGACTTCTGAAAGCTGTTGAGAGGGCTTCATTTGAATAACGTTTTTACAGCAAATATTAGAAGCAGTGAGTTGTTCAAAGTCTGGACGAGGGCAGTCTGCTGTAAACAAAATCCATTGTTTCTGCTGCGATAAAACAGCCAGCTTAGATAGAAGCTGATCCGAAACGGCCATGGGCTTAGTTGCTTGTGCCAATACGTTGTAACGAGAGTATGTATGAGATTGACTTTGTAACTGCATCTTACTGTTCCTTTATACATGCTGTATGTGTATACAGTAGTTTGTTTTGGTGACCTGATCAACCAGTTTCTCAAAAGTTATTTGCGGTTTTTTGAGAAGGAAATAAAAGGATTTGATTCTAAGTAATTGAATTTATGTGGTTGTTTTTCATTTTTGATATGTCTAACATCAATTTAAAAATGTGAGGTGAGTAGAAAACTGGACGAGATACATACAGGGGTTTACTACTGTATATACAGGTGTTGTTTCATGGACAGTGGTTTGTATACAGTAAGAGAGGGCTGATAACCGATGCGACGTGCTATGTAGGATAGGAGGGAATACGAGATAGAAATTGGAAATAGTCTTGGCCGATCAAAAAAGCGCCTTAAAAGGCGCCTTTGAAAATCAGTTCCATTGATTCCGTCTTGCTTAGCTCGCTCGTTGCAAGCGTTCGCGCATTTGCAATTCGCCTTGGTTAAATAGGCGCACGTCGATTTTTGCCATGTCGTAACAAGCTTTACATGAGTAATGGTGCTTGCCATCTAAATAATCGTGACGAGTTACAAGACTAGGTTTTTTACACCAATCACAGGTGCCTTCTTCAGTGAACATTGATTTTCTCCCCACCTAGATTAATTTGAGTCGTTAGGTGTTATTTTGCGCCGGGCATTATGGCATAAAAGCGCGACTTAAGTTAAATGTCTGTTAATTTGTTTGAGAGGGAGATCGATTGCGGCGCTTGATTATATAGGTCTAAAAGCATGCTAGCCAAAGTATCCTGACCTATTTTTACTGTTTTGTAACATTTTGTGAGACGAGCTTAAAGGCATGATTGAGTCGCTTCATTTCTTCTTCACTGCCTCTTGTGTCAGGATGATAAAGCTTTGATAGCTGTCTATAGCGTAGCTTGATTGCTTGTAAATCAGGGATGTGTTGTGGTGTGTAGCCAAACATAGCACACGCGACGCTTAGCTTATGGTTCTCTGCCTGGGTTTTGGATTTCTTAAATTCTTTGAATACTTTCTCTAGCTGGCGTTTCAGTTGCTTGTTCGTAAACTCTAGCTCTTTTATTTTTTTCGCCATTCGTTGATTTTGGCTTTCCTCTTTGGCTTCAAGCGCTTTTCTATTCTGCTTAAGTTTCTTGATTACGAGAAAACTTAAGCCGCTGATGATGAGTATCGCCGCTAGCCAGATCAGCCATAAAAACTGCGAGTGTTCTACTTTGGGGTTTGCAACTGTGCTTTTCTCTTCCTGTGCTTGCTCAGCCTTTTTATCGAGCGACTTTATTTGCGAGACTTGTTTAGCTCGCAGTTGGTTGAAGCGCTGCTCTAACAGTTGATTATAAGCTTGTTCTGCTGCTGGATTATGCTGAGAAGCCATTTGATACAAGGCTTCAGTCAATTGAGAAGTTGTGACCTTATCTGGATTGCGCTGAATAAAATCGGCGAGAAGAAAGCCACGATCGGTTGGGTCATTGAGTGCGATAGAGGTTAGCCAATATAACGCTTGTGTTTCATTTTTTTCGCCATTTATCCCTTTAGCAAAGTCGTTCGCGAGCTGTTTTTGTGCAGGGAGGTAACCTTGGTTGGCGGATTGCTCTAGCCAGTAGCGCGTTTCTGGTGAGGCTTCAGCTTCGTTTGATGCCAATAATTGTTGTGCGTACTCGTATTGTTCGATGGGGTCATTTGGAGCTTGAGAGGCAAGTGAGTAGCCAGAAAAGCTGAGGCTAAATAAGCAGAGTAGGGCAGACGTTTTGACAGACATTAATATGTCAGGCCTAACGATAATGGTTAGGCCTGCTCCGGTAATTTTTTATTATTACCGTTATGGTGCAACCAAATTACTTCAGTGGCAAGATCTGGATTTCAACACGACGGTTGCACGCACGACCTTCAGAAGTTTGGTTTGAGCAAATTGGGTTACGTTCGCCGTAGCCGCGTGCAATTGCACGACCAGGTGCAACGTTTTGAGATACTAGGAATTGACGTACGGACTCTGCACGGCGCTCTGACAACGTTTGGTTGTATGACTCACTACCTGTGCTATCCGTGTAACCGTCAATAACGAGACTGGTATCTGGGTACTCAACTAGGATGCGAGCAACACCGCGTAGAGTATTATGGATACTAGCATCAAGCTGGTAAGAGCTTGAAGAGAAGCCGATACCATTTTCCATACGCAGTAAAAGCTGGTTCTCACCAACACGCTGAACTTGTACACCAGAGTTTAGCAAAGCGCGACGCAATTCTGCTTCTTGTTGGTCAAAGTAGTAACCAACGCCAGCGCCAGTCGCTCCGCCTGCGGCCGCACCAATGAGTGCATGCTGACGACGTTCTTTAGCGTCATCGCCCGTTGCTAGACCGATTGCTGCACCAGCGATAGCACCAATAAGCGCGCCTTGCGTGGTTGAGTTAGTTTCGTATTCACCCGTTGTTGCATTTTGGCGTTGAGTGGCTTGACAGCCAGTAAGAGCTAGCACTAGAGCTAGTGCAATAGGCATCTTTTTCAAGGGAAAATCTCCGTATAAAACTGAGGCGAAACCATGCCTCATAATGGGATGCGAATTATGAATAAGTAAGCATTGATATTTGTTATGAGAAAGTAAGATTGATAAGAGTTTCTGTAAGAAAATTCCTATCAATACTGCCAAAGCTCTCAAAGTAAGCCCCATCGACATCGAAGTCATTGCTGCTTATGTGAATCCTTTACTATTCTGGCTATTTCGATGAATCGCCCAACATTTTGCGTGCTTGTTCGCCGCCCACTCCACGATTAACTGAAACCTTTCTACCTTTCTTTAAGCCCACTTCGTAGTCTTCAGTTAGGTTTTTCATCGCTTCTTTCAATTGCTTCTTGAACGTTTCGCGGTCAATGTTTTGGAATTCTTTATCAATATAGTCATTAATTTTATTGGCCGACTCTTCATCTGGAGAAATAATTGGCAATTTTTCAATCGCGCCTTCCACCCAGCCAGATACAAATGAGTTCACACGGCGAGTCACTTCCTGAGAAGAGGTGCCGGTGCCAGCAAAGCTGTTTCGGAATTGTCCGGTACTTTCGTTCATCTCGCGATAAACAATATCGAAAGCAAATGCAGCAAAAATAGCGCGATCTGCTTCACCGATAAATTCGACACGTTTGAGCCCTTTGTGATTCAACAATACTGCTTCGACACCGAATTTTGTGTTAATGCCGCGAATCACTCGCAATATGGTAGAACTGATGTTCGCTGGTAGCAGATGAGAAGATTGTGTTTTTCCCATTCTGATGAACTCAATATCGTCTTTATCGAGACCATATTTAAGCATGAGGCGATGTGCCATTTTGATAGCATTGGCAGCCTCATTAACATTAGCGGAATTGCCCAGTTCTAAGCACTTGGCGATTTTTTTCAGAGCTTTTTGTTTATCCATCGACAACCAGTAACGAAAGCAGAAAATTTATGAAGTCAGACATATTACCTTTTTTGACATAAAAACGAAATACAAGGTGGGACTGAAGATAATTTCTGCACATAAAAATAAGCCTCGCATTAAGCGAGGCTGGCGTTTTAGTTCGTCGTAATCAGTATGAAGTCGTACTTGTGTCTAAGAAGCCATTCTTCATTAAGATTCGTTAGAATTACAACCCGAGCTGGTTGAGCAAGTCATCGGCATCATCGTTTGATCCCGACGATTTAGATTCTTTCTCAGCCAACTGTTTACGTGTTGCCTCTAAAATGTCGTCTGGGTTTTCGTCTTCAGCAACTTCAAACTCTTCCAGTTGGATGAACTCAGTTTTATCCATTGCTAGTTCGAGATAGAAAATATTGTTGTTTTCGGTGGAGAACGTCACTCTGCGCGCTTGAGGGCGGTCAAGGTTGGTATCAACTTGTAAGATAACTTGCTTATTCAGCGCTAGCATTTTTGGTTGGTTTTGTGTGATGTTCGTTTGCAGGTCTTTACGAATTTTATTAGTGAAGTCTCCGACCAGTTGATTCATGAGTTCACCCAGAACATCGCCTACCTCGTCAGAAGTATGAGATATTGCCAGTTCTTCTTCTGGCATGCCCATATTACGCATGTAGTTGGTGTAGATCTCCAGTGCGGCTTTTGCCGTAAAATTAATCACAACTAGCCCGGTAAATCCGCCATCAAACAGAACAAAACAACCAAAATCTGGTTTGAGGCTAGTCTTGTGGATTTTTTGCACCATTGCTGAATAATTTACTTGAGAAGATGTCGCCGAAGTAAGTACGCCAGAAACAGACTGGCAAAGTTTGAGAAGGATATCTTCAGTGGTCACAATTTTATTTTTTTTCATTCTGAAAACTCATCTAGAAACGCGATTCGTTCCCCAATGTAAGGCATCAAGCGTGAAAAAATAAAGCATAAGTTTAATTATTGTATCGAGATTCTGATTTGCTCGTCTTTTTAAATGTTGTAAAGTGACGAAATTCAAAGAATATTACTTCACTAACTCTTTTGTGGTGTTTTTTTTCGCTTAGCGCCAATTTGTATGAGAAGTGAGCAAATAATTACACAACCCGCAGCTGATCGGATCAGCGTCGTAGGGGCAGGAAGCAAATGTTACCAAGATTACACTCGCAAACTGATGTCGATCCTCTTGTTCTTAGTTTTCTGAAAGAGCTTGAGCACGCCGGATTCACTGGTGATATCGAAAGCCAATATTCAAGCCGACTAGCGGTTGCCACTGACAACAGTGTTTACCAGCAACTTCCTCAGTCTGTCGTTCATCCCAAAACGACAGAAGATGTTTCTCTCCTCGGGAAACTGAGCAATAAAGAAAAGTACGAACGAATTACCTTTTCACCTCGTGGTGGCGGCACAGGGACCAATGGTCAGTCGCTAACCAAAGGTATTGTGGTGGATATGTCTCGTCACATGAACAAAGTGCTTGAGATTAATGAGGAAGAAGGCTGGGTTCGTGTACAAACTGGTGTAGTGAAAGACCAGTTAAATGACGCAGTTCGCCCTTATGGCTACTTCTTCTCTCCAGACTTATCTACCAGTAACCGTGCAACGATTGGCGGCATGGTCAACACCGATGCTTCTGGTCAAGGTTCTCTGAAATACGGAAAAACATCCGATCATGTTTTGTCGCTACAAGCGGTGTTTGCTGATGGCTCAGTTTTAGAATCAGACCTGTCCAACGGCTACCCAAAAGAAGACGAGTTTGCTGCCAAGGCGCTACGTGTAACGGAATCCGTATGTCGTGAAAAACGCCAGCAGATCGTAGATAAGTTTCCTCCTCTTAACCGCTTTTTAACGGGCTACGATTTAAAAAATGCCTTGAATGAAGACGGTGACCGTTTCGATATCACACGAGTACTGTGCGGCGCGGAAGGTTCATTGGCATTTATTACCGAAGCAAAGCTGAACCTGACGCCAATTCCGAAAGCACGTACTTTGGTTAACGTTAAATACAACAGCTTTGATTCTGCACTGCGTAATGCACCGTTTATGGTAGAGGCGAAAGCGCTGTCTGTAGAAACCGTTGACTCAAAAGTGCTTAATCTCGCGAAGCAAGATATCGTTTGGCACACCGTGAGCGATTTACTTACCGATGTTCCAAATAAAGAGATGCTTGGCATCAATATGGTGGAATACGCAGGTCTGGACGAAGAGGAAGTTGCTGCTCAGGTTGCAGCGTTGACCGCCAAGCTCGATACCATGTTGGAAACAGAAGAAGCGGGCATTATCGGCTACCAAGTTTGTAACGATGTAGCGAGCATTGGGCGTATTTACAACATGCGTAAAAAAGCGGTGGGTTTGTTAGGCGCAGCAAAAGGTCGTGCTAAACCGGTCGCATTCGCTGAAGATACCTGTGTGCCACCAGAAAACCTGGCGGACTTCATTGTAGAGTTTCGAGAACTGTTAGACAGCAAGTCTCTGAATTATGGCATGTTTGGTCACGTCGATGCCGGGGTGCTTCACGTACGTCCTGCGTTGGATTTGTGTGACCCGCATCAAGAAGCATTGATGCACGAAGTTTCTGATGAAGTGGTCAAGCTGGTGGCGAAATACGGCGGTTTGATGTGGGGTGAACACGGCAAAGGTTTCCGTTCAGAATATGGCCCTGAGTTTTTCGGCGACGAGTTGTTTACTGAACTGAGACGTGTGAAAGCGGCATTCGATCCACACAACAAAATGAACCCGGGCAAAATCTGTACACCGCTGGATAGTGATGCAGAGCTTGTCAAAGTTACCGATACCAAACGTGGTTACTATGACCGTCAGATTGACGTTCAAGTACGTGACAGCTTTAAACAAGCGATGGAATGTAACGGTAACGGTTTGTGTTTTAACTACGATACTAGCTCGCCAATGTGTCCATCGATGAAAGTAACAGCCGATCGTCGTCATTCACCAAAAGGTCGTGCAGGTTTGGTTCGTGAGTGGTTGCGTCAGCTTACTGAGCAAGGCATTGATATTCTTGACTTAGAAAAGCAAACACTAGAAAACAAAACATCAATCAAAACCATGATTGACCGCGTACGTCATTCTATCAATCGTCGTCACGAGTATGACTTCTCTCACGAAGTGTATGAAGCGATGAATGGTTGTTTGGCGTGTAAAGCGTGTGCGAGTCAGTGTCCGATTAAAGTCGATGTTCCGAGCTTTCGCTCACGCTTTTTAAACATCTATCACTCTCGTTATCAACGTCCTGCAAAAGACTATCTGGTTGCGAACATTGAAACTATGCTGCCGATGATGGCAAAAGCGCCAGGTGTCGTAAATGGTGTTTTGAAGCAGTCGTGGGTGAAAAATTTAACGGCATCTACGGTCGGGTATGTCGATGCGCCGTTGTTATCAGTACCCACCTTGAAACAACGAGTAGAGTCGCTGACAACGCCTTATGATCTGCAAGCGCTCAGTGGTTTGTCTTCGTCTGAAAAGAGCAAGCATGTTTTAATTGTTCAAGACCCATTCACTAGCTACTACGACGCTGATGTCGTTGAAGACTTCGTTAAGTTATTGAAAAAGCTGGGTATGAATCCGGTACTTCTGCCGTTTAAGCCGAATGGTAAAGCACAACACATTAAAGGGTTTTTACGTCAGTTTAAGGACACAGCAGCCGACACTGCGAAGTTCTTGGCGATGGTAGCGGATTTGGATATCCCATTAGTTGGCGTCGATCCTGCTTTGGTGCTGTGTTATCGAGATGAATACGCTGAAGTGCTTGGCAGTAAGCGAGGTAATTTCGATGTACTAACAGCCCACGAATGGCTTTACCCAAGACTAGAAGCGTTTGAAAGCGGAGAGCATAAGGCGCAGGAACCTTGGTATCTGTTTGCGCACTGTACTGAAAAAACCAAAATGCCAAATGCGGAAAAAGAGTGGGGCGCTATTTTTGCTCACTTTGGTGCAGTTTTGAATACGGTACCTGTTGGTTGTTGTGGTATGGCGGGTACGTTTGGTCATGAGGTTGATAAGTTGTCGATGTCGAAAGATATTTACAATTTAAGCTGGAAGCCAAGCTTAGATAAGTTGGATAACGAGAGATGTTTGATTACAGGCTATTCTTGCCGCAGCCAAGTTAAACGCTTTGAAGGAACGAAGCCCAAGCATCCCGTTCAGGCATTGTTAACTTTGTTGTAATCGGACTAAATCAAGCCCAGTTTTACTGGGCTTTTTAGAAACCGTATTTAGACCCTTTCAAAGGATATGAATCTTGAAAAAACTTGAACTCAAAGTCCCACCTGTTGTGGTGTTTTTGTTGGTCATACTTTTGATGTACGGACTTAAAGTTTTGACGCCGAGCATGAACATTCGAGTACCCTTTGTTGAATTTGTAGTAGGTGTATTAACTTTGTTGTCTGGCTACATGGGCATTGCTGGCGTGTATGAATTTCGCAAGGTAAAAACCACAGTGAACCCAGTGAAACCTGAAGCGGCATCTTCTGTTGTAAGAACTGGTGTGTTTGCCTTTTCACGCAACCCTATGTACACGGCATTATTGCTTCTAATCATAGCAACTGGTTTGTGGTGGCAGCACTTGAGTGTGGTGCTTTGTGGCGTGATATTTGTCAGTTATATGAATCGGTTTCAAATCAAGCCTGAGGAACGCGTTTTAGAGCGATTGTTTGGTGAAGAGTATGTGGATTATAAAAACCATGTTCGTCGTTGGCTCTAAGCATTGCGTTTAGTTTTGTTTGGATGAGACATAAAAAGAAAGCCCAACGGTCGACGTTGGGCTTTCTTTTAGTAAACACTTTTTTTGTGCGCTTCTGATAGGGCAGTCGACTAGGCTGCCTTAACGAACTTTGCTAGGAATGCATCCTTACGTTCATTAAAGCGGCGTACAAGGTCGTCAACCGCTTCTTGGTCATATGGCTTCAAGCCACTTGCAACCATGCGCTTAATACCTTTACCAACGACTTCACCGTCTTCTTTAAACGCAAAGTTTAAGGTGACTACACCTCGTTTTCCTTCTACGTCGAATGTTGCGCCAGTGAAATCCACCTCTGGATGCGTAAGGTCTAAGCGTGAAAATTCGACTTCCATGCTTTCATAAATAACTAATGGACGCTGGCAGTTAATCATCATTTGCTTCTCTTCCATAAGAGGAACCATGATGTGAGGGAAGTTCATACCAGAAAATTGCACGTAATTTGTCACTACATGCTCAATAAATGCCGGATCGTGGTTAGTTTCACCTTCACGGGACATGTGTAAGTATTCTTTACCTGCCTCGTCAACAACAGCGCTTTCTTTGTCACACTTATTTTCAATATGAAGTGCTACACCATCGTTTACCATGCCAGAGAAGTTAAAACGCATCTTTTGGCTAACGCCTTCTTTACTAAGAAGCACAGCGAAAAGTAAATCTCCAGGGACACAAAAGCGTTTGTTGTCTTCATCATGAATTGGGTTGTAGTCACCTGCGACACGTTTTGCAAAGTGGCTTGCTTGTTCGCGAGTGAACTGAAACTGGTGATTAGTGTTTGAAAAATAAGGTGTTAGAAACATAATTTTTACGTAGTAACCAAAACTGTGTGGGATTATATGCGAATATCTGCGTAGCAATGGTCCATCCAGTGAAAACTTCACCGTATCCTAACAATAAGACACTATTTCGGCGGATAAACCGTTAAAAACGCATACTTTAGCAACGCTTTTATTTGTGAAAACAATAAACAACGACCTTTTCGCTCGCCTATCTTTTAAAGTATAGCCATCAAAGTAGACAGGCGTTCATAAATAGTGCCATCAACATGTTTAATCGTATGTAAAAAGGCTCCACGCTGAACGTAGAGCCTTCAAGTCATTATCTGTTTATTCGATGAAATGCCAGTTATGCTTGGTTATTGAACACTTGGTAACAAGCTCTCTGGCATGAGCGTGTTGTGGATAGCCAGCTTAAGCAGAGTATTTGCCTGTTCAATGTCTGGAGCAAAGTAGCGATCTTTATCGTAGAACGATACTTTTTCACGCAACATTTGTTTCGCAATCTCAATACGCTCAGAGGACTTGTTTGGTGCTCTAAAGTCTAGGCCTTGTGCTGCTGAGAGGTATTCTACCGCCAGAATACCGCGAGTGTTTTCGCCCATTTCTTTCAATCTGCGAGCCGCGAATGTTGCCATTGACACGTGATCTTCTTGGTTTGCAGATGTTGGCAAGCTGTCTACTGACGCTGGGTGAGCGAGTGTTTTGTTTTCACTTGCTAACGCAGCAGAGGTAACCTGAGCAATCATGAAACCAGAGTTCACACCACCATTGTCGACTAAGAACGGTGGTAGTTTTGATAGCGCGCTATCGATAAGTAATGCCATACGACGTTCAGACAAGCTACCGATCTCGGCAATCGCAAGTGCTAGGTTGTCGGCTGCCATTGCAACAGGCTCCGCGTGGAAGTTACCGCCAGAGATGATGTCACCATCTTCAGCAAACACCAACGGATTATCTGATACGGAGTTCGCTTCTACTTGTAATACTTCCGCCGCATTGCGGATTTGCTGTAAACACGCGCCCATCACTTGAGGCTGACAGCGCAAAGAATACGGGTCTTGTACTTTTTCACAGTTAGTGTGCGAATCACCTATTTCACTCGATGTGTCTAACAAATGACGGTATGCGAGTGCTGCGTCCATTTGGCTGCGATGACCACGTACACGGTGAATGCGCGGATCGAATGGACGTCGGCTGCCGAGAGCGGCTTCAACAGACATTGCACCACAAACGGTTGCTGACGCGAAAAGGTCTTCCGCGATAAACAGGCCTTCCAATGCGAACGCTGTGGATGCCTGAGTCCCATTTAGTAGCGCTAAGCCTTCTTTTGGCGCCAGAGTGATAGGCTCTAGACCTGCGATTTTTAATGCTTCTTGCCCGGAAATGATTTTACCGTTGTGGCGAGCTTGTCCTTCTCCCAGTAATACAGTGCTCATATGGGCTAGAGGAGCTAAGTCACCTGATGCGCCAACAGAGCCCTTTTTAGGTACACAAGGGTAAACTTGTGCGTTGACTAGGTCGGTCAGCATATTAATGACTTTTAGGCGAATCCCAGAAAAGCCACGAGACAGACTATTGATTTTTAATACCATCATCAGACGAACCGTTTCATCTGACATAAACTCACCGATACCTGCCGCATGAGAAAGAACGATACTGCGTTGCAGTGTTTCTAAATCTTCTGGTGCTATTCGTGTGTTAGCCAATAGCCCAAAACCAGTGTTAATTCCGTAAACCGTTCGATCTTCCGCGATGACTCGGTCTACGACCTGTGTGCTTTCTTCAATGGCCGGAATGGCTTCAGGATCCAAAATAAGGTTGACTGGTGAACGGCTCACTTGGCGTAGTTCGTTTAAGCTAATATGACCTGGCTTTAGCGTTAAATTTAACATCTCTTTCATCCTTACTTGAGCTTCTTCAGTTCTTCGTTGAGCATTGGCAAATCTAGCCCTTGCTCTGCTGCACATTGTTTAGCGATATCGTATCCCGCATCAGCATGACGCATCACGCCTGTTGCTGGGTCGTTATGCAGCACGCGGGCAATACGTTGTGAGGCATCTTCACTGCCGTCACAGCAGATAACCATACCTGAGTGTTGCGAGAAGCCCATACCTACGCCACCGCCGTGGTGCAGTGAAACCCAAGTTGCGCCGCCCGCCGTGTTGAGTAGCGCGTTTAATAATGGCCAGTCTGATACGGCGTCAGAACCGTCCATCATACCTTCGGTTTCACGGTTCGGGCTTGCTACAGAGCCAGAGTCTAAGTGATCTCGACCAATGACAACGGGCGCTTTAAGTTCGCCATTTTTCACCATTTCGTTGAATGCTTGACCAAGACGCTCACGATCTTTAAGACCAACCCAGCAAATACGCGCAGGTAAACCTTGGAACTGGATGCGTTCGCGAGCCATATCTAGCCAGTTATGTAAGTGCGGATTATCTGGAATTAGCTCTTTTACTTTTTGGTCGGTTTTATAAATGTCCTCAGGATCGCCAGAGAGAGCAGCCCAACGGAAAGGACCGATACCTTCACAGAATAGAGGACGAATGTAGGCTGGAACGAAGCCAGGGAAATCAAATGCGTTTTCTACGCCTTCTTCCAAGGCCATCTGGCGGATGTTGTTACCGTAGTCGAGTGTTGCGGCGCCGCGATTTTGCAGCTCTAACATCGCTTGAACTTGCACAGCCATGGATTTTTTCGCTGCTTTTACGACCATTGCTTCATCTTGCAAACGCATTTCTGCTGCGTGAGACATGCTCCAGCCTTGTGGTAAATAGCCATTGAGCGGGTCGTGTGCAGACGTTTGGTCTGTTACTACATCAGGCGTGATATTACGTTCTACCAGCTCAGAGAAAACGTCTGCTGCATTACCTAGTAGACCAACCGATACTGGTGTGTCTGACTCTTTAATGATAGCTAGCGCTTCATCTAAAGAAGTCGCTTTCTTATCGACATAGCCTGTACGTAGGCGGTAATCGATACGTGACTCATCACACTCTACTGCAATCATGGAGAAGCCCGCCATTGTACCAGCGAGAGGTTGAGCACCACCCATGCCACCGAGACCACCTGTTAGAATCCAACGGCCCTTTGCTTCACCGTCAAAGTGTTTTTTTGCAACAGATACGAACGTTTCGTATGTGCCTTGTACGATACCTTGCGAGCCAATGTATATCCAGCTGCCAGCGGTCATTTGGCCGTACATCATCAAGCCTTGTTTATCGAGCTCGTTGAAGTGTTCCCAGTTTGCCCAATGCGGAACAAGGTTTGAGTTTGCGATAAGCACGCGTGGAGCATTTTTATGAGTAGGGAAAACACCAACAGGCTTGCCTGATTGAACTAAAAGCGTTTGGTCATCTTCGAGTCTTTCAAGTACTTCAACAATCTTGTCGTAACATTCCCAGTTTCGCGCTGCTCGGCCAATGCCGCCATATACAACCAGTGAATGTGGATGTTCTGCAACATCAGGATCAAGGTTGTTCATCAGCATACGAAGAGGGGCTTCGGTTAGCCAAGATTTTGCGCGCAGTTTATCTCCGTGAGGTGCACGAATTGTTCTGCTTGTATCAAGTCGTGGATCTTGTCCCTGGCGCTGTGTCATTTCAGACTCCTTTAGTTTCTCGTGATGACCAAGTACTTGCTTGGTCGTAATAATCAGTGGCATCTGGGATGCATTATGGTTTGTGCTGTTTTTCCGCCATCGCGTTGGCGATATCCCAACACAAACGGGCAGCTAATCGTGCAGTTTGACTATCGACGTCATAATTTGGGTTGTATTCGGCGATATCAGCCAGCATTAGCTTATTTTTGTAATGAAGAATTCGATCTAAAAAGGGTGCAATAGTGTCGTAACTCACTCCCCGAGCAGCTGGTGCGCTGACTCCAGGTGCGGTTGCAGCAGGGAATACATCCAGATCAATAGTCAAATAGAGGTAGTCACAGTCGTCAATAAAATGCTGAAGCTGAGTTAAGTGATAACTGTGGTTTAAGTAGCAGAGCTGATTGTCCTCTACATACCAAACATTTAGCGCATCTGCTTTTTCAAATAGCGCTTTAGTGTTGCTACTACGGCTTACACCAATACAAGCGTAATGAAAGTCCCAATCGTTACGTTGGCAAAAATGATGAATTTGGTTGAAGGGGGTGCCAGAGCTTGGTCTTATGTCGGTGAGGTTGCTCTCAAATGCGCGCAAATCGAAATGCGCATCGAAATTAATAATGCCGATTTTAGGCTTCTTCTCTGGATGGTGCGCTTTAAAATATTCCGCTAAGCCGGAAAACGAGGCCCACGCAATCTCATGCCCACCACCTAGCACGATGACTGGCGTATGGGGCAGTGCGCTTGAAATGGTTGCTGCACATAGAGCTTGGCTCTCTTCCAGTAAGTCGTCTTCACACGCCACAGTACCTAAGTCATATAGTGGGGCGTCTTGGTGCCATGCTAAATTAGCGAGTGCTCGTCGGATTAAGTCTGGCGCTTTTTTCGCGCCAATGCGTCCTTTGTTTCTCGCAACGCCAGCGTCGGTAGCAAAACCGAGTAATGAGACGCCATGCGCAACGGCACGCAACTCATCTGCTTTTTGGCGTTGAACAACGTGATGAATTCGCTGACCAAGCTTGCCGTCCTCGGCATCATGACGGCCTTGCCAATGAAATAGGGGAGAGTGTAGGTCGAATTGAGACATATTATTGGCCTCCGTGTGAAATGTATTCACCATTTACTATACGACCTACCAGACGTTTTGCTCCGACTTGATAGCTTAAATCCGCAGGGCTTTCGATATCCCAGATAGAGAAGTCCGCATCAAACCCTACTTTGATTTCGCCACGTGAGTTTTGATAACCCAGAGCTTTGGCTGCATGTTGCGTTACACCACGCAGTGCTTCTTGCGGTGTAAGGCGAAATAGCGTGCACGCCATATTCAGCATGAGTGTGAGATCAGAAAATGGTGATGTACCTGGGTTGACGTCCGTAGCAATTGCCATCGGCACGTTATGCTCTCTCAACAACTCAATCGGTGGTAACTGAGTTTCTCTTAGAAAATAAAAAGCGCCAGGCAATAGAGTGGCGACGGTGTTTGATCGAGCAAGTGCTTTAACACCTTGCTCATCTAAAAACTCGATGTGATCCGCTGACAGACCGTTGTATTGCGCAGTGAGGGCTGTACCACCGAGATTAGAAAGTTGCTCAGTATGCCCTTTAACCTTTAAGCCGTGGCGTTTTGCAGCTACAAACACTTTTTCTGTTTGTTCAAGATTGAAACCAATCGATTCACAAAAAACATCGACACTCGTAGCTAATTCTTCCTTTGCGACAACAGGGATTATGTCCTGACAAATGTGCTCAATATAATCATCTGCACGACCTTGGAACTCTGGCGGAATGGCGTGAGCGGCGAGAAGTGTAGTGGTGATTTTAACTTTGCGCTCTTGTTCAAGCATTTTGGCTGCACGGAGCATTTTTACTTCATCATTCAGTGTCAATCCGTAGCCTGATTTCACTTCGACAGAAGTGACGCCGCTCGCGAGTAGCCCGTCTAAACGTGGCAACGCTAACTCAACTAATTGCGCTTCGGTTGCTGAACGCGTCGCATGCACCGTTGAAAGTATCCCACCGCCTTGTTTGGAAATTTCTTGATATGGCACGCCGTTTAAGCGCATTTCAAATTCGTTGGCACGATTGCCCGCGTAAATAAGATGAGTGTGGCAGTCGATCAAACCTGGCAGAACTAACTTGCCTTGAAGGTCGATACTCTGAGCGTAATGTTGGGCAGACAGCAGAGACTCGGTTTGCGGTGCGTCTTCACCAATGGCACAAGTACTGATCGCAACGATTTTTCCAGATTGAATACCAATGCGCGCTGGAGGCGTTGGAAGGTATCCGCATTCTCCCGATTGCATGGTAACTAGACGTGCGTTTTCAATCAGCAAATCCATGTTTGTGTCCCTGTGTTTATTTGTATCATTAAATGTATATACAAATAAATAGAGCAAAATAAGAACACTGACAAGATTGATGTTGCTAAAATGTGATCAAAACGTAGATCTAGAGGACAAATCTTGTCCTTAAATGAGCACTTTTGAGCTCAGCTTATATTTGTTACCAGGGTGATAAAGTAGGGCGGTACTGACTAACTTATCTTGGCTCCACGTTCTGCGATTCAAGAGAAGGCAAGGTTCATTGGCTTGCATTTTTAAGTCTTGCTTAATACGGCTTTCAGGCACAATTGCCTCTACAGTATGTTCTATCGCGCTGAGTGGGCAATTATCTGACAGGTATTGATTTGGAGTGATTTGTGTGAAGTCTTGATTTAAATAACTCGGGGCATATTGGCTATTCACCCAGCGGAGCTCCAATTGAATCGGCGTTTGGTCTTCATAGTGAATAATTTCACTGTAAAACACCGTTGTGCCAAGCATGACGCCGAGTTTTGTCGCAATGCTGTCATCTGCTTTTATGGCAACTTGTTTGAGCACTTTACTGCTATATTGTCGCCCTCGGTCGCTGACTTCTTCGGCAATGTTTCGAATGTCTAACAGAGGAGATTCTGACTTTTCACCAGGATCACACACAAACGTACCTAAGCGTGGGCGACGTTGTAATCGGCCCTCATTAACTAAGTCCCGAATTGCTTTGTTCACTGTCATTCTACTGACACCAAATTGCTCGGTAAGCTCAATCTCTGTGGCGATACGATGACCAACTATCCACTCTCCAGCATCAATTTTATCGAGGATAAATTGTTTGATTTGAATGTAGAGTGGTGCAGACATAATGATTCCCTTTTATTTGACTATACAAATACTGCTTAATTTAGGTACAAATTGCAAACATTTCTCGACAAATGCAGCACTTAGTGACAGAACAATCCTATTGTGGGGCTGAATGATTCTTGCTGTTGAGCATTATTTGGATTGATGATGGAATTCGAACATTTTCTTGTGGTCTATTGCTTGCAGAGTATAAAACAATTGTGTAAACAAACGATTATGAGAAGAAAAGTCGCTAAAAAGGAAAAACATGTTTAAAAAATTGAAAGCATCACTGGGGATCGGTTCTGCAAAAGTAGATACGATTTTAAACGAAATGAGCGTGTTTCAAGGAGCGACGCTGAAAGGGCATGTTCATATCAAAGGCGGAGACGTCGAACAACAAATTGATGCTATTACGATTAAATTGAACACAGAGATGAAAGTCGAAGTGGATGATAGCGTAAGTTACCAAACGTTCACTATTGATCAGCTGAAGGCGGTAGACCCCTTTGTGATTCAACCGAATGAAGAGAAGCAGGTTCCGTTTGAGCTAAAACTGCATGATGAAACGCCAATTACTGCGGTTAGCGCACTTAAGAATCAATGCCATGTTTGGGTTGAAACGACGTTAGACATTGATTTTGCGATTGACCCGCGTGACCGTGACTATATTGAAGTGAAACCACTACCAGTAGCATCTCGCGTTATTCAAGCGATCGAGCAAGCTGGTTTCACTATGGTTAAAGCCGATGTTGAAAAAGGCTTTTTGCGCGGTGGCTCGTTTGCTTCTCGCTCTGGAATTTATCAAGAGCTAGAGTTCCGAAATAACGGCTTTATCTCATCAAAAGAAATTGAGCTTTCTTTTATTCTGGAAGGGCAGGTCATGCATTGTTTGGCGGAGATTGACCGTTCGCTCAGCTTGGTTGGTGACCAATATCGCTCGTTTACGTTGCCGATCAATGCAACTGATGCTCAAGTCGCTGCCGCGGTTGCACCAACGCTAAATCTATAGTTCTCATCAACTTGATGAGAATATGTACCGATATCCTATTGTGAAAGCGATATCGGTACTGTTATCCATGTTTCGTGCGTTCTCTACGGCTAAAAACTCAAGCGCGGAGTTTTCCATTAGATATCGATAGCCTAATACCAGTTCATTAGAGGCATCAGCAAACTCTGCGGGTCCTTCTGTCGATCCTTGATACCAATGGTATTCAAACATCAGGTGGTGGTTATCTTCCAATGCATAACGGTACCCAGCTGCAACGGCAATCGTATTATGCCGATAGGGTAGATCCAGCAAGGCGCGATCATCTGAGCGAAAAGTCATGCCAACCGTCGAGTAAAATGCATGGGCGTCACTCAAATAACTGTAATTTATTTGGAAGCCTTGCTCGAAATTACTGCCTTGAAAAGTCCCGTGAGCAACATCATTAAAATATAAGCTGCCACCAATAGATAGGCCGTGATGTTCATTCTGAAACACTTGATATTGCAAATAAGTAGATAAGTTGTTGGCAAGCGTTTGTCCTTCGAAATCATCTTCTAGCACATCATATTGCGGCATTGAAATGTAAAAACGATCTCTGTCTACTTTGTCTCGGCCATTCTGTCCGATACCGAAAAGGTTATGGAAGCTTTTAGTCAGTCCATCTAAATGGTTATCAGCGGCAAAAACCCACCGATAATTGAGTTCCCATTGCCAACTGCTATTGATTTGCCACTTGCTGCCAATTTCGATTTGGTTGTGGTAATAATCCAGTGCGTATTCATCAGTATGAGCCCAAACACTTGCCACGGTTCCCGAACCATAGGCTTCGACAAAACCAGAGGGCAGACTGTGTCCTGAACGTAGTATGTTGGTGTGACTAACCACTTGCATTGGGGATTGTGCGTAAGAACGCAGCGGGCCATATAAGTCATTTGATGCGAAGGCTTGCAAAGAACATATCGAGGTGCTTAGAAGCACCATAAAGCGCGATTTGAAATAGACCATGATGAATACCTACATACAAACTACTCTATAAAACAACTATATACCTAAATCGCACGTTGAGCTCTCGCCCAGCGTGTTAGGCTTTGTATCGGTTCACACGTAATAGGGGATATTGTAATTTGTTGTGTAAGTTCATTGAGGGGCAATTCCATTCATCAGCTATGCGGTCTCTTAAAAAAGCATGATCAGTTGTCGTGATGGGTCTGCGGTTAAGTTCTTATGACAAAACAAAATCGCGCTTTGCATTCTAAATGTGAGCTAGGTACAATCCCATTTTCGATAACGGTCCGGTATTCGTGTTACCGAGAGGCCTTTATTGACTCTCAACTATTTTCAACAAATAGCTTCTAATTTGAATAACATGTGTTGCTTGGTGTGCAACACCACTGTAAAGGACATAGCATGCCTATTATTACTCTTCCTGACGGCAGTCAGCGTCAATTTGACAACCCAGTATCTACTATGGAAGTTGCGCAATCGATCGGTCCCGGTCTTGCAAAAGCAACTATCGCTGGTCGTGTAAACGGTAACCGCGTTGATGCGTGTGACCTAATTGAAGAAGACGCAAGCCTTGAAATCATCACAGTTAAAGATGAAGTAGACGGTCTAGAAATCGTTCGTCACTCTTGTGCTCACCTTCTTGGTCACGCTCTTAAGCAGCTTTACCCTCAAGCTAAAATGGCGATCGGTCCAACCATCGACAATGGCTTCTACTACGATATCGACTTAGACGAATCTCTAACGCAAGAAGATCTTGAAAAGATTGAAAAGCGTATGAAAGAGCTAGCGAAAACCAAGTACGAAGTGGTTAAGAAAAAAGTAAGCTGGCAGGAAGCGCGTGATACGTTTGAATCACGTGGCGAACCATACAAAGTGGAAATCCTAGACGAAAACGTATCTCGTGATGATCGTCCAGGCCTTTACCACCATGAAGAATACATCGACATGTGTCGTGGTCCTCACGTTCCTAACATGAGCTTCTGTCAACACTTCACTTTGCTGAATGTTGCAGGTGCTTACTGGCGTGGTAACAGCGACAACAAAATGCTTCAACGTATCTACGGTACGGCTTTCCACGACAAGAAAGCACTGAAAGCGCACCTAACTCGCCTAGAAGAAGCGGCGAAGCGTGATCACCGTAAGATTGGTAAGCAACTAGACCTATTCCACATGCAGCAAGAAGCACCGGGTATGGTGTTCTGGCATCACAATGGTTGGTCTATCTTCCGTGATCTAGAAGTATTCATCCGCGCTAAGCTAGATGAGTACGGTTACCAAGAAGTGAAAGGTCCACTTATGATGGACCGTGTTCTTTGGGAGCGCTCAGGTCACTGGGATAAATACGCTGATGCAATGTTCACAACTTCTTCTGAGAACCGTGAATACGCAATTAAGCCAATGAACTGTCCAGGTCACGTACAGATCTTCAACCAAGGTCTAAAATCGTACCGCGACCTACCGCTACGTATGGCTGAGTTTGGCTCATGTCACCGTAACGAACCATCTGGTGCATTACACGGTATTATGCGTGTACGTGGCTTTACTCAGGATGACGCTCACATTTTCTGTACTGAGAGCCAAATTCAAGAAGAAGTAACAAACTGTATCAAGATGGTGTACGATACGTACCAAACATTTGGTTTCGACAACATCGTAGTGAAACTGTCTACTCGTCCAGAGAAACGTGTAGGTTCAGATGAAATCTGGGATCAATCTGAAGAAGCATTGAAGCAGTCTCTTGAATCGATGGATATCCCATACGAAATTCAAGAAGGCGAGGGTGCGTTCTACGGTCCTAAGATTGAATTCACACTATACGATTGTCTAGACCGTGCGTGGCAGTGTGGTACTGTCCAGCTAGACTTCAACCTACCAGGTCGCTTGGGTGCAACTTATGTAGGTGAAAACAATGAACGTCTTGTACCGGTAATGATTCACCGTGCGATTCTAGGTTCACTAGAGCGCTTCATCGGTATCCTTATCGAAGAATATGCTGGTTTCTTCCCAACTTGGTTGGCGCCAGAACAAGCAGTTCTTATGAACATTACTGATAAACAGTCAGGTTATGTTCAAGAAATAGTACAAAAACTACAAAAAAGTGGAATTAGAGCTAAAGCGGACTTGAGAAATGAGAAGATTGGCTTTAAAATCCGCGAACATACTTTGAAGCGTGTACCGTATATGCTTGTTGTTGGTGACCAAGAAATGGAAGCTGGCGAAATTGCAGTGCGTACTCGTAAAGGTAAAGATCTTGGTAAATTTAAAGTGGATGATTTTATTGCATACATCCAAGACGAGATCTCTAGCCGTAAGCTCAATCTGGAGGAATAAGCTATTAAAGGCGGAAGACGTGGCCAACAGCCGGTAAAACAAAACCCGCACCGTATCAACGGTGAAATTCGTGGTATTCGTGAAGTTCGACTAACAGGCGCTGACGGTGAATCAGTTGGTGTTGTATCGATTCAAGAAGCCATTGCAGCTGCTGAAGAAGCTGGTATGGATCTCGTTGAGATCAGTCCTAACGCCGAGCCACCTGTTTGTCGTGTGATGGACTATGGTAAGTTCCTCTTCGAGAAGAGCAAAACTGCTAAAGAGCAGAAGAAGAAGCAAAAGCAGGTCCAGATCAAGGAAGTAAAATTCCGTCCTGGAACTGATATTGGAGACTATCAGGTAAAACTACGCAACCTGACGCGTTTCCTTGAAGAAGGCAACAAAGTGAAAGTAACAATTCGCTTCCGTGGCCGAGAGATGGCACACCAAGACATCGGTGTTGACGTTCTAAATCGTCTTAAGGAAGATACTGCAGAAATTGCTGTAGTTGAATCTTTCCCTAAGAAGATTGAAGGTCGCCAGATGATCATGGTGCTAGCCCCTAAAAAGAAGTAATTAACGGCTCATCAAGTAATTAAAACCTAGCCGCTTTCCTTTATATAAAGGCATATGGCTGGGTTTTGTTCGCCCTAATTACGTTGTTTATTAAACCTACTCAATGCGGAGTTATTCATCATGCCTAAGATGAAAACCAACAAAGGTGCTGCTAAGCGTTTTAAGAAAACTGCTGGTGGTATTAAGTACAAGCACGCTACAAAACGTCACATCCTGACTAAGCGTACTACTAAGAACAAGCGTCAACTACGTCCGAATGCAATCCTTCCAAAATGTGAAGTGGCTGCAGTAATCCGTATGTTGCCATACGCTTAATTCTTTTTAGTTATCAATCGTTTAGTTTAGGAGAAGCATAATGCCTCGCGTAAAACGTGGTGTACAAGCTCGTGCACGTCATAAGAAAGTTCTAAAACAAGCTAAAGGTTACTACGGTGCGCGTTCACGCGTTTACCGCGTAGCTTTCCAAGCAGTTACTAAAGCTGGTCAATACGCTTACCGTGACCGTCGCGCTAAGAAACGTCAATTCCGTCAACTATGGATTGCACGTATCAATGCGGCATCTCGTCAAAATGGTCTATCTTACAGCCGTTTCATCAACGGTCTTAAGAAAGCATCTATCGAGATCGACCGTAAGATCCTTGCGGACATCGCAGTATTCGACAAAGCTGCATTTGCAGTTCTAGTTGAAAAAGCGAAAGCTGCTCTTTAATTAGCAGTTTAGGATTAAGAGAAGGAGAGCATTAGCTCTCCTTTTTTATTGCTAAAATTTATACCCAAATGACTTTTAGCTTGGCTATTTAGAGTATTGTTTATCAGTCTTCTCAATTTATTGGTTAGCATCTTATGTTAGTTATAAGGTAGCTTGGGTATAAATTTTTACGTTTATAAGGGATTAAAAATGATCTACACAACGACCGAAAGCATTCCTGGCAAGCAGATCTCTGAAATCAGAGGGGTTGTAACTGGTAATGTTGTTCAATCAAAACATATTGGCCGTGACCTCATGGCGGGTATCAAGAGCATTGTTGGCGGCGAAATTCGAGGTTACACGGAAATGATGACCGACGCGCGTGATATTGCTATACAACGCATGGTGGCGGACGCTGAGTCTAAAGGTGCCGATGCAATTGTAGGGATTCGATTTACCACAAGCTCAATCGTAGATGGTTCTTCGGAAATTTTGGCATTTGGTACTGCGGTGAAATTAGCGAACTAGTCTACTTGAATAGCATTGCAAAAATGCCAATAGAGAGCGGTGAATTATTATGCATTTACCGTTCTGTTCCTTTTAGGTTAATTATTCTAGATTTTTGTAGAGCGAATAGGTTTATATTCTCAACTTTACGTTACTATTAAAATTAATCACGACAATTTAGAGTGATTGCTTTACTTTTGTTTTGCATATTATTTTTATATCTATAATGAAATTGAATTCATATTGAATTTTTCATTTGTTGTGTGAATTCTCCTTTCAGTATATTAATTCATGTTTTTCTTATAAAAATATGAACTTATACCTTGCCAAGCGTTTCTAAATTGTTACAAATACTATACAGCTGTAACATTGCCAAAAGGAATTGTAGATGAGAGATCTGACTCCCGAATACTTGCTAGCCGCATTACGCCAAGCGATTAAAACAAAAGGGCTAACATATCGAGAGCTATCTGAGAAAATGGGTATGCCACTGTCTACCTTTAAGAGACATCTTACAAGCACGAATCTCGCTTTAGATAAGTTGCTGGAATATTGTAGAGCGGTTGATTGCACGTTAGATGAACTACAAAAGCTCGCAAATCAATTGCAAGGTGAAGACGAGGATTACTTTAGTCGTACGCAGGATGAGGTATTCTTTCAATTCCCTCACCTTTACGACTTTTATCGTGAATTGAGAATGTTACGAGGTAAAGACGGCTATTCTATTTTAAAGAAAAAGTATGACTTGTCTGAGCAGAGCATGTCCGATTACTTAAAAGCATTAGAGTTGTTGGATCTCGTTTACGTTGATGAAGATAAAAATATAACGCTGCACGGACCTTTATATTATAGCTATGCAGAAAACTCCAAGCTCAACGACAAATATACAGAAATCATAAAAGAGCAGACGACTACCCACGATAAGTGTGTTCGCGTTGCTTTGGCGCGTATGAAAATTACCGAAGAACAGCTTTTGTTACTGGAAGATCAAGTCGCAAAGACCGTCATCGATTTTCATTCCAAAAATGTTGTAGCAGAGAACTTTAATGTTTCTGATTTTACTAATATTGTTCTACTTGCTGGGCCACATCAGCCAGTCACATTCTCTGACGGCATTATTGAGACAGAGGGGCGATTTATTGATGATATTCGTTATGCCATCGCATCTGCAGGTGATAAGCCAAGCCTATCTATATAGATTTTGAGCCTTTTTTGAAGAGAGTTTCTGAAAGGGCGTTGCAAAAGAAAAAGCCTAAGACAGCAAATACTTTGTAAGTAGGGCATTCAGCGGTGTTTGCTCTTAATTCAGATTTAAAGTGTTTTGGGCTTATTTCGAATAATACCTGTTCAGCATCTACTTTCGTTATTTTTAACATGCTGATTTCCTTCGTTGTTCCTCCCAAAGCCTCTCTCGCTTCCTATACAAAGAAACCATTCTCGTTGAACCAAGCATCCTGTAGCTACTTGGGTATGAATAATTGGTAGCTATTTATCTTCTAATTATAAATTTATACTTGAAATGTTTGTTTTTTGATCTATTATGACGAAGTGTCATTTATGACGGTTCGTCAACTTTAGTTGCGTTCCTGTATTAAAGAATCGTGTTACAATTATTGGGAGTGTGTTGGTATACGGATCAAAGGATTATGTTTAACTTTCGCTGTAAAAAATATAGCAAGCAAGACGGATGTCGTGTGTCTTCAGGGCTAACAAAAAAGCAACAGGCGATTGCTGATCGTGAGATAGAGCTTATTCAATTGGCTAAGTCTTTAGTTCAAGAGCAAGGCTTTGCCAACTTAACGATGGACAAGCTTACAGCGTCAAGCCCTTATTCTAAAGGGACGATCTACAATCATTTTTGCAGCAAAGAAGATGTGATTCTTGCGCTTTGTATTCATTCGCTGAAAAGCGAAGCAATATTTTTCGAACGTACCGCCAAATTTAATGGCAATACCAGAGAAAAAATCATTGCGATGCATGTAGGTTATCGTATTTACGCTCGTATGGAGCCAGTACTATCAACTTGTGCGATTGTTGCAAAGACGCCTTGGGTTCTAGAGAAGGCTTCGCCTAAACGTGTGAATGAACTGAATAACTTGGAAGAACAAGTAATAGATGGTGCTGATGCGCTGGTGAACAATGCGGTAGAATGTGGTGATCTTAAGTTTTCTCCCGCAATTGGTTCTGATGCTATTGTATTCGCCAACTGGTCTATTGCATTCGGTTCAAACGCTTTGGCGCAAAATGCATCGAACAGTCGATGTATTCAGCGAATTCAAGACCCATTCTCAGTACTGCACAACGCGAATATGTTACTTGATGGTTTAGGTTGGTCGCCTTTATCTACAGAATGGGACTACCGTAAAACCTGGCGTCGAGTGGAGCAGGAGTTATTTAGTGAAGAGCTTGCTTATTTAGAGTCAGTGAATCGCTAATAAACTGGAAAGGCCAATCTGACGTTATGGTTGGCTTTTTTATCGCACTATTGTGACGAATCGTCATTAAATCTCGAAGGTTGGCGTTCAGCCAATGATCACGAGAAGCATAGGAAGTTACTAAAAACTAACTTATGTAGCCAAATTCATTCGATCTAAAGTTTGCATGTCGAGTTTGTCTGGTTATTTACAGCATTTGCTGTTTTTTTAGTTTTTAAATTTGACGAAACGTCACAAAAGGAGAGTGTGATGCCACATCACAACGTTCAACAATACGCCCGTTCAGGGTGGGGTAAGCTACCAACGAATTACAGTGTATTGGTGATGCTTGCTACCGTTTTATTGATTGTCATAGCAACTATTGGAGGAAAAAATCTTTACTTTAGAGGAGATTACGACATCTTCTTTGATGGAACAAATGAGCAGTTACTTGCGTTTGATGAAATTCAAACCACCTTTGCAAAATCTGACAGTCTTGCTTTGGTTATAGCGCCAAAGAGCGGCACTGTTTTTACTCCTAGCACATTATCTCTTATTCAGCAGATCACTGACGAGGCGTGGCAAGTTCCATACTCGACCCGCGTTGATTCCCTCGCCAACTACCAGCATACCGAAGCGTTTGAAGATGATCTTCTTGTCGAAGATTTACTGTATAGCGAATATGAATTGACACCTCAACGAATAGAGAAAGTCAAAAGTATTGCGTTGAGTGAGCCGGTTTTGAAAAGTTCACTGATTTCTGAAAAAGGAGATGTCACGGTCGTAAACATTACGGTCCAACTCCCTGAAATAGATAAAACTGCTGAAGTACGAGAGGTGGTTGCTTACATAAACGGAATGATTGAGCGTTATCAGCAAGTGTACCCAGACACGGAATTCCACAAGGCTGGTATTATTGCAATGAACTACGCGTTTATGACCGCAGCCCAAGATGATAGCGCAACATTAGTGCCTACTATGTTACTAGTGATATTGGTGTTTCTGACCATCATGTTGCGCTCATTGCTTAGCGTCATCGCGACGCTCATCGTTATTATCGGCTCGGTTATGGTGACAATGGGCTTGTCAGGATGGGCTGGTATGTTCTTAAGCACGGCGACCGTTAATGTGCCTACCTTGGTGATGACGCTTGCCGTCGCAGACTGTGTACACATCATCGCGACAATGCGTCAGTCTATGCAAAACGGCTTTAGTAAAGCCCACTCTATTGAGCGAAGTATTGCGCTCAATTTCATGCCTATCTTGATTACCTCCATTACCACCGCGATCGGCTTTTTAATGATGAATATGTCGGATTCTCCAATCCTGCGAGATTTCGGCAACCTATCAGCTCTTGGCGTCATGGTTGCTTGTTTCCTTTCCATCACGTTACTTCCCGCCTTGCTTAATATCCTTCCGGTTACGGTGAAGTCGGATACTTCTGATGAAAGAAAGCACTTTATGGATCATTTAGGAGATTTCGTGGTGTCAAAGCGACATGCTTTATTGCCGTTGTCGGTGCTTGTTATTGTCGCGAGTGCGAGCTTGATTCCGCTGAACAAAGTCAATGATGAATCCGTCGAGTACTTTGGCCATAGCAATGAATTTCGCCGAGCGGCTGATTTTATGGAAGAGCGAATCAGTGGCATGGCGAACATCAGTATCGCGATAAAAACCAACGAATCGCAGGGCATTGCCGATCCTAATTTTCTCAATTCCGTGGGTAAATTTACTGACTGGCTAAGGTTGCAGCCAGAAACGGACCATGTTGCGACCTTGAGCGATGTTTATAAGCGCCTAAACAAGAACATGCATGGAGATGATCAGGCTTATTACTCGCTCCCTCAAGACAGAGAATTAGCGGCTCAATATCTGCTGCTTTATGAAATGTCACTACCGTATGGTTTAGATTTGAACAACCAAATCAATGTAGATAAGTCGTCGATCAAGATGGTTCTCACCGTGGAGAACTTGGGCAGCGTCGAGCTTGTTGATTTGGAAAATCGCATTTACCAATGGTTTAACGAAAACGCGCCTCAATATGATGTTGTTGCTTCTAGTCCTTCATTGATGTTTGCGCATATTGGTGAAACGAATATGGCCAGCATGCTGTCAACCTTGCCCATTACTCTTGTCTTAATCTCTGCATTACTGATCTTTGCCTTGCGTTCGTTCAAGCTTGGCTTAATTAGTCTTGTCCCGAATATTGCTCCTGCGCTTATTGGTTTTGGTATTTGGGCGCTGGTTTCTGGCGAGATTAACTTGGGATTGTCTGTCGTTGTGACATTAACGCTTGGTGTTGTTGTTGATGACGCCGTTCACTTTCTTTCTAAATATCAACACGCTCGTAAAGATGGCCACAGTGCGGAGCAAGCGGTTCGCTACGCCTTTCGTACCGTGGGGCGCGCACTTTGGATTACGACGGTCGTGCTTGTTGCTGGTTTCTCTGTTCTGGCGATGTCGAGCTTCCGCTTAAATGCCGATATGGGACAGCTGAGTGCCATTGTCATCTTTATTGCCCTTGTTGTGGATTTCATCTTCCTACCGACTCTACTGATGTTGTTTGACAAAGGCGTTTACGACGAGGTGGAGCGCCGAAATAAGCTTAAATCAACTGACTCTCAAACCAAGACTGTTACTCAGTCATAACGAATTAAAGGATCGAACATGAATTTAGTAAAAAATGCCTTAAAAGTATCAGTACTTTCTGTCTCGCTTATTATGAGTCATGCGGTGTTGGCGGATGAAGCCAAAGGACTAGAAATTGCCCAAGAGCGCAAAGCCCGTGATGAAGGGTGGGGGGATTCTGTTGCTACGATGCAAATGATTCTGCGAAACGCGCAAGGAGAAAGCAGCACACGTTTAATGCGCTTACAATCACTCGAAGTTGATGGCGATGGTGACAAAGGGCTCACGATATTTGATGAACCGAGAGATGTAAAAGGCACGGCGTTTCTTAACCATTCTCATACGGTGGGTGCCGATGACCAATGGCTTTACCTTCCTGCACTGAAACGTGTGAAACGTATTTCCTCGCGTAACAAATCAGGTCCTTTTATGGGCAGTGAATTCGCGTATGAGGATCTCAGTTCCTTTGAGATTGAAAAATACCGTTTCAACTACCTAAAAGATGACAGCATAAACGGGCAAGATGTTTTCGTCGTAGAGCAAATTCCGACCGATAAGAACTCAGGTTATACCAAGCAAACGGTATGGTTAGATAAAGCGCATTATCGTCCACTTAAAGTTGAGTTTTACGACCGCAAAGGCTCTTTGTTAAAAACGCTTTCTTTTTCCGATTACAAGCAATATCTCAACCAATATTGGCGAGCGCACACTATGGCGATGACAAATCATCAAACAGGAAAAAGTACTGAGCTAACGACTAGCGAAATGCGTTTTAACACTGGATTGCAAGACAATGACTTTCATAAGAATGTGTTGAAGCGAGTGAGGTAGTGGAGGAAAAATGAAGCGATTAAATGCTGGGTTGTTGCTTAGTGCAGCAGCCTTTTTTTACTCGATGCCTCTGACTGCCGTCGAGCTTGCAGGACAAGTCAATATTGAGCATCGTCAGTTTTTTAAAACGGGCTCTCAGGGTCAGAGCAAAGCGCAAACGTCATTGGTTTTGCAGCCAGAATTTTACTGGGAGATGCAAAATGGTGATGCAAACTTTACTTTCACACCTTTCTATCGTCTGGATGGTCTAGACGATGAGCGAAGTCATGGTGACATACGAGAGGCACTTTATCTGACTTATTGGGATGATTATGAGCTTCGAGTTGGGATTAGTAAGGTCTTTTGGGGAGTGACTGAATCAGCCCATTTAGTTGATGTAGTAAACCAAACAGATGCCATTGAAGCCGTCGATGGTGAAGATAAACTCGGTCAGCCGATGTTACATTTTACCTCTTTCAAAGACTGGGGCACCGTCCACGCAATGTTGTTACCTTACTTTAGGGAACGAACGTTTGCGGGTACAGATGGCCGCTTGCGAACCGACCCCGTTGTCTCTGATGATGCTATCTATGAATCAAGCAGAGAAGAGAAGCACGTAGATGTGGCTTTTCGATATTCGAAAATGCTTGGCGATTGGGACGTAGGCCTGAGCTATTTATATGGAACAAACCGGGATCCTTACTTTCGTTTTGAATACGGAGAATTAAAGTCTTACTACGCTCTGATGAGTCATGTCGGTCTGGATGTGCAAGGAACCGTTGGCGATTGGTTATGGAAACTGGAAAGTATTTATCGAGATAGTGCTGATAATCATGTCGGTCTTGTGACGGGTTTTGAGTATACCTTCGTCGGTGCATTTGACACGGTTTGGGATGTGGGGGTTATTGGTGAGTACCTCTATGACAGTCGTGGGAACAACGCACAAACTATCGGTCAAAATGATGTGTTTGCAGGTATTCGTTGGGCGCTCAATGATGAGGACGGAACGGAAGTATTGACGGGAATTACGAAGGATTTAGATAACGATGATGTTTACAATGCTAAGTTAGAAGCATCGAGCCGAATATCGAATCACGTTAAGTGGCAAATTGATGCTTGGTTGTTTAAAAATGAAACACCAAATGATTTGCTCTACTTCGCTAGAGATGACGATTTTATCGAGCTATCTATTCAATACTATTTCTAAAACAAAAGGGCACAACTAAACGGCAGATTAACTAAAGATGACATTTTTGACGTTTTTGTGCTCTTTTTATTCAATAACCTCTTCTTTTCGTAATTCAATTTGGCATTGGTGCCCGGTTTGGCTACTATGTACAGCTATCAAAAAACCAATCACTCCCTTATGGACACTACCTACAGGTAGATGAGGAAACGATGCAACATCTAGAAGAGATCATTGCTAGCGCGAGCACTGCAATTGAAGCTGCCGAATCGCTAGTCGCACTTGATGAAGTGCGTGTTCAGTATCTGGGTAAAAAAGGTGAGCTAACTGCTCAACTTCAAAGCCTAGGCAAACTACCACCAGAAGAACGCCGTGAAGCTGGTCAAGAGATCAACAAAGCGAAAGGCGTAGTTCAGCAAGCTATCGCAGCTCGTAAAGATGCACTACAACGTGCTGAGCTTGAAGCGAAACTAGCAGCAGAAACAATCGACGTAACACTACCAGGTCGTCGTATTGAAAACGGTGGTTTACACCCAGTAACTCGTACTGTAGAGCGTATTGAGAAGTTCTTTGGCGAACTTGGTTTTAACACCGAGGCTGGCCCAGAGATCGAAGATGCATTCCACAACTTCGATGCGCTAAACATCGCAGCTGATCACCCAGCGCGTACTGACCACGATACTTTCTTCTTCAACCCAGACTTGATGCTTCGTACTCATACGTCAGGCGTACAGATCCGTACGATGGAAAATGGTAAACCACCATTCCGTTTCATCGCACCAGGCCGTGTATACCGTAACGACTACGACCAAACGCACACGCCAATGTTCCACCAAGTGGAAGGCATGCTGGTTGATGAGAACGTAAACTTTGCTCAGCTGAAAGGCATCCTGCACGATTTCCTATGTAACTTCTTCGAAGAAGAAGTAGAAGTACGTTTCCGTCCATCTTACTTCCCATTCACTGAGCCTTCAGCTGAAGTAGACGTGAAAGGCAAAAACGGTAAATGGTTAGAAGTACTAGGCTGCGGTATGGTTCACCCGAACGTGCTACGTAGCGTAGGTATCGATCCTGAAAAATACTCTGGTTTCGCATTCGGTATGGGTGTTGAGCGTCTAACAATGCTTCGTTACGGCGTGAACGACCTACGTGCGTTCTTCGAGAACGATCTTCGTTTCCTAAAACAGTTCAAGTAATCCAGAGGGTTCATCAACATGAAATTCAGCGAATCATGGCTTCGTGAGTGGGTAAACCCTGCGGTTACTACTGACGAGCTAACTCACCAAATTACAATGGCCGGCCTAGAGGTAGACGACGTTCTTCCTGTTGCTGGTTCTTTTACTGGCGTTAAAGTCGGTCACGTTGTTGAATGTGGCCAACACCCAGATGCAGACAAACTGCGCGTAACTAAAGTTGACGTGGGTGAAGAAGAGCTTCTAGACATTGTTTGTGGCGCACCTAACTGTCGCCAAGGTCTGAAAGTAGCAGTCGCAACAGTTGGTGCTGTTCTTCCAGGTGATTTCAAAATCAAAAAAGCGAAACTACGTGGCCAGCCATCTCACGGCATGCTTTGTTCGTTCACTGAACTAGGTATCGACGTTGAGTCAGACGGCATCATGGAACTAGCAGAAGACGCAGTAATCGGTACTGATTTCCGTGAATTCCTAGGTCTAGACGACGTAACAGTAGACGTAGACCTAACAGCAAACCGCGCTGACTGTTTCAGCATTCGTGGTCTAGCTCGTGAAGTTGGCGTACTAAACCGTGCTGACGTGACAGAGCCATTAGTAGAAGCAGTTGCCCCTTCAATCGACGATAAAGTGTCTATCGAAGTGAAAGCGCCAGCTGCGTGTCCACGTTACCTAGGTCGTGTAGTTAAGAACGTAAACGTTCAAGCTGAAACGCCACTATGGATGCAAGAGAAACTGCGTCGTTGTGGTATTCGCTCTATCGACCCTGTGGTAGATATCACTAACTACGTTCTTCTAGAGCAAGGCCAACCAATGCACGCATTCGATCTAGCGAAGATCGAAGGTGGCATCGTAGTTCGTATGGCTGAGCAAGGTGAGAAGCTAACACTTCTTGACGGCAGCGAAGCAGAACTAAACGCAGATACACTAGTAGTAGCGGACCACAACAAAGCACTTGCAATCGCAGGTATCTTTGGTGGTGAAGAGTCAGGTGTAACAACTGAGACTAAAGACGTTTTACTAGAGTGTGCATTCTTTGCACCTGACCACATCCGTGGTCGCGCTCGTAGCTACGGTCTGCACACTGATTCTTCAATGCGTTTCGAGCGTGGTGTGGATTACGCACTACAAGTGAGCGCAATGGAGCGTGCAACTCAGCTTCTAGTTGAGATCTGTGGTGGTGAAGTAGCACCTGTTGTTGCAGTAGAGTCTGAAGCAGACCTACCTAAGCCAAACAAAGTTGCTCTACGTCGTACTAAACTAGACAACCTACTAGGTCACCACATCGCTGATGCTGACGTAGTAGAAATCCTAGAGCGCCTAGGTTTGACTGTTGAAGCTTCTGAAGAAGGTTGGGTGGCAGTAGCGCCAACATGGCGTTTCGATATCGCTATCGAGCAAGACCTGATTGAAGAAGTTGGCCGTATCTACGGTTATGACAACATTCCTAACCAACACCCAGCAGCAGCACTTAAGATGCACAACCACGTTGAAGCGGATCTTCCACTGAAACGCGTTCGTGATCTTCTTGTTGACCGTGGTTACCACGAAGCAATTACATACAGCTTCGTTGAGCCTGAGCAGCAAAAGCTAGTTGTACCTGGTGTTGAGCCTCTCGTACTTCCAAACCCAATTTCTGCAGACATGTCAGCAATGCGTCTTGGTCTTATCCAAGGTCTGTTGAACACGGTTGTTCACAACCAGAAGCGTCAACAGCCACGCGTTCGTCTATTCGAATATGGCCTACGTTTCATCCCATGTGAATCTGCAGAAAACGGCATGCGTCAAGAGCCTATGCTTGCAGGTGTTATTGCTGGTACTCGTGGTGAAGAGCACTGGGATATCGAAACCAACACTGTTGATTTCTTCGACCTTAAGGGCGATCTAGAAGCGATTCTAGAGCTATCTGCGAACGAAAAAGCGTACTCTTTCGCTGCACTGTCACCTGAAAGCAAAAAAGCTAACCCAGCACTTCACCCAGGTCAATCTGCGGCAATCATCGTAGACGGCAAAGAAGTGGGCGTGATCGGTACAGTTCACCCTGAGCTTGAGCGTAAGTTCGGTCTAAACGGTCGTACTATCGTATTCGAAATCGAATGGTCTGCAATCAACAGCAAAGTGATCCCAGAAGCGGTAGCACTTTCTAAATTCCCTTCAAACCGTCGTGATATCGCGGTAGTAGTGGATGAAGCTGTTGCATCTGGTGACATTGTTAACGCTTGTCTAGAGCAAGGTGGCGAGTTCCTTAAAGATGCGAAACTGTTCGACGTTTACGTAGGTAAAGGCGTTGAAGATGGTAAGAAGAGCCTAGCAATCGCTCTGACTCTACAGTCACTTGAGCGTACGCTTGAAGATGCAGATATCGCTGGTGCGGTTGACGCTATCGTTGCTCACGTTTCTGAGAAGTTTGGTGCGTCTCTGCGTGACTAATCTCGCGTAACGTATCTTCTTAAGAAATGAAAACCCTGCCAGTTTGGCAGGGTTTTTTATTTTTAGGATTACCTTATCGTTGTTCAAGTTCCTTACTGCTCGCACCATCCCTCATTACTTTAAAATACTAGACCAAACTAGGGATGGCCCTTACCCGAGATTAGGAACGTATTGTTTTTCAGCTAATACACGCTAACGATAGCTTGTTGGCGGTTAGGCAGCGAGTGAGAGGGTATAGCTAAGCAGAAGAGGTAGCGTAAGAATGCTGAAAAAGTTGCCAAATAGTACCATTGACGCCACTTTCATGGGTTCTATATTCAGCCTTTCCGCAAATAGGTAATTCATGACGGCTGGCGGCAGCATTGTGAAGAGCACCATCATTTGCAATTGCATCGTTGGAAGGGGAATTAACCAATAAATAAGTGCAAAAGCGACAGCACCAGTTGCCAGTGACTGCACGGTACACAACACACCAATCTTTAAACCGTCCAACCTTAAATGACACATTTGTGCCCCCAGAGATAAAAGCATCACGGGTACGGCCGCTTGCCCAAGTAGAGCCGTGGCTTCGTATAAAGGCGCCCATGCACCCACATTTGACACGTTGAGAAACAGAGCCAGCGACGCTGCTAAAAAGATTGGCATCTTGACTATTTGCTTAAAAGGGTTGCCATGACTAAGCAGCATTACGCCTAAGCTGATATGCAAGCATGCTGACACGACAAATAAAAGCACTGCTGACGACAGCGCAATTTCTCCAAACGTATAGGTAAACAAAGGAATAGCTAGATTTCCGCTATTGCGAAACATATGTGGTGGCGCCCAGGCTTTAAACGAGAGTGACGTCCATCGACATACCGGGATCATGAGTAGTGCGGGAATTAAAACCGCGACAATTGCCGCCAAAAGAAGCGGCCCCTGATTTGAATCGAGCGGCATGCTAACGAGTGACGAAAATACCAGTGCTGGCGTAAATACCTCAATATTAATGCGGTTTATTGGGCGAAAGTCAGGCTTGATGTAACGACCGACCAAATAGCCAACTCCGACAAGAGCAAAAACAGGGAAAAGAATATTTATGATTTGATTAATCATGGTCGCCTAGAAGCAGTGTAAGAAGCTAATGAGGAAATACACGAACTTCCACATTATCAATCTTTATATATGGCGTCATCGTTAAACAGCGAGAAGCGTGGGTTTAATCAAGCTTTCTAAGCACAGTTGCAAAGTACAGGTGGTCATACCTTTTAATCTAATTGTTACGTATCGAGTTACATACAAATCACTGAATTTACGACAAGTTCTATGTCAAGTGTCTGTTAAATAACCAATATCTGATATTTTTATTAAATAGTGTTTAATGTTGATATTTAAACTACTTTTAGTTTTATAATCTGGATGTTTTTCCTGATAAAGATGAAACAAAAACAAAAATATCAAATTCCTGGCGTTTAACAATAATTTACGTAGTGCTATTCCTTTTGTTCGCCAAGAAAAAAGTTGGCGAAAATCATAAGCTTGTCATACACTTCCTGATGTAACCCCGATATGTTGTTGAATTGGTAGGGTAAAACTGCTCTGGCGCTACACTAACGTAGCATTGTTTAACATAGCTTTGAGGAAAGTTTTATGGCGCTCACAAAAGCCGAACTGGCAGAAAACCTGTTTGATAAATTAGGATTTAGTAAGCGGGACGCCAAGGAAACGGTGGAAGTGTTCTTTGAAGAGATTCGTAAGGCACTGGAAAGTGGCGAACAGGTAAAACTGTCAGGTTTTGGTAACTTTGATCTTCGTGACAAGAATGAACGACCTGGTCGTAACCCGAAAACTGGTGAAGATATTCCAATTACTGCTCGACGTGTAGTGACTTTTCGCCCGGGTCAGAAGTTAAAAGCTCGTGTAGAAAACCTGAAGAAAGTACAGTAAGCCGAATAAATGGATCACGCTAAGGCGTGGTCTTTTTTTTGCGTAAAATTCGTGTGCATACAAATGAAAACCACCGCAATGCGGTGGTTTTTCTGTTTATGAGAGACGCCTAATGATATCGGTTACGCCGCTTCTAGATGCGTTGTTAAGTATGGTTGCCATGCTTGTTGGTACAAGTTCTTAGACTGTGTACGCATGTTGCGAATAGAAGCAAGCTCTATTTCGCTTAGCTCACGTTTTTCCAACATCGCTTGACGTTCTAGTTTCTGGATTTTTTCGTATAGGTCGTGTTCGGGACCGCTTTTTACATCTGCGATTGCTTTCAAGTGCAGTTGAACTTCGGCTACTAGGTTTGTTTTTGGTAAACGAACGAGCAAGTTCAAGTCTCTATATCCTGAAGGGCCAGGTTTTTTGAATCGATTTTTTACTTTCACAATCGTTGTTTCACGCTCTAACGTTTCATAAATGGAGACTAAGCTGGCGACGTCTTCAGCTACAATCGTTGCACGTGCTAGGTCAGTAATACGTTCAACTTTCCCACCTAATTCTAAAGCTATCTTTTCTTCTGCTCGTTGTTTGGATTTTACACCTGCGAAGTATGGCTGAGCGTCATTAAGAAGTGCGGTACTTTTACAGATAGTTTCAAGTTCAAATTGTGCTTGGTGTGCTTTGCTGTAAAGAATGTCGAAGTCAGAATATGGCTGAGTTGGCGTGGTGTCGATTGACTGAATGCCGTATAAACCGCTAAGGCTGTGTTTAAAAAGTTTCGAACAAACTTCGTTTTGGCTGGTTGAACGATTTTGTTCGCCACTAGGTGCAGGGGTAATTGGAAGTGCGGCAAATGCCGGTGCACGGCTAAGTACCAAAAGCATCAATGCTGTAGTACGAAGAAATAAGCTCATTCACTCTCCTTAACTTGCTTGTACTTAGAAAATAGGGAACATAAAGGTCGCTAAGTTCGGCAAATCAGGTACTAACTTATAAATGGGGCCATTACGAAAGATTCCAAGGTTTCAGTTTTATCTTGAAGTAGAATCGTGCGTTAGATCACCATTTCTCTTTTCTTTATTCTGATTATCAGATAAAGGCGCGTCTCCTATGAGACCGATTACATCCTATCACCGCAGTATTAACCAAAGATGAACGGCATAGACAAATTGAAAAAAAACGTTAGTCTTACCTCTCAAAATGAAAACAGCCGACAAGTAGAAAGTAAAATGAGAGACCAAGAATTTTGGCATAACAAATGGGCCAGCAATCAAATCGGATTTCACTTGGAAGATGTAAACCCGCTATTACCAGTATATTGGAAACACACTAATCCAAAGCGTGAAGATAAAGTGTTAGTTCCTTTATGTGGAAAGTCAGAAGACTTGATTTGGCTAGCGATGAAGCATGATTCGGTTGAAGGTGTTGAGCTAAGCCATATTGCTGTGCGTGCCTTTTTTGCTGAACATTTTTACACGCCAACGGTAACGCCTCTTAATGGCATGCACGAGCTTTATCAATTTGATGAGCTCTCTATTTATACTGGGGACTTTTTCACTGCACCAGTATCTCAAGCCGATATCATTTATGATCGCGCCGCGTTGGTTGCTTTACCGCAAGATATGCGAGAGGAGTATGTAGAGCGTCTCAAGCAACTGCTGAACCCAGGCGGTCGTATTTTGCTTGTCACACTCAACTATCCTCAAGAAGAGATGGCGGGGCCTCCATTTAGCGTGCCGGTCGAAGAGATAGAGCAGTTATTTTCAGGTTACAAAGTTACTTGTTTGAACGTAGATGAAGCTGACGAGAATCATCCTAAAATTGCGAAAAAAGGCTTAAGTCGCTTCTCTGAAGAAGTGTACTTAATCGAGAGTGAATAGGCTCTCTTCGGTTTGGAACACGAAATAGCGCAGCAATTTGAGCTGCGCTATTTTTGTATGAGTGGTTCGTATTTAATAAATGATATTCACTTTTGAAGCACTTTCAACAGCATCTTGAACGGCTTCTTCGGTGGTTTTTCGTCGCGTAAGGACAACACCTAAACGGCGGCGACCATCGATTTCTGGCTTACCGAATAGACGAACTTGTGTTTGAGGTTGAGCTAAAGCTTTGCTTAGGTTTTCAAAGCGAATGTTTGTGGAAGTCCCTTGTCCAAGAATAACAGCAGACGCAGATGGGCCATATTGCACAATATTATTAATTGGCATTCCGGTAAACGCGCGCACGTGGAGAGCAAACTCAGACATTTCCTGTGAAATCATTGTAACCATACCCGTATCGTGAGGGCGAGGAGAGACCTCATTGAAAATGACTTTATCGCCTTTAACAAATAGCTCTACACCAAAGATGCCGTAGCCACCGAGCGCGTTTACCACTTTCTCAGCCGTGTATTCAGCTGCTTTTACTGCGTTTTCTGACATAGTTTGCGGTTGCCATGATTCGCGGTAGTCGCCATCTTCCTGACGATGACCAATTGGAGCACAGAAATGCACACCGTCAACGGTTCTGATGGTCAATAAAGTGATTTCGTAATCGAAGTCGATAAAACCTTCCACGATAACGCGACCTGCACCCGTACGCCCGCCTTCCTGAGCGTAATCCCATGCTTTTGTAACGTCGTCTTCGGTCTTGATAACACTTTGCCCTTTACCTGAAGAGCTCATCACAGGCTTCACCACGCACGGAATACCCACATGCTCAACCGCGGCTTTGAAGTCTTCAAAGTTATCTGCAAAACGATAAGGTGAAGTCGTCAATTCCAGTTCTTCTGCTGCCAAACGTCGGATACCTTCACGATTCATTGTTAGCCTGGTTGCCTTAGCGGTTGGAACAACATTCAGTCCTTTCTCTTCAAGCTCTACCAGTTTGCCGGTTGCGATGGCTTCAATTTCTGGTACGACGTAAGTAGGTTGTTCCTTCGTAATAACTTCTTCTAAGGCGTTCCCATCTAACATGTCGATAACATAACTACGGTGAGCGACTTGCATCGCTGGAGCATTGGCATAGCGATCACAAGCAATCACTTCTAAACCAAGTCTCTGGCATTCAATGGCGACTTCTTTACCGAGTTCGCCAGAGCCTAAAAGTAATACACGGGTAGCATTTGCGCTAGTTGCAGTGCCAAACATAGTGTTCCCTTACAAAATAGAGTGATGAGACAGAAATTGCAGGAGATCATACTGAAGTTTTATGACAAAGCAAACGTTTGCTTTTGGTTTTTAGGTAATAAAAAAGCTCTACATGTTGTAGAGCTCTTTGTTGAATTTGTCGTTTATACGTTGACAAAACTAAGCGGAATATCTGGATTCAACGCTTCCAACGTTGATTGCGTATCGGCTAAATGACTGATCTTACCTTCTGAGTTCTCTACCAATGCAGCGGCTTTGATGCTGTCAAAGGTTTCACCCGCAAGTAAAACTTGGATTAGCGCAACTTGTAACGGCGGCAAGCTAGGATTGAACGCTGCATTTTCTGCATAAGCGCCTTGGAATACACGGCCGCTAGTCATCTCTAATGCTAAACCACTCAAGTTGTTGGTGTATGGTGAGTGGCTCATGTTCATCGCTTCAACTGCACTTTGGATGAGTGCGCCTTCATCATCACATGAGAACTGGTGTTTAACTTCTGCCATTAAGCCGGACTCGATACCGAGATCGTTTGGTCCAAAGGCTTCAGGCAGGTATTCATGAAGTGACTTTTCTTCGCGTTCTGGGAGCTGGATTTTAAGCTCGTTTGCGGTAGATAACTCATTCATGAACTGGCGGCAGTGACCACATGGGCTGAAGTTGATAGTGATATCCTTAACACCACGTTCGCCTTTCATCCAAGCATGGCTAATCGCAGACTGCTCTGCGTGAACCGTTTGACCCAACTGTACACCAAAGAATTCCATGTTGGCACCGAAGTAAAGGCGACCTGAAAGACCACGAACGATAGCGCCGACATAAAAGTCAGAAAGGGGAGCATAGGAGTACGCTGCGGCAAAAGGAAGTAGCGCAACACGAAGCTCTTTGTCTGATAGACCGGTAGCTGAAAGCAACTGCTCAAATTGTTGAACTGAAAGCGTAGCATCAAAATCATCAGCTTGGATGATAGGAGCAAGTTGTTTGGAAAGTGCTTCTGGAGCGCCTGCTAGCGCCTGTTCAATGCGACTTTTCATGTTGAATCCTTGTTATTGCATGGACAGTTATTCTATGTGAAAGATAGAAATGTTCCGTGCGTTAGATCACGATAAATAATGCAATTGATAATTCTGTTACATAATTAGAGTGAGCTCACACATGTATTCGATTGCACAGGTGTGAAGCGTTATCTCCGTCTCACAATTAACCATATCAGTATATATTCATATGACCAAGGAGCAGGAGTATGTTACTAACGCGACTTTTACCGCTATGCTATTTTATACCTACGTAATCTAGAGCGAGTGGTAGCACCTAGAATGCTAACGCTATGAATGTATATCTCGATCAAGTCCCTTCACGATATTACTGGGTGAGGTTGATAGATAAGATAGGGTTTTGAAAAGGGTAAGGAAGAAGCGGAAAGGCTACGGCCTGCCGGAAGGAGGGCAGACCGAGAGCGCTTAACTATTGATATAGCCAGACAGCCAAAGCAAAAAAGCTTGGAGCCAAAATAGAAGTTATGATCCCACATAAAACCAATGCGAGTGATGAGAACGCGGCATCTATGGGCTGTTTCTCTGCACAAGTAGCGGTGCCTAAGGCATGAGAGACTGTACCCATTGTCAGACCACGTGCAATCGGGTGTTTAATTCCAATCAAATTGTAAATTGGGTATGCCAAAATTGCGCCCAATAAACCGACAATCAGAACCAAGATCGCTGCAACGGCGGCTTCACCACCGAGGTGACTCGATATTTCCATCGCTATTGGTGTAGTGACGGACTTACCCACTAGACTCGCGATTAAACTGATATCCGCTTTGAAAGCGACTGCGATCAAGGTGGTTGTCATCATCGACATCACACTGCCTACTGTGCAAGCAAAAGTGATGATTCGCCAGTTTGCTTTAATTTGTGGTAGTTGTTCATATAGTGGATAAGCCAGAGCAACTACGGCTGGTTGAAGTAAAAAACTGATCCCTTCGTTATCCGCATAATACGTTTCAAACGGTACATTTAAGTAAGTAAGCAAAGGAATGAGCACTGCAATACTGATCAGCAAAGGATTTGCTAGAGGATTATTCACTTTGATTGCAATTTGGCGCGCGACAAGAAAAACCGCAATGGTAACAACTAACCACATATCAGTGCTTCTCCTTTAAAAAGTAGTCCAGCAGCCAAGCGAGGCTGACTAGTACAATGAGTGAGCCTCCAACTGCGCTAGCAATGATAGGGAGGGCATTAGCGAGTAGCATATCGAAATGTTGCATTAATCCCACGCTAATAGGAACGAACAATAAGATCATATAGCGGATAAATAGCGTGGCGCCCGGTTTGACCCAGTCGACTTTTACAAGCCCAAGAGTCATGGAGAAAAACAGTACGAGCATACCGATGACACTTCCTGGAACGGAAACGCCAGTGAACTTTTGAATGGTAATTCCGATGCCAAGTGCTCCCATGATGAGGAAGATTGAAATGAGCAGTTGGATCAGTTGTAAGAATCGTTCTTTAATCATTTTGACAGTATATAAACAACAAGCACACCATAAGGTGCGCTTGTATTAGGAGGAGTTAGGAAGCTAAGCTCTCTACATAACGGTACACGGATTTTAATATCGCAATCTTCTTTTCGTCACTTTCATGTTCGTGAACTAAGTTTTCTAAATTCAGCATGTACTCTTCAATTTGGCTTTCAAACACTTCTCGACAGTGTAATGCCCAGCGTCTTTGTTCTTGCTCGTCTAATGTGCCTGGGAAGTTACGCGCACGATAGCGGAACAATAGAGGTTTAATGCGCTTGTCATCAAATTCAATGTCCAATGCGGCAAGATTGTTCGGGTCGGTTTCCCGAATGATATCCATGGCTGCGCGATCGGCCGGAGAGAAGAATCCGTCGTAAAGTTGAGTGTCCACATCATCGCTTTTTTCAAATTGACGTTCGATAGAGAACAAGCCGATTAGTTTTTCTCGAATCTCAGGGTGCTGGCGAAGTAGTGCCAAATTATCGAGACACTTCTGACGATCAATGCCGATGTTTTCTGCGTTTTCCGCCGTTAACGTTTTTGCAGGGGCGAGAATAGGGCATTTGTTCAAATGAACTAGTTTAACTGGCACTGGTAGCAATTCACCAAGATCTTCGCGCTTAGTGTAGAGTCTTTCGTGCAGCTCTTCTGCGGATAGCTCAAGAATAGGTTGAGGGTCTTTCGCTAAATCGATGGTGATAACAGCGTTATTATTGGTTGGATGCCAAGCAACAGGCACAATCCAGCTAGTGTACTGACATTCGCGCCCTAGCATGCCTGAAACGTGCATCAACGGTGTCATGTTGACGATGTCGACTAAATCATTGAGCTTGCGCTTTTGGCGCATAGAAAAAAAGTAATCAAACAATTTTGGTTGCGCTGCTTTTACTTTCTTTGCCATTTCGATAGTCGCAACCACATCTGCCATGGCATCGTGCGCGTTACTATGTTCTATGCCGTTAGCCACGGACAAATGTTCTAATTTAAAGCTAGTGAAGCCATCTTCGTTCTCTGGCCATTCTACGCCTTCTGGGCGAAGGGCATGGCACGCGCGTAGTACATCGAGTAAATCCCAACGTGAGTTACCGTTTTGCCAACTCCATGCGTATGGATCGATAAAGTTGCGATAACAAGTATAACGGGTCACTTCGTCATCAAAGCGAATGCTGTTGTAGCCTAAACTGGTGGTATTTGGTCTCGCGAGTTCAGTGTGAATCTTAGCGATAAACTCTGGCTCAGAAAGGCCTTCTTGAACCGTTTTTTGCGGAGTAATACCAGTAATAAGCGCAGCTTCAGGAGACGGAAGATAATCAGCCGGTGGTTGACAGTACATGACTAAAGGCTCGCCGATGATATTAAAGTTTTCATCTGTACGA
Organism: Vibrio sp. YT-16; assembly: GCF_033337405.1. Classification (NCBI taxonomy): domain Bacteria; kingdom Pseudomonadati; phylum Pseudomonadota; class Gammaproteobacteria; order Vibrionales; family Vibrionaceae; genus Vibrio; species Vibrio sp. YT-16. The sequence goes on from NZ_JAWOQQ010000004.1 coordinate 367,223, forward strand.
ACACCAGCAAACTGGCTTGGGCGATCTTTCGCGGGGTTGGTTCCCCATGTCTCATAGTCAAAGAAGAAAAAAGTGGGCTGATTATCTTGGTGCATTCTGCTTACCGTTTACAAAACCGATGGCAGTATTAGACCATTCAACGCCTTGACTAGCAACGAAAGATGCAAGTTGAATTTTTGAAAATGAAAAAAGCCGATGGCGAACCATCGGCTTGATATTTTACGTTTTATCGCTTTGGAAGGAATTTGAGTTCTATGCTCGTGTTTCTTCCAATGTTGCTTCACTTCCTGGTGACTTCAGCACTCGGCTAGCAATTGTACCCGCAGTCATTGAACCTGAAACGTTTAGTGCGGTACGTGCCATGTCAATCAGTGGTTCAATAGAGATAAGCAGTGCCGCGATGGTTACAGGCAAGCCCATTGCAGGAAGAACAATCAAGGCTGCAAACGTCGCACCGCCGCCGACACCTGCAATACCAAATGAGCTGATGGTGATAATCGCAATCAATGACAGGATAAAGTGAAGATCCAGAGGGTTGATACCCATTGTCGGAGCTACCATCACTGCAAGCATTGCAGGATAGATACCCGCACAGCCGTTTTGGCCGATAGTGGCACCAAACGATGCTGATAGGTTTGCAATCGCTGGTGGAACGTTAAGCTTGGTGATTTGCGCTTCTACGTTTAGTGGGATCGTTGCTGCTGAGCTACGAGATGTAAACGCGAAGGTCAGTACAGGCCAGATTTTCTTAAAGTATTCCGCAGGGCTAACGCCGACAAAAGAGACTAATACGCCATGAACAACAAACATCAGTGCGATAGCAACATAAGACGCCACAATAAAGCCAAGTAGGTTTAGGATGTCGCCTGCGCTTGATGTCGCTACCACTTTTGCCATCAGTGCTGCGATGCCGTATGGCGTTAGGGCCATGATCATCTTCACTAATCGCATAACGATAGATTGAGCTGCTTCTACGAAAGTACGAATCGGTGATTCCAACTCTGCTTTTTCCATCATCACTTTACGAGCGGCGATACCAGTTAACACGCCGAAAATCACAACAGCGATAATTGATGTCGAACGAGCACCTGTTAGATCAGCAAATGGGTTGGTTGGAATGAAGCTAACTAGCATTTGAGGAATAGTTAAGTCACTTACTGTACCGGCACGGCTTTCTAAAACGGCGATACGAGCGGTTTCACGCGCACCTTCAGTTAACCCTTCTGCTGACAGGCCAAATGTCGTTGTCACCAAAATACCGATAAGTGCAGCAATTGCAGTCGTTACTAGAAGAACAGAGATGGTCAGGCCAGAAATTTTACCTAATGATCCACCTTTCTCCAATTTAACAACTGCAGAGATCATCGATACCAACACCAGTGGCATGATGACCATTTTCAGTAGACCAACGTAGCCACTGCCTACAATGCCTACCCATTCAAGTGTTTGAGCAATAGCGCTGTTGCCTTCACCGTGAATGAGTTGCAAAGCAAGACCAAAAAGAGAACCGGTAACAAGACCGATCAAAACGAGACGTGAAAGAGTGTGTTTCTTTTGTTGTTGGTTAAATAGAAAGAACAATATGCCAACAAAGACGGCTAGAGAGGCTATCACTGCAAAATTCATAATTTGACCTTATCAACCAGCCGAAGTGGCGGTTGTTTTTTATACGGGGTTTTATACGGATTTATTTATGGAGCGTAAGATAACGCTCGTGATATAACTTTAAAAATGACAAACGGGTATTAGCTAGATCTAAAATGAATATAAAAACGAGATCTAAGTCGCGTGAGAGTGTGAATTAGCACGTTAATTGTACAAAATGGTTATTCGTAGTGATGCAGTAAGTCACGCATTTCTTTCCTTTGTAAGTAAACCACCGAGTCTTCTTGATAACTGAAAAGTTGATAAATCATCGCTTTGGCGACATCTTCTGCTCGAATCGGTAAAAAGTTGGACAGTTTGCCTAGCATAAGTGGGCGAATTACCTTAAACAGAGTTTGTACTAACTTCTCGTCCATTCTTGGGTTTTGACGTTGACCAACAAGCGGGCCTGGGCGAACAAATACGATTTCCTCAAAATCCATAGCTTCGATTCGTTGTTCCATTTGTCCTTTACAAGCTAAGTAATGGGATGGCGATTTACTATTTGCACCGAGGCTAGAAACAACCGCAAGGCGTTTGACTCCGATTGTTTTCATTTGTTGGGCGACTTTGCACACCAGATCAACATCTACTCTACGCAAATTATCCTTACTGCCTGCTTGCTTAAGGGTCGTGCCTAAACAGATAAAGCCGATGGTTGGTGTTGGTTGGTTCTCATCCCATTGGTGGATAGAAAGGTCTGCATCAATGAGAGGAATAAGCTTGTTGTCCACATCTAGGACGCCATCGAGTGTGCGGCGAGAAAGATAATATAATGTTCCAACACCTGATTGATTTATGAGGTTTGCAATGACTTTTGAGCCTACTAAGCCAGTTGCACCGGCGATGATTGCGCAGGTGTTGTTATCCATATCTTTTCTCCTATATGGGAACATAGTCTAAGCTATTGTAGCGGATTTCAACGAGTTACTTATAATCTCGTGCAAGAAAGGTGAGACGCTCTGCGAACTCGGCAGACTATCCTGAGATAAACTTGATTAGCGCTGCCCCAATTGGATGCAAGTGTATACAATAGTGGGCGCGCAAAAACTGTCGCTGAACAAGACCTCTTGAACAACAGAACACCTCTCACCCAGACAACATCAAAGGAACGTAAAAAATGGATGACTCTTTTGCTGCGGAGATACAAGCACGCATAGATAACAAAACCAAACCCGTCGGTTCTTTAGGCTTATTGGAAAAGGTGGCACTGCAGTTAGCTCTTATTCAAAGTCAGGATAAACCTCAGCCAGTTGATTCCATCGCTATCTGCAAACCGAGCATGCTGGTATTTGCTGGAGATCACGGCGTTGCAGAGGAGGGTGTGAGCATTGCGCCAAGCGAAGTCACTCAGCAAATGGTGGCTAACTTTCTCGCTGGCGGCGCAGCCATCAACTGTTTTTGCGACATTAATGGCATTCAACTCAAAGTAATAGATTGCGGCATGTTGGCTCCTATTGATGTGCTGGTTCCAGAATTTAAATCCCATCCCAACTTGGTTGAACAACGGTTGGGTAACGGTACGGCTAATTTTTCTAAACAATCCGCGATGTCCCCAGAACAAGTGGCGTTAGGTTTAGAATATGGTGCGAAGATTGCTGAGCATACCATTTTGCATGGTTCAAACCTCTTAATGTTCGGCGAGATGGGCATCGGTAATACCAGTTCGGCCTCAGCACTGTTATCGGCGCTGAGCTCATTAGATATTGATTATTGTGTTGGCGTTGGCACCGGAATCAATCAACAGCAGTTGAGCCGCAAATATAAACTGGTAGCACAGGGGGTAAACCGATGTCGAGGTCTTGATACCAAAGCGATTCTCGCACAGGTTGGGGGCTTTGAAATCGTACAAATGGTGGGCGCTTTTTTAGAAGCCAAGCGGCTTAAAACTCCAGTTTTAGTGGATGGGTTTATCGTATCGGTAGCGGCTTATATTGCGACGTTGTTAGACGAAGAAACGCGTGAATACATGTTGTTTGCCCATCGCTCTGAAGAAAATGGACATAAATTTGTATTGGAACATCTAAAAGCAGAACCTCTGCTCGACCTTGGTTTACGGCTAGGGGAGGGAACAGGAGCCGCTCTTGCCTTGCCTCTGTTAAAAGCTGCTGCCCAGTTTTACAACAAAATGGCGAGCTTTGAGAGTGCAGGAGTTACAGTTTAGTGTCAGTCCCTGATAATTCTGAGAAAGTCATGCCGTCATCGTTAAGATACCAGTGGGAGTTATTTCTATTAGCTACCAGTTTTTTTAGCCGCTTACCCGTGCCCCAAGCGTTGCCTTACAGTGAAGAACGCATGAATCAGGCAGGCCGTTACTTCGCGTTAGTTGGTCTCGTGCTTGGAGCGCTTTGCGCTTTGGTATTCTCGCTCACCTCAATTCTTTTCCCTGAGTCGGTTGCCATAGTATTAACGATGGTGTTTAGCTTATTGTTAACTGGGGCTTTTCACGAAGACGGCTTGACCGATATGGCGGATGGCATTGGCGGTGGCATGACCGTAGAGCGACGCCTCTCTATTATGAAAGACAGTCGTATTGGCACTTATGGTGCCGCCACTCTCATTATGGCGTTATTGGCTAAGTATGTTTTTTGGAGTGAACTGGCTAACTTGCCGCACTTTTGGTTGGTCATTGTCGTCGCTTACACCGTAAGCCGAGCACTAGCTGCGACGCTTATTTATGACATGCCTTATGTCAGTGACAGTGATACGTCGAAAAGTAAACCGCTAGCAAGTCGCCAGTCTTCTCTAGAAGTCTCCATTTTGTTGTTTACTGGTGGCGTAACATTGCTTGTGCTTGGTATCGCGGATGCGATCTTGATATCGCTTGTTCTCGTGGTATTTCGTTTGATGTTCAAACGTTGGTTAACCAAGAGAATTGGCGGCTTTACGGGGGATTGCCTTGGCGCAGCGCAACAGTTGTCGGAACTGCTTATTTATCTCACTATGATTGGGTTGTATCACTCCTCATGAAGCAATTGATACTCGGTGGCGCGCGCTCTGGGAAGTCGCATTTGGCAGAAAAAACAGCTAAGCAATTATCGGTCGCTTCTCATCGATCATTACACTATGTTGCAACCGCGCTGCCATTTGACCAAGAAATGCGAGAGCGAATAGCGCATCATCAAAAGCAACGCGGGGGCGAGTGGCAAGAGCATGAATGCCCCCTTCATTTATCTGAGTTACTGACAAATTTCGCTACCACCGATGTTGTATTGGTCGACTGTTTAACCTTGTGGCTCAACAATTGGATATTTGAGTTAGGTGATGAATGTTCCAATGAGAAGCTAGAAGCAGAAATTGAAAAGCTTATAAAGATGGTACGTGGCTCAGATGCGACGTTAATATTCGTCTCTAACGAGGTTGGAATGGGCATTGTACCTTTGGGGGCGGTTAGTCGTTATTTTGTGGATAATGCAGGACGGATGAATCAAAAACTAGCCAGTGTTTGCCATCGCGTTACCTTTGTTGCTGCTGGTTTGCCGTTGGTTCTTAAAGAGTAGGATGGAACAAAATGAAAACACTCAATATCTATCTTGTGCGTCATGGAAAAGTAGACGCTCCACTAGGACTCCATGGCCAAACAGATGTAAAAGTTACGCCTGCTGATCAAGAGAGTATTGCTCGGGCTTGGGCCGAGAGTGGACGAGGTGTGGGTGGAATAATTTCTTCTCCGCTTTCACGCTGTCAAGAACTGGCAAACATCATTGCTGAACAGCAATTATTACCAGTAATGACGGATGAGTCTTTACAAGAGATGGCATTTGGTGATTTTGATGGTATGCCTTTTGATATGCTCACTAAGCAGTGGAAAAAGCTAGATGCTTTTTGGCAATCGCCAGCACAACATACGTTGCCGAATGCTGAGAGCTTAAGCACATTTTCTGAGCGCATATGTCGCGTTTGGTCTCAAATCATCAACGATATCAATGACAATCTACTTATCGTCACGCATGGTGGCGTCATTCGTATGATTCTTGCTCATGTATTGGAGTTAGATTGGCGTAACCCAAAGTGGTATTCGACGTTGTCGATAGGAAACGCTTCTGTCACGCATGTAACAATTACCATAGATGAGCAAATTTACGCCTCGGTGCGTTCGATTGGCGTACCTCTTTTAACTCGTTAATTTATAAATATTAAAATGCCCAGAACGATATTGCTTACGGGCATAGTCACGGAAGATGTCAGTGGAAGCCCATCTGCTAGGTGCAGGAAGCGAAAATTGACTCAGTTACATAAAAAGGAAATATAGAAATGACAACGCCGAGTTGGGATTTGTCCATCGTTTATAACGACCTTTCTGACCCACGAATTCAAGACGATATTGCTCTTGTGGAACAATGTATTGATCTTTTGAATAAACAATCAGCAGATTGTGGCAACGTAGAGATCATGCAAAATGCGATTTTGACCAATGAAGCCGCGAGTCGTTTAGCGGGTACAGTTGCAAATTTTGCGAGTTGTTATGCTTCTGTTGATGCAACAAACGCCGAAGCGAAATCGTTACTTGGTAAAATGACCCGCATCTTTTCGGAGCTTTCCCAAGCGTTCAGTCCCTTTGATTTGACACTAACGCATGCCGACGAAGAGTTTATCTTGCGCGTGTTAGACCATGAGAATCCTGATATCAGTGGGCAAGCTTTTTCTATCTTGAATTCTAGAAAGTTGGCGGATACTCGTCTTAGCAACGCAGAAGAACAGTTACTGGCTGCGATGAGTGTGGATGGCAAATCGGCTTGGGGTAACCTATACGATAACCTGACTGGCTCATTGAAAGTGAAGCTTGAGTACACAGATGGTAATAGTGAAGAGCTTGGGTTTTCTCAAGCGGCAAGCATTCTTTATGGTTCTGAATTCGAGCGTCAAGAAGCCGCGTGGCGAGGCGTACAAGATGCAATGCAAACGCACCAAGAATCATTCGCTGCGATTTTGAATGCGTTAGCAGGATGGCGCTTAACTGAAAACAAAAAGCGTTCTACGAAGTGTGAAGTTCACTTCCTAGAGCCGAGTTTGCATGGTAGCCGAATCCAAGCTGAAACTTTAAATGCGATGATGACAGTCGCCAAAGACAGTCGAGCTATTGGTCAGAAAGCAGGTTTATTGATGGCGCAAGTACATGGTCTGGATGAGATGAAACCTTGGAATCATCTGGCGGCTATGCCTGCTTTGAGCGGTGAAGCGAAGGTTTACGACTTTGATGAAGCGATTGATGTTATTTGTGAAGCATTTGAAACAGTAAACCCTGAGATGTCGGAATTTGTCCGTTTGATGGTACAAAATGGTTGGATTGATGCCGCGCCAAATGCTAACAAGCGTCTTGGCGCATACTGCACCAAACTGCCAGCAACGCGAACACCACTTGTGTTTATGACTTGGAGTGGCAGCCGTTCAGACCTTATGACTCTGGCACATGAACTTGGCCATGCGTTCCATAACTGGGTTATTCGTGATTTGCCACTTTGCCAAACTTACTACCCAATGACGTTAGCAGAAACCGCCTCTATCTTTGCAGAAAACATCGTTCGTGATCATTTGATTTCGAAAGCTGAGAGCGTTGATGAAAAGCTCGAGATGTTGTGGGAAGAGTTGTCATCTGCGCTAGCTTTAATGATCAACATTCCGGTTCGCTACGAGTTTGAAAAATCGTTTTATGAACGCCGCCAGGATGGAGAGTTAACCGCAGATGAATTCTGTGAGTTGATGTCAGAAACTTGGAAAGAATGGTATGGCGACGTAATGAGCGAACCGGATCCGTACTTCTGGGCAAGCAAGCTGCACTTTTCTATTGATAGCGTGAGCTTTTATAACTACCCATACCTATTTGGTTTCTTGTTTAGCAAGGGTATCTATGCACAGCGAGAAACCAAAGGCGAAGCGTTTTACACCGATTACATCAATTTGCTGCGCGATACAGGCTGCATGATGGCGGAAGATGTCGTCGAAAAGCATCTGTCGATGGATTTAACCCAGCCAACGTTTTGGCAGCAGAGTGTTGAGCTAGTGCGTGAAAAAGTCGATGAGTTTGAGCGTTTGCTCGCACAGCGCGGCTAAGTTTTTCGCAGTGTTGATGCATAATCTGCTTTATAGCTACAAAAATTTGATCAAATCATAATGATCTTAATCAGGGCTGTGGTAAAGTTCACAGCCCTAACACTTTGTAATTGTTTGAAAATTAAACGCCTCAATGCTTGATTTGAGTGCCTGGCGCGAAAAGGCATCGGATTTTCGAGGGAAATAGTGATTTCTACTCATAAGTGAGATCGCAGCAACAAAAATCCTTTGTACAATTTATTAACATATCCGCCGTGCTATTAAGGAGTAACGCATGACGAAGTCTCTCTTTCGCCAATCGTTTTTAACTGACACGTTAGATGTTCATATTGATGTTGCACCAGCGGAGCAGGTGCTTTCTAGCGGTGTAAAACTTAAACTCTATCAGCGTGGTGTATTAGAAGTAATCCCTGCGAATTATACTCAGGATACGAAGAACATCATCATCTCTTGTGGGGTTCACGGAGATGAAACCGCACCGATGGAGCTGGTGGATTCCATTATTCAAGACATAGAATCTGGGTTCCAGACGGTCGATACCCGTTGTCTGTTCATTATCGCTCACCCAGAATCCACTCTGGCGCACACGCGATTCCTTGAAGAAAACCTCAACCGTCTGTTTGACGAAAAAGAACACAAACAGACAAAAGAGCTTGTTATCGCCGATACGCTTAAGCTGCTTGTTCGAGATTTTTATCAGGATACCGACCCGATAACACGCTGGCACCTTGATTTACACTGCGCGATTAGAGGCTCGAAGCACTATACGTTTGCAGTAAGTCCTAAGACTCGTCATCCTGTGCGCAGCAAGGCATTGATCGATTTCTTGGACAGTGCACACATTGAAGCTGTGCTCCTGTCAAACTCACCATCGAGTACGTTTAGCTGGTACAGTGCCGAGAACTTTGGTGCGCAGGCTCTCACGATGGAGCTTGGACGCGTGGCTCGTATTGGTGAAAATGACCTCGATAAACTGACCGCGTTTGATTTGTCTTTACGTAATTTGATTGCGGAAACGAAGCCAGAACACCTACCAAAACCATGCATTAAGTATCGCGTAAGTCGCACAATCGTTCGTTTGAACGAAGACTTTGGCTTTATGTTCGACGACAATGTTGAAAACTTCACCTCATTTGTTCACGGCGAAGTGTTTGGTCATGATGGCGACAAACCATTAATGGCGAAGAATGAAAACGAAGCGATTGTCTTCCCGAACCGCCACGTCGCAATAGGTCAACGTGCAGCTCTGATGGTTTGTGAAGTGAAAACCCGTTTTGAAGAGGGTGAGTTGGTTTACGATTAATCCAACATTGCTTTGAGAAGTTAATTGCAATTTACCGAGGCTTAACTGTAAGGTTAAGCCTCGTTTGTTTTTATCGGTCGCTATGGATTTTCAACAACTTATCCTGAACAAGGAACGACGCTGGCAACGTAACCTGATGGTTATGTCGATCGTCCTCGCTGTACTCTCTGCCATTCACTTGATGGTCGGAGAAATTTTCCTTTCTCCTTTTCAATCCTTATCTGCATTTGAACAGAAGCTATTGGTGGACTTGCGTTTACCGAGGTTAGTGTCCGCGGCAATTATTGGTGCTGCGTTAGCGGTATCTGGCGCGACGTTACAAGTGTTGCTTGGGAACGTGTTGGCTGAACCTGGCGTGCTCGGTATATCTGGTGGTGCAAGCTTAGCAATGGTCTTAATCATGTTCGCGTCACCTGTTCTTCCTACCCCGATTGTTTTTATGTTGGCAGCGATTGCAGGCTCGATGGTCTTCACGTTTGTTTTGGTGGCGATAGCAAGGGCAATGCACCTGACGACGGCTCGATTGCTTTTGGTTGGGGTCGCATTGGGTATTTTATCGAGCGCGATTGTGACGTGGGCTTTTTACTTTAGTGATGATCTTAGCTTACGCCAACTGATGTATTGGTTAATGGGCAGTATTGGCGGTGCGAGTTGGTATCAACATACCGTTACCTTGGTGATGTTACCGGTGCTTACCTGGTTATGTTGTAAAGGCAAATCGCTTGATAGATTGATGCTGGGTGAGATTCATGCGACCCAATTGGGTGTCGATGTGCATCAAATGCGTTGGAAACTGATCCTCGCCATTTCTGTTTTGGTGGGTAGTTCAGTCGCTTTGGGTGGCATCATCAGTTTTGTTGGTTTGGTGGTGCCGCACTTGTTGCGTTTGGCTTTTGGTACGGAAAACCGTTATTTATTGCCACTTTCTGCAATATCTGGTGCTGCGTTGCTTGTATTTGCTGACATCGGCGCAAGACTGTTATTGGACTCCGCAGAGTTACCTTTAGGTGTCATGACAACATCGATTGGCGCACCTATTTTCATCTGGATGCTGGTGAAGAGTCATGATGCACGTTAAACATATGTCGGTTGGTAGTCGATTATTGCCTCTTTCTTTTGAATGCAAAGCTGGCGAAATCGTACATATCGTTGGGCCTAATGGTTCCGGTAAGAGTACTTTATTGGCTGCGATTTCTGGTACGTTAAGTCACCGAGACGGTATGAGTGGTGAAGTGTACGTTGGCAACAAAAACTTGCTTACTTTACCGTTGTCAGAGCAAGCTCATGTTCGAGGTTATTTGTGTCAGCAATCGCGCCCAGCGTTTAATGTTGATGTGTTTCAGTATCTCGCTTTATCTCTGCCAAGTGGTGCTGAGATTGCGGATATCAAAGTGCGTGATGCCGTCAATATGGTGGTGGAGCTGGTACAACTGCAAGATAAGCTTCATCGCAGTATTCAAACATTATCCGGTGGTGAGTGGCAGCGTGTCCGATTAGCAGGTGTATGTTTGCAGGTGTGGCGTACCATTAATCCTTTTTCGCAGTTTTTAATTTTGGATGAGCCAGCAGCACCGTTAGATATTGCGCAAGAGGGTCTGCTCTATCAATTGATTAACGCTATGGCGGCGCAGGGAATTGGAGTATTGGTTGCTAATCACGATCTCAATCGCACATTAAAGCACGCAGATAAAGTATTGCTGCTTAACAACGGTGTGCTGCACTCATCAGGAAGTGCCGATACTGTGCTAACGGAAGAAGCTCTCGGGGAAGTGTTCAATACTCAAGTCAAAAAGGTCATCGTAGATGAGCAACCTTATTTAATCTTTGATTAGTATTTAGGGACAATAAAAAAACGACCTACTTGAGGTCGTTTTTTTAATCGAGAAAGCCAAACTCAACGCTTACTGAGTTAGCGGTTTTAGATCTGCTGGGCGGTAGTAAACAGATTTGAGTACTTTGCCTTTACGAATGGTTTTACCTTCCGATACGAAATCTTCGGCGCATTTCGCGATGATGTATTCACCTTTCTGCACCGCCATCAACTTGATGCCTTGTTCCGCGTAGAATGCTTCTGTTTCTGAGTACTCTTGCTCGTTACGGCATACTTTGCTCATGTTGCTTGAATGTACTTCATCCCAGCAAGGAATAAACTCGATACCACGGTTTACCGCAACGTTTAATAGAAGATCAATTAAGTAGCTGATCGCCAGGTTGTCTTCTACTTTGCTGTGGCCAAGATGAACGAGACGGCCCATTAATACATACACGCTGTCTACGATGGCATCTGCTTGCTCAGTTTTACAATCTGCTTCTGCTAGCTCTGTTAGCTCTTCGATCGCCAAAGAGGTGTGTAGTGTGTCTGCTTGCGTATCAAGGCTTGCAGCGTCTGCGACTGGTAAGTCGAACGTACTACGGAACTCGGTGATATCACGGTATAAGTGATCAAAAATCTCTTGGGTTAGCTTTGACAGTTGCATTCTAATTTCCATTGAATCGATTGAAGCGGCAATGATACCAAACCGCACTTTGAACCCCAAGGGCATTGCATCTAACTGGTGATAAATCTGCCTTTGGGAATGGTGGTGCTTAACGAAATAGGTAAGGGAACAGCTTTTTACGTTCTTCCTCTGAAAGGGAGGAAACACGAGCGATGTTTGTATCGGGAATGGATTCAGGATCAGGATAGTGTTTTAGTACCTTTTCCATACTCTCTTCGCGAATCAAATGGAAGATTGGGTAAGGAGAACGATTGGTCAGGTTTTCGTCGTCTTCAGGCCTTGCGCCGCCAAAACAGTAATCCGGATGGAAAGTCGCTACTTGGAAAATGCCTTCCCAGTTTTGCTGCTTAATTAATCCTTCAACCCAATCGATACAAAAGTTGTAGTCCCAGAAATCTTGTAGCATGTTGGGAACCACAACCAACGTGGTCTCAAGTTGTTCGGGCTCTGTGTTACTCAGCTCAATCAGTTGCAATAAAATATCTTCAAGAAGCGCTTCTTCTTGAGTCGCTTCACTAACAAAGATTTTGATTTGTTTATTACGTTGCGGTTTGGCAGCAAACGGACAAAGGTTGAGTCCGATTACCACATCGTTGAGCCATTGATCGACCTGTTGAGTGATCGCTTCGATATCTGTGTTTTGTGTTGAACGCGTTGACATACGACTTTCTGGTTTTTATTAAAGTAGCCCAAGCATAGCAGAGTTGGTTATCTAAGTAACCAGAGAGGTATTACGCAAATGAGCGTACCTTAGCTACTCTTTAAACTCGCCGCGTCAGGTGTTTGGTCAGTGTGCTTTCTTTCGGCAATGTGTTTCAGATACGCAATTGCAGCAAACATTGCTAGGTAGACTGCGCTTCCCCCCATAAGAACACTCGACCAACCACCATGTTGCCAACAATAAAGAAGTAAGAATCCTCCCAAACTACCGCCTACATAGTAGTGTACTAAGTAGAGCGCTGTCGCGGTGGCTTTGGCGCGAGTGGCATTCTGACCGACCCAACCGTAGGCGAGGGTATGAGTAAAGAAGGCACCAAAACTTATCAGCAACAATCCAACTAGCATTGCAGTCAAGCTTTCAACCGCCGCAATCCACATCCCCGTCATGCTCACTATCGCGCCTAAGAACATACCGAGGATTGATGAATAACGTTTACTCCAGTGGCCTGCGCAACGAGAGGAGAAAGTCCCTCCCAAGTAACAAATAAATATCAGTGAGGCCAACCCGACGGGCACATTGTGAGGTTCACTCACCAGACGGAAACCCATGACGGAGTATAGGTTGACGAACAAAGCAAAGTTAAGTCCTCCTATCAGCATCGCGAACCACACGCGTTGGTTTTTAAAATGACCAATAAGCGCACGATTTTGATGGCGTAAGCTGTTTGATGACGGAGTGAAGTTGCGCTGTGTTGGCAATAAATAGTGAACGCCAATGACACCAAGAAGAGTGAACACCATCATAACTTCAATGGCGACATCAACACTGAAATTGTCCGCCAATAAGCCGCCGCTAATACGCCCTGCAATACCGCCTAATGAGTTAGCCGCAATGTACGTTCCAATTGCCATCGAGAAAGCGTGCTTGTCGAGCTCTTCTGCCATGTAAGCCACGGCGACCGCAGCAAAAGCGGCGAGCGCGACACCGATCAGTGCTCGACATACCACCAAAAACAGGAATGAGTCACCAAACAGCATCAAAGCGGAAAGGGTAGGAATCGAAAACAGACCGGCCATCATGACTGGTTTTCGTCCCACTGATTCTGATAACACAGCCATTGGAACGAGGCTAAAAGAGAGAGCGAGTGTTGAGGCCGCAAATAACCAGTTCACTTGCGTTTCTGAGATCGTAAAAATTTGGGCAAAAGTGGGCAGCATTGGCTGTAGTAGGTATAAATTTGAAAAAACCAAGAAGGAACCAAGCGCTAGCGAGAGCGTAATGCGTTTGTATTCCGGTGTGCCAAAACTGACCATGAATCCTGCCTAATGTGAGCAAATGGAGAGACTGTGATCAATCTATCAGTTCGTTATAAATTAAAAAAATATATTAAAAATATGGACACCATATATTTTTGATCTAATGGAATCGAAACAACTTAAACATTTTCTGGCGGTCGCTGAACACGGAAACATTACCCATGCGGCGAAAGCCCTGCATATTGCCCAGCCCGCATTAAGCATTTCTATCAAAAAGTTTGAGCAGTCTTTGGGCGTTACCCTATTTCGCCGTGATGATAAAAAAATCAGCTTAACGAAAGAGGGCGAAACGTTATTTGTACATGCTAAGCGGGTGATTCAACAGTTGCACGACGCGCAGCTCGCGATTGATGAGTTGAAAGGTTTAGCGAAAGGCGAAGTAAGACTAGGGACGCCATCAATGATGGGCAGTTATTTCTTTCCACGAATTGTGATGGCGTTTAAAAGCCAATTCCCTGAGTTAAAATTGACCTTGGTCGAAGCTGGAACTCAATCGATTCGTCGTATGCTGCTCAATGGTCAACTCGATATTGGTGTGATCAGTTGTGATAATGTGCCTGATGATCTAGAAACTGACCATTTGTTTACTAGCCAAATGGTCGCAGTTGTTTCACCTGAGCATGAGTTAGCCCAGCGACACGCTCTTACTTTTGATGAGTTCTTTGAACACGATTTGGTTATGTTTCAGCATGGCTATTTTCACCGCGAATTTTTGGATCAGGTGAGTGAGGAGCATGGGTTTACCATGAAGTCATCATTCGAGACCAACTTACTGCCTTTGATTTTGAGTATTGTAAAACAAGAGTTTGCGATTACCGCGTTACTGGAATTGGTGACTCAACATGAGTCGGGCGTTGTTGGCTTACCGTTTGAACCACCAGTGACGCTGGATCTGGCACTTGCTTGGCGCAAGCAGGGGTATTTATCAATAGCAGATCGAACGTTTATCGACTTTATCAAGCGCTACGTTTAAACGCAGCGCAGATTCATCGTCCGAGCACTAGTCGCCTTTGTACATCTTCTCGAAGTTCTTTGGGTTCCAGCCAATCATTACCCGATCACCAATTTTTAAAACTGGCACTGAACGAGCACCAAGCGCATCAAGTTCTTTGCGACCGCGTTGCATCTTAGCATTGCACAAACGATAGTTAATATTTTTCGAATCCAGATAACGTTGAGCATCTTTGCAGTGAGGGCATTTGTCTTTGACGTAAAGGACGACACGTTTCATTGAGTTTCTCTCCATTATCATTGGGAGGCGAAGTTTAACGGCCTTTCACCATAAATGAAAGGCGAAAGCTAAGGTGAAACTGTCCTTTATCTCAGGTATATTGAGCGCCTTTATTTTGTCATAACAGACGTTAACTCTATGCATCCGTCACTTCGATACATTCAAGGCTACCCACAAAACATCGTAGAGCAGGTGAGCTCATTGATAGCGAGTGGCAAGTTTGTTCCTTGGTTCGAAAAGCGTTATCCCGATAGGCACCAAATCAAAAGCGAAAGGGCGCTCTATGAGTACGCCATGGCAATCAAAAATCGCTACATGAAGAAAGCCGCGCCAATCAGTAAAGTTGTCTACGATAAGAAAATTCACGCGGTAAACAATGCGCTTGGTTTGCACAGTGTAATCAGTAGAAACCATGGTGGTAAGCTTAAGTCGAAAAACGAGATTCGCATTGCCAATGTATTTAAAGATGCGCCCGAGCCACTATTAAGAATGCTGGTGGTACATGAGTTGGCACATACTCGTGAGAAAAACCACGACAAGGCGTTCTATCAGTTATGTTGCTGCATGGAGCCTGAGTATCACCAACTCGAATTTGATGCTCGTTTGTTTATGATTTACCTCGATTTAAAAGCGAATTTGAATGAAGAACAATAATCACAACGCGAAGCAAGCAAAGCCAAAGGCTTCAAAGGCGGCTCAGAATACAGACGCGAATAAAGCCAAGCCGAAGCGTGTTAAAGACAAAGTTGCGCGCAAATCCTCGCAGCCTGCAGGAAAGAGCGAAGTCGAGTTCATAAAAATAGCGAAGAATGGTTTGCATGAGCGTAATGTTCATCGAGGTCGTTACGATTTTAAAAAACTCGTGGAAAGTGAACCACAGTTAAAGCCATTCGTTATCAAAAATCCGAAAGGGGAAGACTCCATAAACTTCTCTGATCCTAATGCTGTTAAAATGCTCAATAAAGCATTGCTTGCTGCGTATTATGGTATCGAGTTCTGGGACATTCCCGACACCTACCTTTGCCCACCGATTCCGGGCCGCGCTGATTACATTCACCGAGTGGCAGAACTACTTGATGGTGAAGTAAAAGGTCAGTACGCGCACCAAAAAGTGAAAGCGTTGGACATTGGCGTGGGAGCAAACTGTATTTATCCGATTGTTGGTGTAACAAAATACGGTTGGCACTATACGGGCAGCGATGTCGATCCAAAATCCATCCAATCGGCTCAAACGATCGTAGAGCACAATCGTGTTTTGACGGGAAAAATTGCACTGGTACAGCAATACAATGATGCCAATATTTATCGAGGTATCATTCAACCGAATGATCGTTATGATGTGACGACATGTAATCCGCCATTCCACCGTTCGGCGGAAGATGCCGCTATGGGCAGCCAGCGTAAAATCGATAATCTAAAAGCAAACCAGCGCAAGAAAGGGCTAAAACCTCAAACCGCACAAGTAAAGACAAGTAAACCTGCGTTGAATTTTGGCGGTCAAAACGCTGAATTGTGGTGTGAAGGCGGAGAAGCGGCGTTTATCCGAAAAATGGCGAATGAAAGCCAAGCTTTTGCCGCGCAGGTCTTGTGGTTTACAACACTTATATCCAAAAAAGACAACGTTCGCCCGATGCGTAAGCAGCTTGAAAAATTGGGTGTGAAAGCCGTTCGTGTGGTTGAAATGAGTCAAGGGCAGAAAGTGAGCCGCTTTGTAGCTTGGTCATACATGGATAAGCAACAGCGCAGAGCATGGATTGAACTCAAGTAACGTTGACCGTTTCACACTGAACAATAAAGTAGGAAGCCCGCTGATATCAGCGGGCTTCTATTTTGGGAGATCTAAAACTTAATGATGGGCTCACAATCTAGTGAACTGAGAGAGACAAAAGTATCTGTTTTGGCATAGTACAAGCCACAGGTTTCACCTCTTATCTGCAACGTATATTGGTCTGGAAGATCCGCATAGCTGCCATCCAACAGTTGATTGTTGTTCCCTTTTACTCGTCCTTTTTCAATCAACAAATGCGGTGAGGATTCAAATACGTTATTTGCGATTCTAGGTGCTGGTGTCCCTTGGATTTCTGCGATCGCGTTTTGAATCTCTATGACTGTTTCCGGAGAGTTCTTTTTACTCAATGCTTCAACGGGTTCTTGTGACATAGCTTGGCATCCTATCAAAGAAATCGAAGTGCCTAAGAAAAGCGCAACCCGAATCAGCATTCGTAAAAAGTTAGTTGATCTCAACATGAATTGCCTCTGTTCGTAGCGGAGAGCGAAGATCGCTTAACTCCGGAGATGAAATGTTACGCGGCATGGCGTTGAAACTTGAAGGGGATACTGGCGGACAGGTTCCAGTTTCCATGTAGTTTAGTGCCGCAGAAAGCATACCTTCAGATGGATCGCCTAATGGTTTTGTTAGGTCGTCATTGACCCAGCAACCTTCCACTCTGTTGTTTAAGCCTAACTCGGTATTGATTTGGCTCTTTGGAGTAGGAATAAAACCATCAGCGAAGTCGCCAAATTTTTTCTCGTTCGCCGACTTGAACTGAATAGTGTAGTACATAGTGCCGCAGTTTTGTTCTGGTGAGAACCCATACGGTTTACCTGTGGTTGTTGAGCCTATTTGGATAACCTCCACATCAATGCCGCGCAAAGCGTTGATCAACAGTTCACTTGAGGAAGCCGTGCCTCCTGAAGTCAGTACATATACGCGCTTTTTGTTCAGTGTCGGAAGCACTTGGTCCGAATATTTCTGTGCTGCCCAGTCTATTGCTAGATTCGTAAAGCGATAGATGTTATCCCCATCTTTAATGGTACGCATCACTTTGTCATTATGAATCAACTCACTGAAGACTCGGTTCTGACCAGCACCGCTTAGCATGTAGCCTACTTGCGAGGACTGAAGGACTAAGCCACCGCCGTTGTAACGTAAATCAACGACGATCTCGTCAACATTCTCTGCTGAGAGCGTACTGAACGCCTCAATAAGCGGGGCTTGAGCGCTTGGTTCAAAGGAGTTGTATTGCAGATAGCCGATCCGCATACCATTTTGTGTAATCACTTTGGCATTTTTAACTGGAGAGGTCATGACATCAGAGGCGGTAAGCGTCACGGTTTTCTCTAGACCGCCAACACTCTCAAATGTGAAGGTGTAATCTTGATTGATGTCAGGGTTAAAGAGCGTTTTATTAATAAAATCAATGTCGGACTGACTACCGGTGTTAACCACATCAATATTATTGATTTTCAGAAGCTTATCACCACGAGCAATGCCGCTTCTATCAGCTGGCGAGGCTTCTTCAGTGTAGGAAATACGAACGTCTCGAGGTTGTACGCCACGTAGGAATGCCCAGTTAAAACCAAATCCAGCAACTAAACCGGATTGCGATGATTTCATATCATCCTCATAAGGGACGGTAAAATGGAAGCGATCTTTTGGTTTACCCGTCGCGGTAGTAGCAGAGGTGACCAGCGTATTGAAGTAATCAGTAACAGTTTTGTAGTTTGCTGGATTATTATCAGGAACCTCGTCATACCATAGATACGTTTCGTTAGTAAAAGCTCTTAAAAAGAGTTTTTCGTGTAATGCAGAGCCCAATTTATCTGGATAGGCGGCATAGTTGTCATATGGGTCCAGTCCGACGCGGGGCGTTTCACATTGGTTGATAAACGTTTTCGACGGTTGGCTAAAATCATGAACTTTCCACGTTGGACCGTTTGCACTGCTAGTGGACGGAGTAGGTGATGAGCTATCACCGCCACCACCGCCACAGCCTTGTAATAATGCGAGAGTGACTGCCGTTGCTAAAGAATACTTAAATTTCACTTTTCTATGTCCTTATAAATAATAGAATTATAATTATGTGTTTTGCTTTTGTTTTTATTAGCTAGGTGAATGTATTAATTTAATTTGTTCGTCTGCAAATTTATAGTTAAATAGTGTGAGGTAAATAACGTAAAAAAGTTGTCTTTTATACTTAAGCTAAATTAGTCATTACTTAAGTTTTCTGTCTATTTCAAAAGAGCTAACAAGACAATTAATAAGTGTGAAATTAAGACAAGTTCTTAGTTGACTAAGCGACGCTTGCTAAATAAAAAATCAGAATTAGATTCAGGAAACGCTTTGAATCAATAGTTTGGTAGGGATATATGATGTTATCTCGGGGGTGTTTGATTTATTTATCTGATGCTTTAACTTAATTTAGTGAGTTGAGCGACGTGCTTTAATAAGCTTCCGTCAATGTTAGGTAAATCATCAGCGAAAAATATCTGAGCACCGGGAGTGCAGCGCATTAATATATTTGTTAGTTCACCTTCATTGTTGGAAGTGTTAACTGCGTTAAGTTTCGCTAATTTATTACAAAGCTCGTCCTCTATTTGCACTTTCTGCTCTTCGGTGAGCCTAATGCGACCTATACATACGCCTGGGTTGATATCATGAGAAAGCGAATCTTGTTGAAATCGCTCTTTGAATAAGGTGTCTAATGCCGTACCTTCTTCCATAATAAATCGACGACCAGAACGGTAAAACAAGCCGTCTCCGAAGTTTTCGACATATCCTAGAATTTCCGCGATACGCAAATAGAATCGTAAGCTTGTATCAGAAAGTCCGTAAGTTTGGGCTATCTCTTGCGGTTTAATATCACGAGAAGTCAGCATATAAATAAAATCAAGTAAATAAGGATGCTCAACGAAAAGGGCGCTCTCTTCATCTGTTAGCATTTGCTCGTTTTGGTGCTGAAGCTCGTTGGCTAAGGTTGCGAGTTCGATGAGATCGGTATTCAGGTAGTTCAGATAAATAAGTACTTTATCCAAACCTAAAGCTGGATTATGTAGGTGGCGTTTAATACTAGATAAAGGGATGCCACTTTTCTCTGACAAGGAATTGTAGCAAAGCCCTTCTTCTTTAATCTTTTGTCGTAGCGCTGCAAGTAAAAACTTTGGTCCAACATTCATCCTTGAATATCACCTTATTCGTTATTCCGTTTACTGGCTGATATTTTGCCTTTCAAGCAGCAGGTTTCGAATCGCTGTGCCTGCTTCTAGAATGTGCTTTTTCAGTAGGTACTTGGCGCCTTCGATATCGCGATTTTGGCACATTTCAAACAAGCTTAAGTGCTCTTCTTCTGCCTTTTTAATGCCTGTAGTAAACAATAGCTGCATGCGTATGTATCGGTCACACTTTGTGTTCAGGTTGTAAATGACGTCCATAGTTTCAGGCATGTTGGCTGGCGCATATAGGGCTTTGTGGAACTCGTAGTTGTAGTTGCTCCATTCTTCTACTTCGTCGCCACTGTTCACTACTGACTCGAAACGTTCGCGAACTTCGCGCGCGCGTTCAAGGTCAGCGTCTGTCATATTTTGAATCGCGCGCTCTAAAATGTGGCATTCCACGACAGCGCGCAGTTCAAATAGCTCATTGATTTTCTCTGGAGATAGCTCAGTGACCGTCGCACCTTTGTGAGGTTCAAAGCTAACGAGTCCTTGTGCTTCCAATTGAACTAACGCTTCACGCACAGGAATTCGGCTAACATTAAACTCTTTTGCTAACGCATCTTGACGTAAAGGTTGACCAGTTTTTAACTCGCCCTTCAAGATCTGAGTTCGAATTGCTTCCTCAACGAGCTGAGTGCGCGTTTTAAAAACAGGTTTCTGTGACATTGAAGTCTCCCGTGAAATTAATATTGTATCCAATCCATTTTACTTTAGTAGTTTATTGTTTTTCTGGCACAAACCAACTAGGAAAGAAGGTTTTGAGAAGTAGAGTGAAATAAAAGGCATCAGTTGATGCCTTTTTGAGCCATTTGGTGGGCTTATTGGGACACACTGCCATCTATGGCGCGTTGGATACCCAGTGGGTTCGACGCTTTTAATGAATCCGGCAATAAAGATTCTGGCAAAGCTTGATAAGAGACCGGACGCAACCAACGATGAATAGCCTCCGCACCGACAGATGTTGAGGCAGAATTGGTTGAAGCCGGATACGGTCCACCATGAACCATAGCGTAACCAACCTCGACGCCAGTTGGCCAACCGTTGAATACAAGGCGTCCGGCGATTTCTTCCAAACTTGGAAGCAGTTGCTTGGCTTGTTCTTCGTCTTCAGCGGTAGCGTGAAGGGTTGCGGTGAGCGATCCAGTCAGTGAATCACTCAGTTTCAACATGTCATCGAAATCTTCACAGATTACGATTAACGATTGAGGACCAAATATTTCTTCCTCCCATTGCGGGTTTTCACGCCAGTTTTTACTGTCCGTCACGAACAGTGCTGGTGAGACATTGGTCGCTTCTGCTTGTTCAGAACGAGTGACGTTAATGCCTGTTTCGGAAGCTCGCTTATCCACTTCGGATTCATACGTTTCTCGGATTCCTTGCGTTAGCAAAGTGGCCGTTGATTGTTGTCGAATTAACCCTTGAGCGATTTCGATAAAGGCTTGCGTTTCTGGGCTATTCAAGACAAATACAACGCCTGGTTTTGTACAAAATTGTCCACAGCCCAAAGTCATAGAAGCCACAAATTCTTCAGCCAATGATGCGTTTGCCCGTATGGCTGAAGGGAGAATAAATGTTGGATTAATCGCCCCTAGTTCGCCATAGAAGGGGATTGGCTCTGGTCTTTGCTGGGCTAGATTGAACAGCGCACGGCCACCACCGACTGAACCTGTAAACCCAACCCCTTTAATTTTTGGATGGGTAACGAGTGCTTGGCCAAGTGCACGTTTGTTACCTTGCAATAGCGTGAAGATGGCTTGCGGTAAGCACTCTTTCTCAAGTGCAGCCTCAATACACTCAGCAACAAGTTGACTGGTGCCAGGGTGGGCGGTATGGCCTTTTACAATCACAGGACAGCCAGCTGCCAGTGCCGAAGCCGTATCACCACCTGCCGTAGAAAATGCGAGCGGAAAATTAGACGCACCAAACACGGCGACAGGGCCAATTGCGATTTGTTGACGGCGAATATCTGGTTTTGGCAGTGGTTGACGGTTTGGGTTTGGCGTATCGAAAATTGCTTGATGGTGATTACCCGATCTCACAACCTCGGCAAATAGTCTTAATTGGCTCGCGGTACGTCCTATTTCACCGCTTAAACGTGCTTCGGGAAGGGCAGTTTCTAAATGAGCACGAGCAACGATTTCTTCACTCTTCACTTCCAATTCAGAGGCGATAGAGCAAAGTAAGCTCGCTCGCTTTGCATTGCTTAGTTGGCGAAACTCACGCGCAACGCTTTGGGCGGCTGAGGAGGCTTGATTAACTTCTTGCTCTCCATGTACCGGAAACGCTATAGGTAGAGGCTCACCAGTAAAGGCGTTGACGGCGTAAAAAGTGGTTGGTTCTTGTGGGGTCATCATTCTTCCTTACTATCCTTATTACTTCACTTCAAATCCGTACGCATATGGGTCTTCATCGTCTACCCATATCGTGTTGTGACCGTATATTTGTGCCCATCCTTCAATGCTTGGCAAAATAGCGGCTTTGCCATTCACTTCGGTGATGCCTTCTATACGTCCTTGAAATAGGCTGCCGATGATACTTTCGTGAACAAAGTCTTCCCCTTGATTGAGTTTGCCTCTTGCATGCCATTGCGCCATACGTGCACTTGTTCCCGTACCACATGGCGAACGATCCAACGCTTTGTCGCCGTAAAACACAGCATTTCGGGCGGTGGCGTTTTCTTGAGTGGGCTCTCCGGTCCATAGCACGTGAGAAACACCGCACACTGTTGGATCTTTTGGATGTACGCACTCAACCGCTCGAGATACCGCTTCGCGAACTTTTGGTGAAAGCATCAAAATTTCATCTGGAGAGTAGTGTTCAAGTCCGGCGTAGTTTTCTTGAGGATCGACGATTACGTAATAGTTTCCGCCATAAGCAACATCGACAGTGAGCTCACCTAAGCCCTCTATGTCCACGGTTACGTCTTGGTGGGCAAGGTAAGCTGGTACGTTAAATATCTTCACCGACGTGACCTTGTCACCTTTTGTTTGGTAGTGCACTTCGATTTGTCCTGCTGGGACATCAAGTATCAAACGGCCTTCTTTTTTGGGAGTGATAAGGCGATTCTCGATAGCGGTAGTGACGGTTCCAATGGTGCCGTGGCCACACATTGGTAAGCAGCCACTGGTTTCAATAAACAGAATTGAAGCGTCTGCGTTATCGCTGCAAGGAGGCAAGACAACGGACCCCGACATCATTGAGTGTCCGCGAGGCTCAAACATGAGTGCCTGACGAATCCAATCATAATGCTCAAGAAAGTATTGGCGCTTTTCGCTCATGGTATTGCCTTCGAGTGGAGGCACACCGCCTGCTACCAGCCTAACTGGGTTGCCGCAGGTGTGGGCATCAATACAGAAAAAAGTTCCTTGTCTCATTTTTCGCTCCTTGCTGAAAAAATGGTTGAATTAAACAATAGTGATGTTAACGTAATGTAAAATATATTGTATACAATCTACGTTTTCAAGTGTGACTCGGAGCATATTTATGTTGGTCAAGGATGAAACTAAAAAGGAAAGGATCGCTGTGATAGGTGCGGGGATTATTGGCTTATCAATTGGCTTGAAATTGCAGCAGCAAGGTTATCAAGTCACGATTTTTGATCCCAATGGCGTGGGGAATGGATGCTCTAAGGGAAATGCAGGCCATATCGCGACTGAGCAAATCTTCCCTCTTGCAACGCCAGCGCTGCTTCCACAATTACCTAAAATGCTGCTAGATCCCAAAAGTCCGGTTTCGATCCGTTGGCAAGATATTCCAAACACAATCGGGTGGATGATTCGTTTTCTATTACAAACCAAGCCATCAGCCGCGGAGCGGGCAAAAAACGCGATTAAGAGTCTTAACGAGCGGTCAGTGGCAAGTTGGCGTGGCGTGCTTGATTCAATCGGAAAAGCGCATCTAATAAAAATGAATGGTTCATTGCTCACTTTTGAAAACGAGAAACTGTTTCAGAATTATCAAAGCACGCTTAACTCACTGGCTAAAAACGGTGTGGCGTATCAAGTTTGGACACAAGAGGAGATTCGAGAGCGGATACCTGATCTCAGCCATAAGGTTCGTGTCGGCGTCTTTTTTCCCGATACAGGTCATACGCTAGACCCCTATCAGCTCTGTGTTGAGCTAAGTGAAGCTTTTGAAGTTATTGGCGGTAAGGTTTTACAAAAAGATGTATCTGCGTTGGCGAAAAATGGCGAGGTGCTGGTTGAGTCTCAAACGTATTCATTTGACCGAATCATTGTTGCTGCTGGTGTACATTCTAAGCCTTTGATACGGCAGCTAACCGGAGTCAAAGTGCCTATTCAAGCCGAGCGTGGTTATCACCTAATGGTGGATGACAAGCGTGATGTACTGCCATTTCCTATTAGCTCTGCAGATAGAAAATTCATCATGACTCCGATGTCTGGCGGGCTACGCTTGGCAGGCACTGTTGAGTATGCCGATGTAGAATCACTACCCAATATGAAACGTTCAGAAATGCTTTTTCAGTTAGGTGATGAGATGTTTGAATCGGAGTTAAATCCACTCAAGCAAGGAGAAAAGTGGATGGGTAATCGGCCTTCAACAGTCGACTCGTTACCGGTTATTGATAGCATTTGGGATGGAAATGTATTACTGGCATTTGGCCACCAACACCTTGGATTAACTCAAGCGGCGATTACGGCAGATCTCCTTTTAGAGCTTATCGAAGGAAAGCCGACATCGATTGATCTATCACCTTTTTCATTACAACGATTCGCCTGAAAAATTTAATATTAAATATTGTATAAAATATATTAAATGCTAATGTTAACTTAATTTTAACAAAAATGGTGTCCAACAGCCGTACTCGGATGCCTCCAGAAAAACAACCAAAAGGAGTAAAACATGTCACGAATGACCAAAGCACCATTGGCGCTGTTGATTTCAGGAATGCTGTTGGGGGCCTCTGCTTATGCTGAAGACAAATTGACGGTCGTATCTTGGGGTGGTGCATTCACCAAGAGCCAAGTGGAGGCATATCATAAGCCTTTCATTAAAAAAACAGGTGTTGAGATCGTATCCGAGGATTTCAGCGGCGGATTAGCTGAAATTAAAGCACAGGTGGAAGCGAACAACGTGCGCTGGGATTTGGTTTCTCTCGACAAGCCAGACATTGTTCGTGGTTGCGCCGAAGGGTTACTAGAACCAGTGAGCCCAAGTATTTTGCCTCCGGGCGCAGATGGAACACCAGCACAAGAGGATTTCATTGATGGTGCGATTCACGAATGCGCAATCAATACCATCGTTGTGTCCACAGTATTAGCGGTGAACGAAGACGCGTTTAAAGGTAAGGCTTTGCCTAGCAAGTTGACCGATCTTTTTGACCTAAAAACTTTTCCAGGTCGACGTGCATTGCAAAAACAACCTCAGGGCAATCTTGAGTGGGCACTATTGGCTGATGGTGTAAAGCCAGAAGAGGTCTACAGCCTGCTCGAAACCGAAGCGGGGCGTGAGCGTGCTTTTGCTAAGTTGGATACGATCAAATCAGAAGTGCTGTGGTGGACAACAGGTGCCCAGCCACCTCAAATGCTTGCAGATAAAGAAGTGGTGATCGCCTCGGCGTTTAACGGCCGAATCCACAATGCCCGTAAAGATGAAGGTCAACCATTTCGGATTATATGGGACCGTCAAATGGGTTACATGAATGGATGGGCGATACCTAAAGGGAGTGAGAACACAAAGCTTGCATTGGACTTCATTGCTTTTTCTTCAGGAACAAAACCATTAGCTGATCAAGCTAAGTACGTTGCCTATGGGCCTACGCGTAAGTCGTCTTCGGCGGAGGTGAACCCAGACATTTTAGCGAACCTTCCTACCGCACCTCAAAACTTCCAAACCGCCTTCCTGATTAACGATGAATGGTGGTCAGACTACGCTGATGAACTCAATGAAGAGTTCAACACCTGGCTGCTTAACTAGGCGTTAATTTTTGTATGGGGCCGAGTTTTCATCCATAAGCGAGGTTCCGTACTTTTCCTCAACTGTATTTATGTTTTCGGAGAAATGATGAAAGTCATCGAAGCACAGCAAGTCGCGCAATGTTTAACAATGAAGTCTCTTATTGAAACGATGCGTGAAATGTACTCGCGGCCAGCAACAATACCTCAACGCCGAGTCATGCCCTTAGAAGAGGGAGAATACGAGGCGTTTGCGCTACTTCCAGCTTGGAACCAGGAGTTAATTGCGGTGAAAGCCTTTACGTATTTCCCGCATAACCCTGAGCAAGGCAAAGATACGCTTGCATCTAAGCTGCTTGTTTTTAGACGAAACGATGGTGAGCCGCTCGCACTCGTGGACGGTAAAGTTTTAACGTTTTGGCGCACCGCCGCAGCTTCTGCGTTGGCAGCGGACTATTTGGCGCGTCCCGATGCTGATCGTCTGTTGATCTGCGGAACGGGCAATCTTGCGCCTTATTTTGCGTGGGCATACGCTGCGGTTCGCCCACTTAAGCAGGTTTATATTTGGGGGCGTAACTCAGATAAAGCCGAGGCGACGGTAGATGCCATTGTGTCATCTTCAGAGTATCAGTCGCTTCCTGATGAGCGTCGGTTTCGCGTTTCAGTCGTAGAAAAAGTGGACCACGTTATCAAACACGTTGACATCATCAGCTGTATTACTGCATCAGCAGAGCCTTTGTTTAATGGCGCAGACGTGCAGCCGGGCACCCATATTGATTTGGTCGGTAATCATGACTTGGACAAGCGTGAATGCGACTCTAAAGCAGTGCAACGAGCACAGGTGTATGTTGATAGCCGTATTAATGTATTAGCCGAAGCGGGCGATCTTCTCATTCCAATTCAAGAGGGCGTATTCACGTCAGACGATATCAAAGGGGAATTACCGCAGCTTTGCGCCCAACAAATCTCAGTACGTCAAAACGATGAGGTCATTACTTTATACAAATCAGTTGGCAGTGCTTTGGCTGATTTGGCCGCTGTAAAGGCGGTGTTGTTAGAAAATGGCATAGATAGCCATGTCTGAGCATTTTCGCTCGTTCATTTAAATTGCATACAATATACATATAAGGAAAGTAGTTCATGAAAATTGATTGGAAAGGTGTTTATCCGGCGGTCAGTACGCAATTTCGTCAAGATCAGTCAATCGACTTAGACGCAACGCAAACTGTTATAGATAACCAAATTAAAGATGGTGTGAATGGCATTATCTGCTTGGGTACCGTCGGTGAGAACTGCGCGTTGTACCCGGAGGAGAAACGCCAGGTCTTGCAAGCGGCAAAAGAAGTCGTAAATGGCCGTGTGCCTTTGATTGCTGGTACAGCAGAGTCTATTACCACAGCAGCTGTTGATTACATGCAGGATGCGTACAAAATTGGTATCGATGGTTGTATGGTGATGCCTGCCATGGTTTACCGCACGTCTGAGAGCGAAACGTTCGAATATTACCGCACGCTAGCAGAAGCAACGCCAGAAATGCCAATCATGATTTACAACAACCCGGTTGCTTATGGTGTCGATGTAAACCTCGATATCATGGCGAAACTGGCTGAGTTTGAAAGTATTGTAGCTATCAAAGAGTCGACCACTGATACTCGTCGTATCACCGAGCTTTACAATAAATTTGATGGCCGCTTTACCGTGTTCAGTGGTGTTGATGACATCGCTCTTGAATCATTGATGCTAGGTGCGACCGGCTGGATTTCTGGTTTAACCAACGCACTCCCAGAAGAGTCCGTTGCGATTTATAAACTGGCAAGCCAAGGTCGTTATGCTGAAGCGTTAGAGATCTACCGTTGGTTCTTACCCCTACTGCGTTTAGACACCATTCCTACGCTGGTTCAGTGCATAAAATTGGCCGAGCAAGTCTGCGGACGTGGCTCTGAACAAGTTCGTGCGCCACGCCAACTCTTACAAGGTGAAGAGCGTCAACAAGTCATTCAAATGGTTGAACATGCGTTAGAAACCCGCTTAGACCTATCCAAATACAATCTGTAATTGTGCTGTTTAGTAGAGCGTTAACTGACGCTCTACTCATTCGTAATATTCAAAAAAATGAGAAGAGGGAAGTCATGAGCACGGAAAACAAGGACTATGTCAGCTTTCAACACGTTAAGAAAACCTACGATGGCACGAATTTGGTGGTGAAAGACTTCAACTTAGATATTGCTCCTGGAGAGTTCGTTACTATGTTGGGGCCGTCAGGATCGGGCAAGACCACTTGCTTGATGATGCTAGCAGGCTTTGAAACTGCGACCGGTGGAGACATTTATATTGATGGCGTTCCTGTCAATCATCTCGCGCCGCACAAGCGCGATATTGGTATGGTGTTTCAAAACTATGCGTTGTTTCCACATATGACCATTGCTGAGAATCTTGCGTTTCCTTTAAAGGTGCGAAAACTCGACAGTGACACGATTCAAAGCAAAGTTCAGAGTGTATTAGAAATGGTCGAGCTTGAGCATGTTGCGACTCGATACCCGAAGCAGTTATCAGGTGGTCAACAACAGCGTGTTGCGTTAGCGCGAGCATTAGTGTTTGAGCCTAAACTCGTTTTGATGGATGAACCACTAGGCGCGTTAGATAAGCAGCTGCGTGAGCAAATGCAGATGGAAATTAAACATTTGCATGAAAAGCTTGGTATCACCATTTTGTATGTGACGCACGATCAAGACGAAGCTCTCACTATGTCCGACCGTATTGCGGTTTTTAATCACGGCGAAGTGCAACAACTCGCGACACCAACCGAGCTTTATGAATCTCCGAGTAATACGTTTGTTGCGCAGTTTATCGGAGAAAACAACCAACTCTCAGGTTTAGTCAAAGAGTGGGACGGAAAGTATTGCCAAGTGCTCGTTGGGAAAGAGTTATTTACTGCGAAACCTGTCAGAGTCTCTGAGCAAGGGCAGAGAACAACACTTTCCATTCGACCAGAAAAGATTGTTATTCAACCAGAGAAAGCGTCTTGTGAGAACCAAGTCTCGGGCGTCCTACGAGAATTGATTTATCACGGTGATCATTATCGTCTGGTCGTCGAAGTAGAGAGCGTTGGTCACTTCATCGTTAAAGTACCTAACGATAATCGTAAACACTTGCAGTTAACGCCTGGCTCAATTTGTCGTATTGGTTGGCAAAGTGACGATTGCCATGCTCTTGATGGGACACAAACTCAAAGTAGCGAGGTAGCAGCATGAGTCGAGAGCTAACCGCATTAGATTCTGTATTGGAAATCGAACGCCAAGTTCATGAGCAAGAAACCAATTTGAAAGCGCAGTTGCAAAAGGCGGAGCGCCGAAAAAAGCTTCGCTCCATTATGCTCACAACGCCATTGGTGTGTTTTATTCTGCTTACGTTTGCTTTTCCTATCCTCGACATGCTTTATCGAAGCGTGGATAACCGAGAAATATCCCAGTCACTACCACAAACTATTCAAGCCTTAGAAAGTTGGGATTATCAAGGTCAGCCTCATCAAGAAGTCATTGAGGCATTCTCTGTTGAAGTACTTGCGCTTTATCAAAGCAAAGAGCTACCGAAAATAGCCAACCGGATGAATATTGAAGAGTCTGGTATGCGCAGTTTACTCATGAAAACCGGCAGAAAGTTGTCTCGTTTGACGTCGCTGCCGAGCTCGGTGACACAGCTAGCTAAGCTGGATAAGCGTTGGGCTAATCCTAAATATTGGGCGGCGTTTAAGAATCTTAGTGGCGCATTCACATTCAGTCATTATCTTGCAGCGCTAGACTTGCAAGTGAATGAGTTTGGAGACATTGAGCCCCAACCAGAAAAACGCCAAATATACGTCGACCTTTTCTTTAAAACTTTTTGGATGTCTATTTCAATCACCTTAATTTGTTTGGTGATGGCGTACCCCGTTGCTTACCTGCTTGCCAATTTACCTGATAAGCGCGCGAACTTACTTTTAATTATTGTGCTGCTGCCATTTTGGACATCATTGTTAGTCAGAACCACGTCTTGGATTGTTCTGCTGCAAAACCAAGGGGTCATTAATGATCTCCTTATTTGGTCGGGTTTTACTTCTGAGCGAATTCAGATGATTCACAATACCTTCGGAACGGTGGTGTCTATGGTGCACATTCTGTTGCCTTTTATGATCCTGCCTCTGTATAGCGTAATGAAAGGAATTAGCCCAACTTATTTCCGTGCCGCTCGTTCTCTAGGCGCGACGCCTTTCATTGCGTTCATCAAAGTTTATATGCCGCTTACGTTACCGGGGATAGGTGCGGGGGCTTTGCTTACTTTCATTCTTTCTATTGGTTTCTACATTACACCCGCTTTGGTTGGTGGAAGAAGCGGACAGATGATCTCCAATATGATTGCCTATCATATGCAGACATCACTGAACTGGGGGATGGCTGGCGCATTGGGTGGACTGCTTTTGTTCGTTGTACTGGTTCTGTTTTATATGTTCAACCGTGTGGTTGGCATTAACAACCTTAAGGTAGGGGGATAACCATGGCATTACCAAACTATGCATCAAAAGTAGAGCGAGTTGCTTACGCAGGTTACTTAGCTTTTTGTGGGGTGGTGCTGTTCTTTTTAATCGCTCCAATTCTGACCATCATCCCGTTATCGTTTAATGCAACGCCTTACTTTACTTTTACCGAGGGGATGTTAAACCTTGACTCGGCAGCGTATTCTACTCGCTGGTATCAAGAAATGTTTACTAGTGATCAGTGGCTGTTGGCGCTGAAAAACAGCACGTTTATTGCTTTTATGGCGACACTCGTTGCAACAGGGCTAGGAACTCTGGCGGCGTTGGGTTTAGCAAGTAGTAATTTGCCTTTTCGCAATACGATTATGGCGCTGTTGATCTCACCCATGATCGTACCAGTCATTATCTCTGCTGCTGCGATGTACTTTTTCTACACACGCCTTGGCTTATCACAAACTTATTTAGGCGTCATTTTGGCACACGCTGCGTTAGGTACGCCTTTTGTCGTCATTACCGTTACTGCGACGTTAAGCGGCTTTGACCATAGCTTGGTAAAAGCGGCGGCTAGCTTAGGAGCAAACCCTGTTTATACTTTCAGACACATTACCTTTCCTCTGATTCGTCCGGGGATGATTTCTGGCGGCTTGTTTGCTTTTGGCACTTCGTTCGACGAGGTTGTGGTGGCGTTATTCCTGACTGGGGCAGAACAAAAAACCGTTCCTAGGCAGATGTGGTCAGGAATTCGAGAGCAAATTAGTCCGACCATATTGGCGGTCGCTACGTTGTTGATTTTTATGTCGGTGTGTTTGCTCGTGACATTAGAAGTTTTACGTAGACGTAATGTACGCATTCGAGGCATTCAAGAATAACCAAACTTTTGCTTTGTTGGTCACTTTGCACTTTTGTTTAGGGGCACCTCAATTTTTGACCAAATGCGCCTCATTGTAGGCGCTTGTCTTTTGTGTTTATCTTCAGCGATGACTGACATATCACTCTGGTAGATTAATGCCAGCCTCCTCGAAACGTGCCAAAGGCGACTTGTTTGATCGCTGATACCAACTAGCTGGCATGTTTGATTTAAGTCGCGCTTTTTCTTCCTTGCTAATCACAACATAATGCAAAAACGTATCAAGTGTGGTTCCCATCACGTCGAATGTCATTTCCCCATCTTTGCTGATGGCTTTCAATAACCCAGCGACGGTTTCCTCAGAAACTAACGGTTCAACCACCGCGTTTTTTCGCTCTTTTATTGACGTTGAAGCGGGCAGGTTTGCACGTGCCGTCTCCCAGCAAACTTTGTTGGTTTTACTGATAAGGTTGTGCTTGTAGCAGTAGTAACTGAATAAAAAGCGTGGCAGGTTTTGCCAGCGTTCGGCTTGGACTTCTAACCAAAGGTGTTGTAGCTCAATATCAGCGTCGGTCATAGGAGTTGTTTAGCAAAAAGAAAAGAAACCATTTTATAGCTTTTGTGAGGAGCAATAAAAGATATTTGAATGGAAAGATAAACAACTAGTTGATCAATATTACTAAAGCAAATCGATTTCTGGCAAGCCCGTGTAACGGCAACTCGAGTACCAAAAACTGATACCGCCACATCTAGTTGTTAACAAAATGTTTCTTCTTGTCTTGCGAGTAGATTATATGGTGATGCTCTTGCAGTAATAAGGGCAGTGGCGATGCAAAAGACGTAATGCATCTAAGGAAAACTCAATATAGAAGAAATTAGATGGAACTGAAGACTTTGAGTGTCGCGATTGCGACAACATTAACCAGCACTGGCGTATTTGCGTTAAGCGAGCCAGTTTCTCAAGTTACAGAGCAACATGCACATTCGGCTCATACACACGGTGTTGAATCCAATCGAGTTGAATACCAACCAACCGCAACTCTCCCTATTCAGCCCTCCAAGGCAACTCGAGTACAGTCACTTGAAAGCCTTGATGAGTCGAGCACTGCTTGTGATTTGGAAGCATTGGTTACCGAAAGCAGTAACCAATTGATCGGCGAAATTTTAAGTCAGGGCGCGACGTGTGTGAACCAGCTATTCTCTGCTGAAAGTCGGATTCAAGAGTCGGTATTTAGCTCCGATCATATGTACAACATTGCGAAGCGTACTACGACATTGGCGAAGGGGTATACAGGTGGCGGGAGCGATGAACTAGAAACGTTGTTCTTATACTTGCGCGCGGGTTATTACGCCGAGTTTTACAATGACAACATCTCATTTATTGAATGGGTTACACCAGCGGTGAAAGAATCAGTGGATGCGTTTGTTAACAACGCAAACTTCTACGAGAACAGCGATCGTCACGGCAAAGTGCTTAGTGAAGTCATCATCACTATGGATAGTGCGGGCTTGCAGCACGCGTACTTACCACAAGTGACCCAGTGGCTTACTCGTTGGAATGATCAATACGCCCAGCACTGGTATATGCGCAATGCGGTTAACGGTGTTTTTACTATTTTGTTTGGTGGGCAGTGGAACGAGCAATTTGTGCAAATAATTGGCAACCAAACGGACCTTGCCAAAGCTTTAGGCGATTTCGCTCTAAGGGCGTCATCAATCGGTGCTGAAGATGAGTTTATGGCCGCGAATGCGGGGCGAGAGCTCGGGCGTCTGACCAAGTATACGGGTAACGCGAGTTCTGTTGTGAAGAGTCAGCTGAGTCGAATCTTTGAACAGTATGAAATGTATGGTCGGGGTGACGCGGTTTGGCTTGCGGCGGCGGACACCGCCTCATATTACGCAGATTGTAGTGAGTTCGGAATTTGTAATTTCGAAACTGAGCTAAAAGGCTTGGTGCTATCGCAAACTTATACCTGTAGTCCGACAATTCGAATATTGTCCCAGAATATGACGCAAGAGCAACACGCGGCCGCATGTTCTAAAATGGGTTACGAAGAGGGTTACTTTCATCAGTCTTTAGAAACGGGTGAACAGCCAGTAAAAGATGACCACAACACTCAGCTCCAAGTCAATATCTTCGATTCAAGCACTGATTATGGTAAGTACGCAGGGCCAATTTTCGATATTAGTACTGACAATGGCGGTATGTACTTGGAGGGCGACCCTTCCCAGCCGGGGAATATTCCCAACTTTATTGCTTATGAAGCCTCTTATGCGAACGCGGATCACTTTGTCTGGAACTTAGAGCACGAATACGTGCATTACTTAGATGGTCGATTTGATCTCTATGGAGGGTTTAGTCATCCAACTGAAAAAATAGTGTGGTGGAGTGAAGGCATTGCAGAGTATGTCGCTCAAGAAAATGACAACCAAGCAGCACTTGAGACGATTCTAGACGGCTCGACATATACCTTAAGTGAGATTTTCGAGACTACTTATGATGGGTTTGATGTCGATCGAATTTATCGTTGGGGGTACTTAGCTGTACGTTTTATGTTTGAAAATCATAAAGATGACGTAAACCAAATGCTGGTGGAAACGCGCCAAGGGAATTGGAGCAATTACAAGGCCACGATCACCCAATGGGCGAATTTGTATCAAAGTGAGTTTGAGCAGTGGCAGCAAGCCCTTGTCTCAAATGGTGCACCTAATGCAGTCATAACCGCAAACAGTAAGGGGAAAGTCGGTGAAAGCATTACATTTAGCAGTGAAAACAGTACAGACCCAAACGGGAAGATCGTCAGCGTCTTATGGGACTTCGGTGATGGCTCGACAAGTACACAAACCAAGCCGACGCACCAATATGGGAGTGAAGGGGAGTATTCGGTCAGTCTAAGTGTGACAGACAGTGAAGGCTTGACGGCAACCGCCACTCATAGTGTTGTTATCTCAACGTTGGGCGGTAATGACACATTGCCACAAGACTGCGCGGTGCAAAGTAAAGTAAGCGGTGGGCGCCTAACAGCAGGAGAGCCCGTTTGCTTGGCAAATCAACAAACCATTTGGCTAAGCGTGCCAGCGGTGAATGAGAGCTCAAATCTGGCGATAACGACGGGGAATGGTACGGGCAACCTAAAGCTTGAATACAGTAACTCTGGTTGGCCGGATGGTGCTAATCTTCACGGGTGGTCAGATAATATTGGTAATGGAGAGTGTATTACGTTGTCAAATCAGAGTAACTACTGGGGCTATGTTAAAGTATCTGGTGACTTTGAGAATGCCGCCATCGTCGTTGATTTTGATGCTCAGAAGTGTCGTCAGTAGGGCATTTTAACTGCATCATTTTAATTTAATTGATCGCCTCGCTAACATTGCGGGGCGTTTTTGTTTTTCACGCCGTTATCTCTATAAAAAAAACCAGCCCGAAGGCTGGCAAACAAGGAGTTTGAGATGAAAATGAAAACGTTATAAAGCTTGCTGATATCCTATTTCTCAATAAGTTGGGTTGTGCGTTGAAGCCAGTTTTTATCTTGCGTATCAAGAAAAGGGCTAAGTGCTTGATAGACTCGTGAATGGTAATGATTGAGCCAGTCTAGCTCTGCTTGATCTAGCATTGATAAATCAAGGGCGTTGGTCGCAATTGGAGCAAGAGTGATGGTCTCAAAACCGTAGAACGTGCCGAACTCATTTTGTTCTACTTCTACAACTTTAAGAATGTTCTCTATTCTTACCCCGTACTCACCTTCGCGATAAACGCCTGGTTCATTAGTAATGACCATACCCGGTTTTAGCTCAACCTCATGGTGGCTTTGCGAGAAATTTTGTGGGCCTTCGTGAACATTCAAGCAAATGCCCACGCCGTGTCCAGTGCCGCACTTGTAATCAATACCATGTTGCCATAAGACGCCACGCGCCATTATATCAAGATTGGCACCCGTAGAGCCTTTCATGAATCGAGTCTGAGTCAGTCGGATGACCGCTTTGAGCACCAAGGTATAATCTTTGCGCTGCTTAATGGTCGGTGACCCGAAGTGGAAAGTACGGGTGATGTCTGTTGTCCCGCCAAGGTATTGGCCACCAGAATCGACGAGAAAGAAGTTGCTTTCATTGACTGCCGCATTGCTTTCTTCATCGGCGGCATAATGCATTTTTGCACCGTGAGCTGCGAAGCCTGCGATAGTGCGGAAACTGTCACTCACATAATGTCGGGTTTGACGGCGATAGTGATTCAGTTGTGCCTCAGCAGACAATTCTGTAACGAGTCCGCTTGGAACTTGCTCTTCGAGCCAGTTCATAAACCTTACGATTGCCACACCATCATCTGTTAATACCTGTTCTAGGCTAGTTAGCTCGGTCGCATTTTTTATGGCCTTCATTGCCGTTACAGGGCAAGCCATTGGCTTTAGATTCACATTCTGTTCAATCGAACTCACCAATAAGCTGTCTGTGTGGGTCGGGTTAAAAGCGAGCGATAATCCCTCACATTGCTGATTCAAATACTGACTTACGTAGTTGTAATGGCGAATGTGTACACTCTGCTCGGTCAGCGCTCTTTCAACGTCTTGAGGCAGTTTGGCTTTATCAATAAACAGTGTCGCAAGTGATTGCTCTACGACTAGATAGGCTTCAGAAACTGGGCAGTAATTCGTATCACCACCTCGAATATTCATTGTCCACATGACATCATCTAGCGTTGACACTAATAAGCTATCTACTTGGTTCTCGGTTAACCAAGAACGGATTCTCGCTAACTTATTTTCAGTGTCAACGCCAGCAAAAGCGGTGGGGTGCTCGAATACGGGTGCACTTGGGCGAGGTGGTCTTTCAAGCCAAATCGGTGTGAGTAAATCCAGGTCGACAATGATCTTAATGTTTTTCGTTTCAAAGGCTTGTTTGAGGCCTTGATAAAAAGCGTAACTGATGGCGCGCCCGTCAACCGCGACAATACTGTTTTCTGGGAGCGTGGTAGCCAGCCATTTGGCAATTGTCGGTGTTTCTGGTTGTTTGGCTTTAAACAGTTCAAGTCCTGTGCCGTGTAACTGTTCTTCAGCTTGAATATAGTAACGACCATCAGTCCACAGGCCACCACCTTGTTGGGTAATGACGACATCGCCTGCTGAGCCGGTAAAACCTGAAATCCAGCTTCGCGCTAACCAATGATCCGCTGAGTATTCACTGTTATGTGGGTCATTGTTGGTCACGATATATGCAGACACGTTGTGAAAGGACATTGCCTCACGCAATAACGTAAGGCGTTGGTTTACTGAGTTAGTATTGTTCATTAAATGGTTCCTAAAGTCATATTTGAGCAATAGATATGATGCTGCTCCGAGCCTGTTTTTATTGGGTTCTGTTGCCCGCATACTTCGGTGGCTTCTGGGCATCGAGTACGAAAAACGCAACCGCTCGGTGGGTTAAGTGGAGAAGGAAGATCGCCGGGCAATAGTTGTATTTCACGGTCACGTGCTAATTGCGGATTAGCTATCGGGACAGCAGATAACAGTGCTTTGGTGTAGGGGTGTTGTGCATCATCAAATACTTTATCGTAACGTCCTACTTCCATAGGTTTACCAAGATACATCACCATAACGCGGTCGCTGATATGGCGCACCACGCTTAAGTCGTGCGCAATCATCACCAGTGTTAACCCCATTTCTTGTTTAAGATCGTCTAGAAGATTGATGACCTGAGCTTGTATGGAGACATCTAGCGCACTAACAGGCTCATCACACACGACCATATCTGGATTGAGAATTAACGCTCTAGCAATGCCCACACGCTGGCATTGACCTCCGGAAAATTCATGTGGATAGCGGTTTCGCTGGCTCGCCAAGAGACCCACTTTATCCATCATAGCGATGACACGCTTTTCTACCTCTGCCCGTTTAAGTTGCGGCTCGTGGGTGAGCAGTGGTTCGGCGATGCATTCTGAGATGGTTAATCTCGGATTCAAACAAGCGGATGGGTCTTGAAACACCATCTGAAATTCTCTGCGTCGAGAGGAAAGCTCTTTTTTACTAAACCCGAGTATGTCTTGACCTTTCCAAGTCAACTCGCCATGTGTAGGTTCAATTAAGCGAAGTAAGGCGCGTGCAAGCGTTGATTTTCCGCAGCCTGATTCCCCCACAATGCCAAGTGTTTCGCCTCGGTAAACATCTAAGTCGATACCATTGACCGCTTTCACGATTTTACGTCGACTTGGAATAAGATGACGTGAAACAGGAAAGTGGACGTTTAAATCACGAGCAGACATGAGGACTTCTTTTTTATTCATAACGCCTCCTTAAGCTTTTATTTGAATGGGAGTGATAACACTGGGTGCTTTAACGTGACAGGCAATGGACTGGCTCATGTTTAATGGAGAAAACCGTGGGGTTTCGTATTGGCAACGCGTCTCTCGATGCTCGCACCGCTCTCTAAACGGACACCCTTGATGGTTAATCAACGCACTTGGTGGGTTACCTGGGATGGTTGGTAAACGCGGCATATCTTCAGTGATGGAAGGAATCGCCTTTAGCAGGCCTTGAGTGTAGGGGTGCGCAGGTTGGGCGAACAATGTCTCGGTATCTGATTGCTCCATTTTTTGACCACCATACATGACCAATACGCGATCACACATCTCGGCGACGACGCCCATATCGTGAGTGATCAGTAAAATAGCCGTATTGAACTCTTGTTGTAAGTCTCGTAATAGCGTCAAAATTTGAGCTTGAACGGTTACATCTAACGCGGTGGTTGGTTCGTCTGCAATTAACAACTCGGGCTTACACAACAAGGCCATCGCTATCATGATTCGCTGACGCATTCCGCCAGATAATTCGTGAGGGTATTGATTCATCCTAGTTTCGGGAGAGGGAATACGCACCGCATCCAACATGTGAATCGATTCAATTTTTGCTTGTTTTCGGGTCATTCCTTTATGAATCATGAGAACTTCACAAAGCTGTTTGCCAATTTTCATAAATGGGTTGAGTGACGTCATCGGATCTTGAAAGATCATTCCGATTTTCTCTGCACGGATGCGGTTGAGCTGCTTTTTAGACATCGCGAGTAAATCATCACCGTGGAACATTGCGCTTCCAGACACGGCGCCGTTATCCGCGGTTAACCCCATTAATGCGAAAACAGACTGGCTTTTTCCCGAACCTGATTCCCCAACAATCCCAAGAGTTTCGCCCGCTTTAATCGAGTAGGAGAGATTACTGACCGCTTGCACTTGCCCATCTGGCGTATCGAAGCGCACGTTCATGTTTTCAATAGATAGCATGGGTTTGTCCTTATCGGTCTTTCGGGTCAAGAGCATCACGCAAGCCATCGCCGATGAAGTTAAAACAAAAGAGGGTGGCAACTAAAAACAGAGAGGGAAAAAGCAGCATCCACAATGCAACGTCAATCGTTTTTGCGCCTTCGGAAATTAGGATTCCCCAGCTCGTGTCTGGTGGTTGAACACCAAGCCCTAAGAAGCTCAAAAACGATTCGAACATAATGAATCCTGGTACCATTAAGGAGGAATAAACCATCACGATCCCAAGAACATTAGGCAGAACATGGCGTCGGACAATTGTCAATTTAGAAACCCCAATAGAGTGTGCGGCTTCGATGAACTCTCTCTTTTTTAGACCGAAGGTGACACCACGTACAACACGGGCAATGCCCAGCCAAGATACCATTCCGATCACGATAAAAATCAGGTAGATGTTGTTGCCAAAAAGGGTAACAAACAGGATAACCATAAACATAAATGGCACCGAATCGAGCACCTCAATAATGCGCATCATTACGCTATCGACAACGCCGCCAAGATAGCCGGAAATACTTCCCCAAATCGTACCAATAACAACGGCGACTAAGGCGCCAACAAAACCTACCAAAATAGAGAGCCTGCCACCTTGCATCGTGCGAGCGAAAACATCTTGCCCGAGATCATCGGTACCAAAGTAATGGCCACTGCTCAGTGAAGGTTTCCCTAGCTCGTATGGATCGATGAGCACTTCCCAGTCAATTTCATCATGGCCAAAAGCGGCAAGAGAGGGGCCGAAAGTGATGCATAAGGTAATGAACGCCAAAACATACACTGATGTCATCGCGGCTCTGTTTTTACGAAATCGAGTCCATGCATCCTGCCAAAGACTGCGACCTTCGACGGCTTCAATATTGTCGACGACTTGATCTTGAAGAGCTTGTGTATCCAGTTTTTTGATCGTTAACATGCCGGACTCCTAAACGCGTATACGAGGGTCGATAATCGTATATAGCAAGTCGACCACAAGGTTAAAGAAGATAGTGAGTGAAGCGACAATCAGAGTAATGCCCATTACTAGGCCGTAGTCGCGGTTGAGAGCCCCAGACACAAAGTGTTGTCCCATGCCACCTGTACCAAAGAAAATGTCGATAATTACCGAGCCTGTCACGACAGACACAAACGCAGGGCCGAGCATCGCAACGACGGGAATCAGGGATGGTCGCAAAGCGTGATGGAATAAAATGTAGGTTGTGGACAAACCTTTGGCTTTTGCCGTTCGAATGTATGGTTGGTTGAGCGTTTCAATCATTGCGCCACGCATGACGCGTGCAATACTCGCAATGGAGCCAATCGCCAGGCTGAGCACGGGAAGAACAAGAAAAGCCAGCTTTCCTCCTTCCCAACCACCAGCAGGGAACCAGCCGAGCTGAATAGCGAAGATCATGACTAAAACTGGAGCAAGCACGAAAGCCGGAACCACAACTCCAGTCATCGAAAGTGTCATCAGGCCGTAATCTAGGCGGCTATTTCGGTTCAATGCCGCAATGGTGCCAAGTAGCATGCCAAGTGGAACGGAGATACAAAAAGAGAGTACGCCTAATACTGCTGAAACTGGCCATGATTGTGCGACGAGCTGTGTAACACTGAAGTCTTGATAAACGAAGCTCGGACCGAGATCTCCTTGTATGAAATTACCAATGTAAATCCAAAACTGAGTAAGGAAGGGCTGGTCCAAATGGAATTTTGCTTCGATATTCGCACGTACCACCTCTGGCATAGGCCGTTCCATATCAAATGGCCCCCCTGGTGCAATGTGCATCAGCCAAAATGATACGAGTGCGATGAATAGAAGCGTGGGGATAGCGATAGCTAATCGCTTAACAATGTACCAAATCATGATCCATCATCCTTTGGTCATCCGAAATCACTTCGAACGGTTATGAATAAAAAATGGTCTGAGCTCTGATTGCCTTCTCCACCGAGAGATATGAGGAACGGCAAGTAAACATTGAACTTGCCGACTCAGACCGAAAACATGCTTTTAGTGGGCTTTCACATAGACATTCTTGCGGTAGTACGACGACTCAGGGTTTGTCAGTTCGTAGCCGCCCACGTAAGGCTTGATGAGGTATTGATCGTTACCCGGACGATAAATAGGAATAATGGCCATGTCTTCAATCAGCATGCTTTCTGCTTGTAGATACAGTTCTGATGGGTTGCTCATGGTCTTTGAGCGAGCCATTAACTCGTCGTATTGCGGGTTGTTATAACGAGAATCGTTGTACTCGCCACTAGAAACGAAGATATCCAACCATGTAGAGGCTTCATTGTAGTCGGCCGTCCAGCCGCCGCGAGTAATGTCGGTCGGCTCTTTAAGTGCGTAGAACACTTTCGGTTCTAGCTGTTTTATTGTGATTTGCGCACCCAAACGGCTTTTCCACATACCTGCCATGGTCGTTGCCATTTTTACGTCCATCGAGAAAGTTGGTACGGTAAACGTCAACTTAAGCGGATTGCTTTTATCGTATCCAGCTTCTGACAGTAATTGCTGCGCTTTTTCGATACGTTTATGACGGTTCCAAGTTGCGAACTCAGGAGTGTGAGATTTAAAACCATCTGTTTGAGGTGGCACAAGGGTATACATTGGAACCCCACCGTTTCTCAAGATAGCACTCGTTAACAGTTGACGGTCAATGGCATATGAGAGGGCTTTACGGACCCGCACGTCTTTTGTTGGTCCTTGTTGAGTGTTGAGGTAATAGAATGTGGAGCCAAGAGACGCACTGGTGCTTGCCACTTCTTGTGGGCGTTGTTGAATTAACTTTTTCTTCTGAGCGGCAGGAATGGAAACCGCTTGGTCTATCTCACCGGCTAGGTAGCGGTTTAGCACTACGTTTGCATCACCAATTGGTAGCCAGGTGACTTTTTCCAGCACTACATTGCTTGCGTCCCAGTAATGTGGGTTTTTAACCATCACCAGTTTTTCGTTAACTTTCCATTCAGAGACAGTAAACGCACCATTTGTAACGATATGCTCAGGCTGGGTCCAACGGTTGCCATGTTTTTCAACGGTCGCTTTGTGAACGGGGGCAAGCACTGGATGACTTAATAGTTTCGTAAAGAAGGGAATAGGCTCTTCGAGTGTTACCTGGAACGTTTTTTCATCCAGCGCCTTCACGCCCAAGGACTCGGGTGCGGCGTCGCCTTTCATAATGGCTTGCGAGTTTTCGATATTTGGAATGGCCGCAAACCAAGCGTAGGGTGAAGCAGTGCTTGGATTCAGTAAGCGTTGCCAGCTGTAGACAAAATCTTGTGCAGTGACCGTTTCGCCATTTGACCATTTTGCATCACGTAAGTGGAAGGTATAAACCGTATTGTTGTCATTGACTGACCAAGACTCAGCAACACCAGGAATGGTTTTACCTTGCTTATCTTGAATGACCAGACCTTCAAACAGGTCTCGACCGAGATTAAAAGCGGGCTCTGCGGCTTGCTTGGCTGGGTCAATAGAAGTAACTTCAGCTCCATTGTTTAGCGTAATTTCTTGTATCTCAGCGAGGGTCACACCTGCGGGATACGGTGCGGCATAGCTTGATGTTGCCAGTATTGGGCTCATCATCGACGCTAATAAAAGCAACTTAGGTAATTTCATCCTTGTCTCACTCTTTTTCATCCTGAAAGATGCCAAAAATGTATATTGTATAAATTGTCTACACAATCGAGTTTTAACATTACTGTAACATGGTGTCAGGTGTTGAGCTGTCTGGTCTCAAAAAGTGAGCTAGGGGAATTTCTTTGAAGATCTGATATCAAGTTGGCATGACGGGAAGTAATTTTGCTTCGATACAAATTAAAATCCCCTTCAAGCACAGGCTAGAAGGGGAAGATAGTCAGTCTGCTCTTCAAAAGGCACGACGTTAACTGACTAGGAAATGTTT
Organism: Vibrio sp. YT-16; assembly: GCF_033337405.1. Lineage (NCBI taxonomy): Bacteria > Pseudomonadati > Pseudomonadota > Gammaproteobacteria > Vibrionales > Vibrionaceae > Vibrio > Vibrio sp. YT-16. The sequence goes on from NZ_JAWOQQ010000004.1 coordinate 409,375, forward strand.
CACGAACTCAGTGATTTTGACCATATCACTTACCGCGATAAACTCTTCTGTCGTGTGTACTTTTGCCATGCCAGTTGAAAGGTTGACCGTTGTGAGACCTTTCTTGTTAAAGTTATTGGCATCGCTACCGCCGCCAGTGCCTTTTGTGAAGGCGTCAATTCCCAACTCTGAAAACGCTGTTTTTATAGCGTTTACGTGTGGGTGGTTTTCTTCAATAACAAAAGCGTCGTAGGCTCGGCTAGATTCAATTTCGACTTCTGCACCGTGTTTTTTACAGACAGACTCTAATGTTGAGATCATATGATTGACCTGAGCATCTAGTTTATCGCCATTCAGGGAGCGTGCTTCTGCCACGATTTTTAATTCAGGCATAACAATGTTTGTGGCCTGACCGCCGTTAACCATACCGATGTTGGCTGTCGTTTCTTCGTCGATGCGAAGTAGCTTCATTTGGTTGATAGCATCAGCCGCCACCATGATCGCACTGATGCCTTCTTCTGGCGCAAGCCCTGCGTGTGCTGGTCGACCTTTGATTTTTGCCATGATCTTTTGCTGGCCTGGGGCTGCGGTCACAATGGTGCCAATAGGGCCACCCGTATCTAACACGATTGCTTCCGTTGAAGTGACGTGTGACATATCGAAGTATTGTGAACCGAATAAACCGCCTTCTTCATACACGGTGAAAGCAAGTTCTAACGTTTTGTGCTCACGGTTTTCCGCTTGAATACAACGAACGGCTTCCATGATGGCAGCAATACCAGATTTATCATCGCCACCAAGAATCGTATTGCCTTTTGAACGGATAACGCCGTCTTCGATGATTGGCTCAATGCCAATACCTGGAGTGACCGTATCCATATGACAGCTCATTAGAATAGAGCCGTCTTTTTTGCCGTCTAAACGGGCGTACACGTTAAAACCGTTAGAAATGTGCTCAGGTACTGGAAGTTTGCGTACGGTAAAGCCTAGCTCGCCTAGCTGTTCTGCCAGTGTTTCTGCAATTTGTTTTTCGTTTTTTGATTCGCTGTCGATACGTACTAGTTGGCAAAAGTGTTCAACTAAGCGTTCTTGATTAATGTGCGTCATTAGATGTCTCTTTTTCTGATCGAGCGTGAAGCCTTGTGGCTCGGCTCGATAGGGAACAGAGCACCACTTATGGCACAGTTACTTTTGAATAAAACTGAGGTGAATCAATAAAGGGGTATCCATGACACGATTCTGACCAATGAGCCTTTCGAACTGTATGAAGCGTCACGAAACATTACTTTTGATGTTTTGCAGGATCAAATGAATAAATCGGATAGAGATAGGGTGCAATAGACTTTCCATCCCCTTTTGCTTTTTGAGCTACGTTGCCAAGATAAAATGCCAAAGTAACAACTTGTTTACATTTTGTGTGGTGGCGTAAAGCCGAAAATATCAATCTAATATATTGAAAATAAGCAGTTTGTTTGATGTTTACGAAAGTGGGTTCGATGCGTTCTCTGTGTGTAATATATATTTTACAATTATGCGTAAAAATCGCCAAGATAAAGATTTCTCCCCACGTATTCCAATTTCTCAAGACCTGCGCCAAGTTAGAAAAATAAGTCCAAACAAAAGCTACTGAGACAAGGAGAAAGTCATGGTTGATGCATATAACCCACTAGGAACAGACGGATTTGAGTTTGTTGAATATACTGCTGCTGACAACAAAGGCATTCAACAGCTTAAAGATCTGTTTATATCGTTAGGTTTTGCGGAGATTGCAAAGCATCGCTCAAAAGAAGCGTGGTTATATCGACAAGGTGACATTAGCTTTATTGTGAATGCGCAGCCGCATAGCCAAGCTGAGGGATTCGCCAAAGTTCACGGTCCGTCGGTTTGTGGCATGGCATTTCGTGTGAAAGACGCCACCGTTGCTCTGGCGCATGCGTTAGAGAAAGGCGGTAAAGAATATAAAACGGAAATTGGGCCGATGGAGCTAAGCATTCCTGCTATTTATGGCATCGGTGAAAGCTTGCTTTATTTTGTCGACCGTTATGGAAAGCAGAGTATTTATGATGTCGATTTTCGTTTTTATGATGATGCTGATGAACGTTTATCAAAAGCGAATGTTGGTCTTTACGAAATCGACCACTTAACGCACAACGTTAAGCAAGGCAACATGGATGTCTGGTCTGGTTTCTATGAGCGCATTGGTAACTTCCGCGAAATTCGTTATTTCGATATCGAAGGTAAGTTGACTGGTCTTGTCAGCCGTGCGATGACCGCACCTTGCGGCAAAATCCGAATTCCTATCAATGAGTCGTCAGATGATAAATCACAGATTGAAGAGTTTATCCGTGAATACAATGGCGAAGGTATTCAACACATCGCATTGACCACTGACGACATCTACGAAACGGTCAAAACCTTGCGTGAGCGAGGCATGGACTTTATGCCAACGCCAGATACTTATTACGAGAAAGTCGATCAGCGTGTTGAAGGCCACGGTGAAGATGTAAGCAAGCTTCGTGATTTGCAGATTCTTATTGATGGTGCACCAACGAAAGATGGCATCTTGCTACAGATCTTTACTCAAACCGTTATCGGCCCTGTGTTCTTCGAAATCATCCAACGTAAAGGCAATGAAGGCTTTGGCGAGGGTAACTTCAAAGCGTTGTTTGAATCGATAGAAGAAGACCAAATTCGCCGAGGAGTATTGAGCGATGCATAAATGGATCACATTCCCTCACCGGGAGGGAGTGTGCTCTAAACAAGCACATGCTGACTTCCCGGAAGAGGCAATTTATGAACGTGAGGCAGGTCGAAGTGGCTTCTTCGGCCCCGCAACACATTTTCATCATCAACATGCCCCAACGGGGTGGTCTGAGTGGGAGGGCGAGCTACGTCCACGAGCGTTTGATTTTAATCTAGTCGAAAAAGCCAGCCATATTACCCCTTGGGCAGTCCCGCATCTATTACACAACGCGAATTGTAAAGTTCGTGTTTGGCGTATGGATGAAAAAATGGACTTCTTGGTGAGAAATGCAGATGGCGACGAACTGCTATTCATCCACCAAGGTACGGCAGATCTCTACTGTGATTATGGTCATTTGAAAGTGAGCGAAGGGGATTATGTCATGATCCCGCGCTCAACGAGCTGGCGTTTAGAACCAAGCGAGCCGATGTTCATTCTGATGATTGAAAACACCGATGCGGCTTATACATTGCCCGAAAAAGGCATGGTTGGAAACCACGCGGTGTTTGATCCGGCGGTTTTAGAAACGCCGTCGATCAACGATCAGTTCCGTGCTCAATATTCTGAGAATCAAACACAGGTTCAGGTGAAACGCCACGATAAAGTCAGTGTTATCACTTACCCATTCAACCCGCTGGATGCGATTGGGTGGCATGGTGATTTGGCGGTAGTAAAAGTGAACTGGCGTGATATTCGTCCACTTATGTCACATCGTTACCATTTACCGCCTTCTGCACATACTACATTTGTAGGAGCAGGATTTGTGGTGTGCACCTTCGTTCCTCGTCCAATTGAAAGTGATCCTGGAGCGCTCAAAGTACCGTTCTACCACAACAATGACGATTATGACGAAGTCTTGTTCTACCATGCAGGTGACTTCTTTAGTCGTGACAACATTGAAGCGGGTATGGTGACATTCCATCCAGCAGGTTTTACACATGGCCCTCACCCGAAAGCTTTCAAGGCAGGGCGAGAGCATAAGAAGACTTTTGCCGACGAAGTCGCGGTCATGATTGATACGCGTCACGCACTTCAGTTTTCGGATGAGCTGGAAAAAGTAGAAAACAAAGAATACGTCTATAGCTGGCAAGAGAAGTAAGAGGCAAGGATGAAATTAGCAACCAAGAAAAATGGCACTCGTGACGGTTTGTTGATGGTCGTGAGCAAAGACTTAACGCGCTGCGTACCAGCGACAGAAATTTTCCACCCCATGAACTTAGCACCGACGATGCAGGTGGCACTTGATAACTGGGATACGCTAGCACCGCAACTGGAAGAGCTATACGTTGCACTGAACAATGGCACGGTTGCAGGGTATGAAGAGTTTGAAGCGCACTACTGCGAGTCGCCGCTTCCTCGCGCTTATCAGTGGGCTGATGGCAGTGCTTACGTAAACCACGTTGAGTTGGTTCGAAAAGCTCGCGGCGCTGAAATGCCAGAGAGTTTTTGGACGGATCCGTTGATGTACCAAGGAGGCTCTGATGCCTTTATTGGTCCTTGTGACAACATCGAGTTTGCGAGTGATGAATGGGGTATTGATTTCGAAGGTGAAGTGGCTGTGGTCACTGGTGACGTACCAATGGGCGCGAGTGTTGCAGAGGCTCAGGAGTCGATTCGTTTGATCATGCTGGTGAATGATGTCTCACTACGTGGGCTAATTCCCGCAGAATTAGCTAAAGGGTTTGGTTTTTTCCAATCTAAACCTTCTTCTGCGTTTTCTCCTGTGGCAGTAACACCAGACGAACTAGGCGATGCGTGGTACGAAAACAAAGTGCATTTACCATTGGTCTCGACCTACAACCACAAGCCGTTTGGTCGCCCGAATGCAGGTATCGATATGACGTTTGATTTCGCAGACTTAATTGTTCACGCGACTAAAACGCGCCCGCTATCTGCTGGGGCGATTATAGGCTCAGGTACGGTATCCAACAAGCAGGGAACGGAACATGGCACTTCTATTGAAGAAGGTGGCGTTGGCTATTCATGTATCGCGGAAGTTCGCATGATTGAAACCATTCGTGATGGTAAGCCGTCGACTAACTTCATGTCGTTTGGAGATTCAATCAGATTGGAAATGTTCGATGCGGATGGCAACAACATATTCGGCTCGATTGACCAACAAGTTAGCCAATATCTCAAGCACTAACAATGCTGGTTGGGAGACGATATGAGCGATAGCATGATTTTATACGGATACTGGCGATCATCGGCGGCGTATCGTGTGCGTATTTGCTTGAATCTTAAAGAGTTATCGTATGATTCAAAATCGGTACACTTGGTGCGCAATGGTGGCGAACAACACAGTGACGAGTACCATGAGTTAAACGCTTCTGAACTGGTTCCTTTGCTGGTGGATGGGGAGGTTCAGTTAACCCAGTCACTGGCGATCATTCAATACTTAGAAGAACACTACCCGGATGTCACTGTGATCCCCGAGCAAACGCCGCTTCGATACCAAGCGCTAGCTTTGGCTCAGGATATTGCAATGGAGATTCATCCCCTGAATAACTTAAGAGTTCTACAGTATTTAGAGGGGGAGCTAGCTTGCGAACCAGAGCGCAAAGTCGCTTGGATTCATCACTGGATCCACAAAGGTTTTACAGCATTAGAAGAGAAACTTCAGAAGCATCGTAAACTAAATGGTGATTGCAAGTTTAGCCTGACAAGCTCGCCATCTATTGTCGATATTTGTCTGGTACCACAATTTTATAACGCACAACGCTTTGGTGTAGATACTTCTCTTTATCCAACCATTAACGCTGTTGTGCAGTCATGCAATCAACTGCCAGCTTTTATTGATGCGATGCCAGAGAATCAGCCAGACGCTAATAGTTGATTCTTAGCATACATAATGTATTAACAAAATTTAAACGAGCCAATCCAAGTGTGTGATTGGCTCGTTTTTATTGGTGAGCAAAATTTTCTGTTTCTTGCTATCGTCGTGGCGCCTCAAAATTGCGAGGTTTTGTTGCTCTGCATAACATTTCCATTTACGCTTTGAGCAACGAGTTGTTTTGGATGCACTTTATTTATGACCAACATTTTTATCATTGTTGTTCTTCTGGTTTTATTCTTCTTTGTTATTCAAAAGTACGTGATTAAGCACGATGACACGCGTGATTATCCTTATCGCTCGAAAGGCCCTCTGCTCAGAGGTCAAGAGGGTGCGTTCTATAATGCGTTAAGAGCGGCGGTAGGGGAGCATGCCGTAGTATTCGCGAAAGTAAACATGTCCAGTTTGGTTACGCCAAAAGAAATCAAAAATAAGAAGCAGTTTTTTGTCGCGAACAATCGTATATCTCGAAGCTATTTTGATTACGTTATTTGTGACCCAAGGACACTAGAGCCGCGCGTTATCGTTGAATTGGATAATGGGCAGGAGCTAAACAAGGGTAAGATAGAAAGACAAAAGTTATTGATTCATGTTTGTAAGACGGCCAACCTGCCTTTAATTGGCGCCTCGATAAAGCACAGTTATCAAGTTGGGCGATTACGTCGTTTGCTTGCGGCACACATTGATTTGATTGAGCCCGATAAAGAAGTGCGTTTTTGTAAAAAATGCGGCAGTCCGATGATCATTAAAACCGCAAGCCAAGGTGAGTTCAAAGGGAGACGTTTCTTTACTTGTAGCCGTCAGCCGAATTGTACATACACCGAAAATTATAACGTTGTGTTTGAGGCGGACGACTAAACACGACAATTAACCAGCAGAAACAAGGGGCTTTGATTAGAGATGATCAAAGCCTTTTTTGTATCAGTCATCAAGGCAGGGCCTATACTTTGAAAAAGAGGGCAGAATAGGGCAGCCATATGCGATACGGATGGATTTTATCGGCGTTGTTCATCGCATCGAATGTTAGTGCGATACCTAATTTGAAACCACTGGAGTGTGAATTGACAGAGACACCCCAAGATCATTTCTTGTTTTACCGAGAGCAAATGGTTTACCACAGTGAGCAGTTTGTCATATTTCAAAACTTCAAAGGCAGGGTGAGCACTCAAGTAGACGTCAAAACAGGAGAGTTGATCCGTACAACCTATATCGGCGAACCATTTAAACCTAAATATCAGATTTTGTTCGGCACTTGCCCTAAGGTATCGCAAATCTTACAGATTTGGATGCTCAGTGAAGTGCCTTACGACAATTAAGTGAGATAATAAAAGTTATATAGATCACACTTTTAATCCATGAAAGATTCAGCTTTGCTGATAAAATCATCTGAAAACGCGTGTTGAGTTTACATTTTCGCCAAACGGTTCAAAGTTGGTAAATTTGTGCTTGCACCACCGTTCGCTTATAGCTAATATCCTCGTCGTTCCAGAGAAATGCGTCCGTAGCTCAGCTGGTTAGAGTATCGCCTTGACATGGCGGGGGTCGGTGGTTCGAGTCCACTCGGACGCACCATTCTGAATTGAATGGTTAGGAACATAAAAAATTTGGGTCCGTAGCTCAGTTGGTTAGAGTACTACCTTGACATGGTAGGGGTCGGCGATTCGAGTTCGCCCGGACCCACCAAATTTTAAAAAAGCCCACCTTTTGGTGGGCTTTTTTGTGTCTGTAATTCATTGATACTCAAGTAAAACTACTTCTTTTCTTGTCCCTTGTTTTTGCTCTGCTTTAGCCCCTTGTTAGAGATAAAAGCGCACTACTTGATCCGCAACACAACCTCAAAACCCTAAATGCAATGCATAAGGTGTATACGCTTCAAACCCACTAGAGCCGTCTATAAATTATGTTGCGTGCCACTAGCCGTGGCATTAGAGACACTGACTATTAATCTAAATTATCTGGCGTGTGAAGATTGGTGCCGCATATTGTACATTTGTAGTCACCAGTCGCTTCGCCTTCCATTAATGAGCTAATTATTGCTGCAAATAGACCAGAGAAGAAACCTTTAGCTTTTTTCTCGGTCTTTTCCTGCGCTTTAGAGAAGCTTTCGTACCGATGTAGCGTTATTTCTTTACAATTACAGCAAAACGCTCTTGTCTCTTCAGAACCGTACATTTTTACCAATTGATTTACTCCCTGTAAGTTAATTTCCCCAAGTTGCGTTATGTTCAAGGGTAAGTCACACAAGACTGATGTGTGACTTACCCTAAACACTAAAACTAACGTAATGTAAAACACCACATGTTATGAATGATTATTTAACGCCTTGTTATCCGAGCTTGCTAACTCTGCTGATTGAATAGTTGTGGCAATAAGCTCTTCAAACAGCTCTAATTGCCCAGCAGGTATCAATTGATTTTGTATAGCTTTTCGTTTGTTTGAGTCAAATAGCCGCTCTGTTAACCAGCCAATTAGATACATCAGTGAAAGGCAGCCACCGGCCGTCGCTACATTACCGTCTATCACGAGAGGTAGATCCTGAACATCTCCTCCCATACGTTGTAGAACGTCCTTTGCATCTGGGTTTGTTGTTAATCGCTTGCCTTTTAGTAAACCGAGTTCATGGAGGATGAATGATCCCGCACAAATCGAACCTATTAGCTGCCTATTTGGATCAAGATTCAACGCTGACATAAATTCAGCATCTTTTAAAGCGGCTGGAATACCCCGTTTGCCGCTTGTAATAAGAACGACATCTTGATTCGTCACCTCAGAAAGGTGTCCGTCTGTTTTAACTTTCATACCGAGGTGGGAATGATGTTCAGATTTAGTTCCAAGTATACTTACTGTCCAACTGTCGGTTGTGCGCCCCAGCAAGTCATACATAAGAAAGAAATCGACATCCGTGAAATCATCAAATAAAACAACGCCGATTTTATACATAACATTTATCCTTTTGGACTTACTCGTAAGTCGCAAAATGTGTAGTAGGAGGGGAGGGGCATTCAATACGCAAGCTTCTACTGAGCACCTTAAACACCAAAGGCGGTGCAAACTAACAATGCCATGTGTGCCAAATCCCTATTATAAAACTTTGTTATGTTTGTTTTATGAGCCCGCCCAGAAAAACTCAACCCTAATACCACTTGGGTCGTAACACATTAAATGTTTTGCGGGTCCTGTTTTAACAAGCTCGGGACCAAACTCAATTTCGATTCCCGACGCCATAAATTGATCACGCAACTCATCGAGTTGCTTCTCAGTCTCTACGAGTAAAGCTAAGTGATGCAAACCAATATTCGTTTTTCTGTCAAATGGAGTGGCGGCATCAGCCTTAGCCGCCCATAGTGTAAGCATGATATGCCCATCACTCACAAATATTGCCGGGTAGTCTGGATTTCTTTTTACTTCACTCCAACCTAATTGTTCAGTGAAAAACTTCGCGCTTGCTTCTAGGTTAGATACGGTTAAACCTACGTGGTGTATGCCTTTTGTTAACACAGTCACTTTGTTTCCTTACTCGTTTTAATGGCTATCAAACAAAGATAACTCGATAAAAAGTAAGCATCAATACACATATATTGATTAACTTCGTCAATCTATTCGAATACGGTAATCCAACTGGAAACATAACATTGTAAACAAGAAACCCAATCTTGAACTAAAAATTAAACTTAGAGTTCATTCTTAAGTGCTGTATTAATCAAATACATTAATAGCCATAATATTTAAGCCAGCCTATAGGGCATATCATTCCATTAAAGGTTTGAATGTTCTTATTCAAGCTAACGTCTTCCAATTTGTAACAGTGAACAACATTACTAGTCGAAGTAGATGCTGGTGTTGAATACGTCACAGGTTTAGAAGCGTTTGCTTTATGTATTTCATGTGCTCGCTGCTGGTCTATCGCCACTTGATTCTTATGATTGTTAACTTCTCGCAATCCAGATTCTAGGGGTAGGTGCCAATCCTTACATGTTGTTCCTAAACCATCATTCTGAGACTGATATTCTGATAACGCTACACGAGCTTCATTTACCGACTGATCGATATCGGACTGATCGACTAGCCAAGTAGAAAAAGAATAGTTAATGGCCTCTCGATAGTTTACCGATTGCTCTAAGCTATAAGCATCGGAATGAAAACAGGCCTCTACCACTGCCCATTGAGTCGATAGGTTTGATAATACGTTTTCAGGTATAGGCTGTAGCTGGCTTTGCGTAGACTGGCAACCGGCTAGAAGAAAAGGGACAGGGAGTAGTTTTAGAAAAAATTTTTGGTTCATTTTAATCTTAAAATTAATGCAATCTTTTTCATTATCATAATACAGGACGATTGAAGAAAGTAGCATTTCTATCAGTAAGGGAATGTGGCTAACGCACTGATAAGGTGTGAGTAAAGCGATATCAAAGCCCTCAACACACCTTAACTACGAATACTACCGCATAACAAAGATGCTATGCGGTAACGGTAGTATTCAGGCTTGAACAGTTTGTCGCACGTTGCTCTCGCCTGACAGCACGGAAATTCTCTCAAAATCTCGACTCGGGAAGTCAGGATCTACGTACACAAACATACGACTTATCATTTTTCCTTCAAACTCAAATACACTACAAAAACGCCCTGTGGAAACTTTGTTGTCCGGCCAAGAGGTACCATCACTCATTACGCCGCCTTCCTGTCCTTCAACAATGACCTTGTTTCCAGCAGTCGTTATTTGAAAGCCGTCTATGTCGTGCCAGATACTAATCAACGAGCTACCAATCCTATTGCCAAACTCCACTAAGGCACTCTTTCCTTTCGCTTGCCCAAATTTAGGAAAGAAAAAGTCAACATCCTCTGAGAATAGATCCAGATAGCTAGGATCACCGGCATCTATTTTCTCGAAATACTTAACTACTAGCCCAACTAAATCGTCTTTTTCCATAATTATTTCACACCCATATAAGCTTTACGCACAACCTGAACGCTTGCATCTTAAACACAGAGTACATTTAAACTGAAATTACCAAGAGTTGCGAATCTTCTTGAAATGCTTTGTTAGATGTAATCCGTTTAGCCTACGTATACACCATTGAAGTATTCGACGCGTTCTAACGTCATTCTTAACTTACATTCTTCAATCTGGACACCTTGCCAGGGTGAGGGTGTGGAAGACAGGCCCGTAAATTCACATTCGGCGTCTCTGTATTTTAGCCAAGCTCTTTGGGCCTTTCGAAATGGCTCTACCAGTTCGGTCTGAGACCATGTTTCCCTTAGTGCTTTTTCTTCCTCACCTATTCTAGCGATTGCTTCCTTGTAACTTTCGTTAAGCTCTTTATCTGCAGATTCCATTTTCTTTTCTACACACTGATAACCAGCCATAACGCCACCGCCTTTTACTTTGCAGGGATCTTCAACATCATCAGAGGCCAAGCAAGGTAAAGAAACCAACGCAAATATCATTAGTAATTTGTTCAAAATTGCCTCCAAGCTCCGAGTGCTTGTTAAACCGTTATCCGCTATTTTTCCTTTTTAATCATGCATCTTTTTATCTGTGCCTTCAAAGATAAAATAGAAGGTTAGTGATTCTAGTGCCTAAATAGAAGGTAAAAGAAGATTGATACACGGGTTAAATGACGCCTTAATCTGAGTTATTTTTAGTGGGCGTTTGGTGTTAATCTTTTCTGTGGAATCATTAGTTTGATGGCGTCTGAGGATGTTTAGATGACTCCCATTGAATTTATTATCGCCCTGAAACACCTAGGTTGAATTAAGTGGTGACTATTCCCCTTCAATCATGGAGTTGATTCAAAGGTAGGGCGATAAATGTTGCGATTCGTAATAAAAATTTATGCCAAGTGCAGTTCGCTATCGCGGCTTATATTGAGTTGGGCAATAACCTCTAATGATGTCTGAGTTTCGTAGCTTGTTGTGTTTTGTATTGCGCCCCGAAACCCTTTTACGCCACAATTTAAAGCTACTTGATTTGAGCCGGCTACGCATAAACTGAATCACGTCGGATTCATTCAAACCAAATTGAAATTCGATAGCCTCAAATGGGGTGCGGTCTTCCCATGCCATTTCTATTATTCTTGACTCAGTTTCCGAGGTCAGTTTCATTTCAAATAACCTATTTTAGAAAAGAGATTTCTACGACGGAAATTGAGTCTTGGTTCAAATGTTCTTATATGCGTGCTTAGTGTTTAGCGACTTAACACCTACAAAAACCTCTCAATGAGGACTTCGTCTACGTATTTCCCACGAACTTTTGCATGCTTCTTCGCGGTCCCTACGATTTCGAAGCCTTGTTTGAGATAGGCTGATAACGCTCGCTCATTATCGCTGCGAACGTACGCAAATAGTTTTTCGTAACCCTTTTGTTTGGCTACTTCGAATGTCGATTTGAAAAGCTGTTTAGACACACCTTGGCCACGAGCACCGTCACTAACAAACGTACCAATTATGCCAACATGGTCAAAAGCTTTTGTATATTGTGCAAAGGGCTCGATATTTTGGAAACCAATGACTTGTGAGCTATTTTCGGATAAAGCGACTGTAAACACGCCCCGTTCTGGGAAATGAGTAATGAACTCTTTTTCTTCTTCAGGTGTGAAAGGCGTATCTAATACAGTGTATAAACCTTCAATAATGATGGGATTGAGGACGTTTGTAATGCCTTCAGCATCACCTAAAGTTACCTGACGTACAATTAAATTCTTGCCACTTAGCTCCTATTAAAATTAGGGCTGTTTTGTACATGAGTTGGAGACTTGCGGCAACAAGTAACGTCATTAAGTCGTAAAGAATATACCTATTACACTTAAACGGCGGTTAATAGTGCTGATTGTTACTTTAGTATTTCTGATATATCACTTTTTAAGTGACGGCTTAACTTCTACAGAATATTTCCACATCACGCTCCCGTTTTCTACAAGATCATAACTCGCGCTTTGACCCTCGGAGTTGAGTACAAATACCGGCATTTCCATCCTTGACGTAGCGCCATCTCGGTTGCATGACATGGTAGCTTCAAGTTGTATGCTATTTTTGCTCGGTTCTGAAAGGGTTCCTAAGTACGTGCAGCCGTCGACAAAACTGGTTTTGCTTTTTCCTTTAGAGGATATTTCAAAAGTCGGAAAAATGAATGTTGATTGAGGCTCTGTTACTACCACATTGACTTGATAGTTCGTCGCTGAAAAAGCATTGAAATGAGCTCCAAGCATAAGTAAGAACAAGATTTTTGATTTCATAAACTCTTCTTTATTTCGATATTACTAGTTTGGTTACGGCGCTATTAACGTGACCACTTAATCTAAAACTTTACTGCGGAAGCATTAAAAAGGATACAAAGGTAGAGTAGTTGAATATGGTTAATCGGCCGTAAATAGTTTTATTAAGCGATTTTACATACCTAAAAGAGGTAAGTTCTTTCGCTTTTGATAGGTTAATGCTAATTCTAAACAGGTCTTGATTGAAGCTTCTGGCAAAGGTGCTGATAAAGATAGAATTATTGCTCGATTACCCTGAAACTCAAGTGAGTCACTATACAGTTCGCGGAATGTGTCGACGAGCTTAGTTTGGCAATTAAAGAACAGATAATAACGACTAGGCGTTTTCTGTTTCCAATCCATCCTTACCGGGCTACCTGTTTTCACACTGTAGCTTGGCTCTCCCCATTTTAGAGATTCTTCAACTTCCCCCAGTTTTAATTCAGAAGCGATAGTTAAGACGGTATTTCGTAGCTCTTCTATCCGAATACGCACATGTTTTGGATACTCATCAAATCTTGCCTTCACTGCATGGTTCATTGGTATCTCCTATAAATAGCGTTGTTTTGGGGTGAAGCCCAAGCGTACTTTGGCTATGTAGCAATTACGTCATAATGTTATTAATCAATAAATCTAGCACATAGCCAAATAAGCGTAAGGGTTTCCCTCGGTTACGTTTAGGATGCTCTGGGTGAAAACATGATGATTGACATGCCAAGCATAGCGATAGAAACCCCCACTATGTCCCAGAGCGTTGGTCGAACGCCGTCGATACACCACAACCATAGAATTGCGACAAAAATATAGACACCTCCGTAAGCAGCATAAACTCTGCCAGTTGCGGTAGGATGTAAAGATAGAAGCCAAGCAAACATAGCAAGACACAGCGCTGCTGGTACCAAAAGCCAAACTGACTTATCTTCCTTTAACCAGAGATAAGGTAAGTAGCAGCCTAATATTTCTGCAATGGCGGTTATAAAGAAAAGCCCAATGGTTTTGACTTCAGTCACTTAAACATTCCTATCTTTATCTACAAATATATGATGCTGGTTAAATGGGCAATTGCTCAGCTCATTACATTTCGCCCAGCTTAATCTTGGATTGAGCCTCACTCACGGTTTGTTTACCGAATAACAAATCCATCATCGAAATGATTCGTTTGTTGTCTTTACCCCATTTATCTGGATTCGCGCTGTTTGGTGCTTTAAATTCAACTTGTCCTACTTTTTCGTTATTTTTGTAGGCTTTGATCTGAGCATCAGCGATAAATGTTCTAAAATCCCAGCTCCAGCGTGATACGTAAGTAAGTGTTAGCTCAGAGCTTACAGGAGGCGTGCCGTCGCTAACGACTGTGCATTTATGGGCGGTATCCAAACACCAGTCTTGCATCGAATCTAAGAAAACATCTCGCGTGGCGTTGTCTTTTACGATGGTGATTTCCTTGCTCTGATTTTCTTTCGAGATTGTTTCTACCGTATACTTTGGTGCCGCACATGCAGCTAATAGAATAGGCAAGCTTAGAATGATGAGTTTTTTGTGCATCTTATGTCTCTTTTTTTAAATTTATATATTCAAACAACTTCAAGATACTGAGTTCAACGAGAATAACTAACAAGCATGGCAACTGTTATTAACAAAACCTTTAGAGTAGAAGGGTTTGTTTCGGGAGTATGCCAATGTCTCGATGCAAAATAATTAGTAAGAGATTGCTATTGCGTTATGTTAACTCTTGAACTTATGTCCGTATCAATGTCCAGAATTCTTCGCATTGAAGTTTTTGAAGTGCAATTCTAACGGAATTTTAAATTGCTGCATAATGCTCAATTAAGAGGAACAGGGGATCTTATCGTTAAACATAACGTGTAGTTCTGTAAATTCCCCCCTAAGACTAAGCTAAAAGGGCCTAATGTTTTAAAATAGCTTCTTGTCTATTCTGTTGTGTGAGTTTTCAATGCTGTCTCATACTAGCCACTTAAAAGAGCGCTGTAAGAACTTGTCTGCATTATCAAGGACGATTTCACCGTGAGCCATAACCAATATATTAGGTTTCCAAGACAGCAATTTATTTAAGTGTTTTCGAGCCTCTTGTTTGCTAAACATAAAACTTAGGCGCCAATCCAAAGGCATTTTTCCATTCGGAGCAAGAATACCGGCCCCTTTAGCCACAAACCTCTGCCAGTAGTTAAAGTTCTGGCCAGAAAAATTCTCGACGAGGTCAGTAACAATTAAGGTCTTTGAAAGTCGATGATAAAACACACACTCTTCCATTAATGGAGAGCCAGAAAATAGTTCTTGTTCAATCTCAGAGTTCCAAGCATTACCGCCTTGGTTAAGTGAAGCGTGAAAGTGTATATCACGGCACTTCTTAATGACTTCATTTGTGCCATAAACTTCTGCGCTAGGATAGGCAGATATCCATTCAGATAAGAACAAGTGGTGTAAATGATTAGGAGCGATTAAGTATTTCACTTGGCCTAGATTGTTGATTTGCTCTCTAATCGAATTTGATAACTTAATTGGACTATGAACCCAAAGGCCACCATCAGAAAGCCTAACAATAGTCATACGAGTGGTGTATGGGAGTCCTAAGAATTGGACGGGATCTCCGTCAAATATCCATATCTCTTGGGCTAACTTTTTCATGTCTCTCCAACCGTTAACACTGTATTAAGGCGGCATTTAAGTTACTCAAAAGCTGCCTTGCTGCACAATAAACGCTTCGCTAAGCGTAAACCAAAAATATTAGGTTTACCAAACCCTTATTGAGTGCAGATGTATATCTTTGAGTGTTTTTATACTGAACGGACGTAAAGTCGTTTTAAGAGGATCATTTGACTTGATAGAACAAAACCCCGCTATTTTTGAGCAGGGCTTTGCAATTAGATAAAGGGGCTAACCGATGATGAAGAAGAAAATCGCGGTTGCAACAATACCAATCAACGCATAAGGAAACTGTGTGGTTGCGTGTTGCATTGCTGTACAGCCTGAACCTTGTGCAGATAACACGGTTGAGTCACTAAAGAAACAAGAGTGGCTCCCTGCCGCTGATGCTGAAAGCAGCGCTGCAACGGTTAAGTGTAGAGGCACACCAAGCTGTTCGCCCAAAGGTAGAACAATTGGCATCGCTACTGCAAACGTTCCCCAAGACGATGCCGTTGCAAATACCAACGCGCCCGTAATCATAAAGATAATCGCAGGGAAGTAAGACGCTGACAGGTAAGGGCTGACGGTCTCAATGACATACTGCGTGACGCCCAATGAGTCGTTGACCGATTTCAACATGAAACCACCAATAACGGTCGCAAGCGGCAGTAGCATAACTTTAATGCCATCATAAACAGCTTCGAACATGTCGTTCATCGAGATCAGTTTTTGTGCGCCGTAAAAGCTAATAGTAAAGATTAACGCGACGAAAACACCAGCAAGTAGATCGATACCAAAATACCAACTTGCGGCAACAAGTACGATCATTGGTAACAAGAAGTTGACAAGGCCCATGGTTGGGTTGGTATGTGCAGATACATCGGGACCAAAGTCGACATCTGTTGCACCGTCTGGACGAACTTGACCATTCTTCGCACGCTTTTCTGCCTTTTTCATCGCACCTAGATCTGGGATCTTTTCCATTGCAACCAGCAAAACAATCACCAGCGTTACCCAGCCGTAAGCCATGTATGGAATAGCTTCAATGTATGCTTTGATACCATCTCCCGCTTCTGCTACTCCGTTTGCTTCTAGCAACGAACTGAAGAAAATTGCCCAAGTGGAAATCGGTACGAGGATACAGATAGGTGCGGCGGTTGAATCCACAAGATATGAGAGCTTTTCACGCGAGATTTGGTAGCCGTCCGTAACTTTTTTCATTGAGGAAGAAATTGCAATCGCATTCAAATAATCGTCGATAAAGATCAGAATACCTAAAGCAAAGGTCATCAGCATCGATTGCTTACGGCTTTTTACTTTCGTGACTAGCATGTCGGAGAAGCTTAAGATACTGCCGCCTTTCTCCAAAATAGCAATTAGGCCGCCCATCAAACCACAAACGAGGATGATCCAAGCAATAGTTTCATCCATCATTACACTCATGGAAATATCAACAATCTGTTCTACCGCTTCAGTTGGGTTAAGCAGAAGAACACCGGCAATAGCGCCGCTAAAGAGGGCTTCCACTGTTCGGTGTGTTGTCAGCGCAAAGACCAATACCAACGCCGTTGGTAAAAGACTCATCCATCCGTAGGCTTCGCCTTCCTCATGGTTCAAACCGATTGTGGTAAAAAAGACAAACGTCGCAACCGAGATTAAAGAAACAATAATGTGTTGAGAGTTGATTTTAAGAGGCGCATCCAGCGCCTTGGTCTGCGTAGTCATAAAGTTCATTTCCTTTGTTTATGCCGAGTGCAACATCCAGTCGATTTCCAATGGAGTAATCGCTCGCTCAAATTCTGCGAGTTCACTCTGTTTGCAAGCTAGATACAAATCGATAAAATCTCTTGAGATGTATTGAGCTAGCTCACTGTGCTCCAGTCGCTCTAGAGCTTCTGACATACGCAGAGGTAACTCAATTGCATCATCACTGAGAGTCGGTGGACATTGATCTTTGGTGTAGCTTTCACTCGCTAATACTGCGGAAAGTACTACTGCAGCGAGAATGTATGGGTTAACGTCAGCGCCTGCTATACGATGCTCTATACGGCGATTTTTGCTATCGCTGATAGGCACACGCAACGCAACACCGCGGTGGTTTTCTCCCCAATCGGCTTTGGTCGGGACGTAAGCGCCAGGAACAAAGCGACGGTAAGAGTTAACGTTAGGACAGATTAGGGCCATGGCATCGGATGTTTGTGACAGCATCGCTGCCATGGTTTGATAGAAGAAGGCGCTCGCTTGACCGTCTGATTGGCTAAAGTGGTTGTTACCATCTGTATCAACCAAGCTGAGATGAATGTGCATGCCATTACCCGCTTGCTCACTAAAAGGTTTCGCCATAAATGTGGCGTCAAATCCGTGCTGATGAGCGACCTGGCGAATCAAGCGTTTTGCGATGATGATTTCATCACATGCTCGAAGTACATCTTTAGAATGGTTGAAGTTGATTTCGAACTGCCCTGGTGCCGATTCAGATAGGGCTCCGGAAGTGTTTAAACCTTGTTCTAATGCAATTCGATTAAGGTCGGCCAAGAAATCAGCGTAGTCATCTAGTCCATCAAGGTCGTAAACCTCGGTATCTTTTTCTCGAGTTTTTTTCGTGGGGTTAATTGCCGTTAATGGTTCGCCATTTTCGCCGCGGGTTTTGTCTATTAAATAGAACTCCAGCTCGAGCGCGACACAAGGATATTGGTCTTTAGCATGCAGTGTTTGCAATATAGAAGCGAGAATGTTTCGGATGAACAGTGGGTTAGGGTGCTGCCCGGTTTCATCCATCATACTAAGCAGTAGCTGACCAACTTGTTCTTTTGCCGTCGGCATTAAGGTGCCGCTGATTGGATAGCAGAGATTATCTGGCTCTCCGAGATCTTCTCCCAACCCGGCCGTTTCAACGACGTTACCTTTGGTATCTAGGGTGATGGTCGAAAGGGGGAGGGCAACACCTTTATTCAGTTTTTCTAGAGCATCTATCGGGATGCGTTTTCCTCTTGGGGTGGCATTTATATCGGTAAAGATGAGATCGATAAATTCAATATCGGGCCATTTTTGTTTAAAATTTTGTACTTCCTGTAGATACGATTCCATTTTCTTCTCCAAATAGCCTGACGAGTAGAAATTAGAAATAACCAAATTAACAAATAAATTACAGCACTCTGAGCGAGTTGTTTGTTTTTTAGGTTATTTTTAATTTAAACATGTACTTACACTGTGTTTTTGATGTTTAACGGCTGGTTCTTATGTCTTTCTGTTAACTATTTTGTAACAGTTGATTTTGTTTTGTTCAATATAATGAGCATAAATATTCAGTTTTGAAGCCTAAAAAGTGCTTCAGATCACGTTGTGACGATAATAATGGTCATCTGTGTTGATAATTTTGTACATGGTTTGTAGTGTTTGTGTTAAATAAATTGAACACGGACATATCATGGCAGATACACACAAACCCATCATTGGTGTGGTTAGCTGCGCTAAAGAGTTGGGTGGCTATCAGATACAAGCGGTCAACGACTTTTACCTTCGCGCCATAAAGGATTTTGGAGGACTACCGATTATGTTGGCTCCCGACATGTCGGGCGATGACGTAACCACCATCCTAGACATATGTGATGGTTTTCTTTTTCCTGGCAGCCACTCTAACGTTGCGCCACATCGATACAATGCAACGCACGAAGAGAGCTACAAAGATGAAGCTCGTGATGAGCTCTCATTCACGTTAATTCGTCATGCGGTTGACCAAAACATTCCGTGCCTTGGTATTTGCCGCGGCTTTCAAGAGATGAATGTCGCACTCGGTGGCTCGTTAAACCCAGCCGTTCATGACTCCGGCTTCAATGACCATCGTGAAGCGCCTGTTGAAGATTTCGAACAAAAATACGCGCCAGCACACGCTGTGCTAGTTCAAAAGCAGAGCTTATTTGAACAATGGCTGGTGCAAAATCATTGGGAAAATACCACCTTCTTTGAAGTGAACACACTACACAACCAAGGCGTCGATCAGCTTGCTCCTCTATTACAAGTAGAAGCTAAAGCCCCGGATGGCTTGGTAGAAGCATTTAGTCTTCCTAATCAAAAATTTTTCGTTGGCGTGCAGTGGCACCCAGAATGGGAAGCAAAAACCAATCATTTCTCTCAAATTTTGTTCAATGAATTTATGATGGCTACCTCTCGTTAAACGTTTGGAGCTGTATGAATGGACAATCAAGAGATTGGTAAAAATATTGTTCAGTTACGAAAAAAACATGGATTGTCACAAAGGGAACTAGCCGAGCGCGCTGGTATTACCCACAGTGCAATCTCATCCATTGAAAATGGCAAAGTGAGCCCGTCGGTCAGCTCACTACAAAAAATCGTTAATGTATTTTCTTTATCGTTATCAGAGTTTTTCACTTTTGAACAACCTTCGAACGATGAAGTGAAAGTAGTCATCAAACCGTCAGATCTTGTGGAAATCGGGAGCGAGACGGTGTCCATGAAACTGGTAACGAATGGCGACAAAGATCAAGTCATCGGATTCTTGATCGAGGAATATGCACCTTATGGAACCACTGGTGCAGCAGAAATCAAACACGAAGGCGAAGAGATTGGCACCGTATTAGAGGGTGAAATCACTCTGGAATATAAAGGGCAATCTCATGTCATAACAGCGGGCGAGTCGTACATTATTGATACGACGAAGCCCCATCGATTTACAAATCACACAGACAAGGCTTGTCGAATGATAAGTGCGCATACGCCAACCACATTTTAGTGGGGGCTTGCCTTGTGTGATCACAAGGAGAGCGTATGAAAACCCAAGAGCAATGGATTGAACTAAAAAACAATCTAAACATCGAAAACAGGGCGTACATTAACGGTGAATACAGTGCCGCTTTAACAGGGCAAACCATCCCGGTAGTTAACCCAGCAACAGATGAGATATTCACCGAAATCGCCCGTTGCCAAAATGAAGATGTTGATCTCGCGGTTTCATACGCTCGCCAAGCATTTCAATCCGGTCAGTGGAGCGAGAGCAGCCCAGCTCATCGCAAAGCAGTGCTTAAACAGTTTGCTGACTTGATTGATCAAAACCAAGAAGAATTGGCTCTGCTAGAAACGCTTGATACCGGTAAGCCTATCTCTCACAGCTTCTCTACCGATATTCCTGGCGCGGCGAGTGCATTACGCTGGTACGCAGAAGCAATCGACAAAGTATACGGCGAAGTTGCCCCAACCGAAAAAGATGTACACGCTTTTATTTCTCATCAACCAATTGGTGTGGTTGCTGCGGTTGTACCGTGGAACTTCCCCCTTTGGCTTGCGTGCTGGAAGCTTGGTCCTGCTTTAGCCGCTGGTAACAGCGTGATTCTAAAACCGTCAGAAAAATCTTCTCTCACCGCGATATTTCTAGGTCAACTTGCTTCTCAAGCGGGCTTACCAACAGGCGTTTTCCAAGTCGTTACGGGTTTTGGTCATGAAGCTGGCGACGCGCTGGCGAAACACCAAGACGTAGACTGCATCGCCTTCACAGGCTCGACGCGTATTGCAGGCCAACTGATGGTCAGATCGGGTGAGAGCAACCTAAAGCGCGTGTTTGCAGAAGCGGGCGGCAAGAACGCGAACATCGTGTTTGAAGATTGTGATGATTTAGATCGCGCAGCAGCAGAAACCGCCGCAGGGTGTTTCTACAACCAAGGTGAGGTGTGCGTCGCGGCAACCCGCCTGCTTGTTCACGAAAGCATCAAAGATCAGTTCTTAGAAAAAGTTATTCAAGCGTCGAAAGCGTTCACGCCAAAAGACCCAATGGACCCAAGTTCATCCATGGGAGCGCTTATCGATCAAGATCATAAATCAAAAGTGTTGGAATACATCTCGTTAGGTGAATCAGAAGGTGCAAACGTACGTTGTGGCGGCGATGTCGATGGGCAAGGTGCATTTGTTTCCCCAACCATTTTAGACAACGTCGACAACAAGATGCGTGTCGCTCAGGAGGAAATTTTTGGTCCGGTGCTGTGTGTCATTCCATTCAAAGACGAAGCGCAAGCAATTGAGATCGCTAACGATTCGAAGTACGGCTTAGGTGCTGCACTTTGGAGCAGCAATATCAACCGCGTTCATCGCGTAGCAAAACGACTGCAAGCCGGCTCGGTTTGGGTCAACAACTACAACGAAGGTGATATGACGGTCCCATTTGGCGGATTCAAAATGAGCGGAAATGGTCGAGACAAGTCTCTCCACGCGATTGAAAAATTCACCGAAACCAAAACCACTTGGATTCGCCTCCATCCTTAAGCCTGCTGACGATTACGATAAATAAAGGAATAGTTCTATGAACAAGCATACGGATTCGTTCTACGCGCACTCTGTGCCAAACATGCCGGAATACCCACAGTTGCAAAACGACATCGAGTGCGATGTGTGTGTAGTCGGTGCGGGATTTTCTGGTCTTTCTTCTGCACTACACCTTGCAGAAAAAGGTTTTAAAGTCGTTGTGCTAGAAAGCGCAAAAGTGGGCTTTGGAGCAACTGGTCGTAACGGTGGCCAAATCGTTAACAGCTACAGCCGAGATGTTGACGTGATTGAAAGCCGTTACGACCAAAACCAAGCCAAAGCTCTGTGCGATATGATTTTTGAAGGCGGCGATATCATCCGTGGTCTGATCGACAAATACGACATCAACTGTGATTACAAGCAAGGTGGTTTGTTCACGGCACTGAATAGTAAACAACTCAAAGGGCTAGAAGAGCATAAGAAGAACTGGGAGCGTTACGGCAACGACCAACTGACTCTGCTTGACGCAGGAGAAGTAGAACAAGCGGTAGGGACCAAAGTGTACACTGGTGGCTTGTTGGATATGCGCGGTGGTCACATTCACCCGCTTAAACTCGCGTTAGGTGAAGCCGCTGCGTTTATTTCTCTGGGTGGCCAAATCTTCGAACAGTCGGCGGTCGTATCGATTGACAAAGGGATCAACCCAGTAGTGAAAACAGCGCAAGGCAGCGTGAAGAGCAAGTACGTGGTACTGGCAGGTAACGCCTACCTTGGTGGTTTGGCACCAAACATCAGCAACAAAGCGATTCCGTGTGGCACACAAGTGGTGGCGACTCAGCCTTTGAGTGATGAGCAGCTAAAACAAGTGCTGACCAGTGACTACTGCGTTGAGGACTGTAACTACTTGCTTGACTACTTCCGCTTAACCGCCGACAAGCGTTTGTTGTTCGGAGGTGGCGTGGTTTACGGCGCACGTGACCCAGAAAACATTGAAGCATTGATTCGTCCGAAGATGGAGAAAGTCTTCCCACAATTGAAAGGCATCAAGATTGATTACACCTGGACAGGTAACTTCTTGCTGACTTACTCACGCATGCCGCAATTTGGCTCGTTTGCAGACAACATTTACTACCTACAAGGCTACAGCGGTCACGGTGTAACGTGTACTCACCTAGCAGGTAAGTTGCTGGCCGAAGCTCTGACCGGACACGCTGAACGTTTCGACGCGTTTGCTGCACTGAAACATTACTCCTTCCCGGGTGGCCGCCACTTCCAAATTCCGTTTACGGCAATGGGCGCGGCTTACTACAACCTACGTGACAAACTGGCGATTTAAGAGATAAGGAATATCCAATGAGCAAAGTGGTGAAATTTGCAGCCCTTCAACTGACGAAAAGCTGGGATCTGGAAGATAACCTAGCCAAAGCAAAAAAGGCGATTCGTGAAGCAGCACAAAACGGTGCGAACGTGATTCTTCCGCAAGAGCTGTTCGCTGCGCCTTACTTCTGCAAAAAACAGGAAGCAAAGTATTTCGAGCTTGCAGAAGAAACGGAGAATTGTCGTCTTATTAAAGAGATGAGTGCGTTGGCTAAAGAGCTCGGCGTCGTTATTCCAGTCAGTTACTTTGAAAAAGCGGGCAACACGTTTTTTAACTCGCTAGTGATGATTGATGCCGATGGTACGGTACTAGATAACTACCGCAAGTCACACATTCCTGATGGCCCGGGCTACAGCGAAAAGTACTATTTTAGCCCTGGCGATACCGGTTTCAAAGTGTGGCAAACCAAGTTCGGTAAGTTCGGTGCTGGCATTTGTTGGGACCAATGGTTCCCAGAGCTTGCGCGCAGCTTGGCTCTGCACGGCGCGGAAGCGATTTTTTACCCAACTGCAATCGGTTCTGAGCCTCAAGATCCGACACTGGATTCACGTGACCACTGGCAACGTACAATGCAAGGTCACTCGGCAGCAAACCTCGTTCCAGTGATTGCGTCAAACCGAGTGGGCACTGAAGTCGATGATGGTATCGAGACGACGTTCTATGGCTCTTCTTTTATCACTGACCACACTGGTGCAAAAATTGCCGAAGCACCGCGTGAAGGTGAAACCATCATTTACGCAGAAATCGACCTCGCTACGACAGCGAAAGCGCGTCACGCGTGGGGCTTGTTCCGCGACCGTCGTCCAGACCTTTACACCAGCGTTGGCAAACTAGCCGTTTAAAGAGGCGTTAAAATGAAGTTATCGACAACACCAGCGCAAGATGGCTTCTATTTTCCGGCTGAGTTTCAGCCGGTTAGTGAAGTTTGGCTAGCGTGGCCAGAAAGGAAAGACAACTGGCGTGATGACGCATTACCCGCGCAAGAAACCTTTGCCAGAATCGCGAACTTAATCGCGGATGTGACCAATGTGTGCGTGGCGGTATGCTCGCACAACTTTGACCGAGCGCGTCAAATGCTCCACTCAGACGTACGTTTGGTGGAAATCCCATTTAACGATGCGTGGATGCGCGATATCGGGCCGACCGTGCTTGTTAACCGAGCGGGCGAGCGCCGTGGGATTAGTTGGCAATTCAACGCGTGGGGCGGCGAATACAACGGGCTTTACGACAACTGGCAGCAGGACGATCTTGTCGCTGGCTCGGTGTGCGACATCATCGGTATTGATTATTACCGCGCACCGTTTGTACTTGAAGGTGGGGCGATTCACACCGATGGTGAAGGCACCCTTTACACCACAGAAGAGTGCTTACTTAGTCCGGGGCGAAATCCACAGTTGAGCAAAGCGCAAATTGAAGAGCAGTTAAAGGCGTATCTCGGTATCGAAAAAGTCATTTGGTTGCCAAATGGTTTATTCAATGACGAAACAGACGGCCATGTTGACAACCTGATGCACGTTATCGCTCCGGGTAAGGTGGTACTGAGTTGGACCGATGACCCAAGTGATCCGCAATACGCGTTATCTCGTCAAGCGGAACAAGTACTGAAATCTCAGCACGATGCGAAAGGGCGCAATATTGAAATTGTCCGTTTGCCATTACCGGGTCCGTTGCATTACAGCGAGCGCGAAGCCAATGGCATTGACGCCAGTTCGGGAATGAGTCGACAAGCTGGCGAACGCCTAAGTGCCTCTTATGCGAACTTTCTTATCGTCAACGAGCATGTGTTCTTGCCGATGCTGGACGAAGAGACCGACGCTATGGCGATCGATATTTTGCAAAACGCGATGCCGGAATACCAAATCATCGCGATACCGTCGAGAGAGGTTCTACTCGGCGGAGGGAACATTCACTGTATTACGCAGCAGATCCCTGCTTAAACATAAACTCGCCGCTGGCTTAGCGGCGATGATGAGTTGTCAAAAGGAATGACCATGCAACAGATACAAAACCAAAGCCTTGTTTCGTTTATGGTAGCGAATCCACAACAGGGCATTGCAGTGACTAATCCGGCGACCGGAGAACTCCTCGGGTACGCACCAGTTTCAACCGAAAACGACATTTTAAATGGCATTGAACGTGCCAGTGTGGCGCAGAAAGAGTGGGCGGCACTGCCAGCAAAAATGCGTGCTGGCATGCTCAATCGTTGGTTCCAACTCCTGTTAGAAAACAAAGTCGACCTTGGCCGTTTGATGACGTTAGAGCAAGGTAAGCCGCTAGCGGAAGCTCAAGGTGAAGTGCTTTACGGCGCGAGCTTTATCGAATGGTTTGCTGAAGAAGCGAAGCGTACCTACGGTGAGACGATTCCTGCGCCAAGTGCGGACAAGCGTTTGGTGACCATCAAACAGCCAATTGGTGTCGCCTGTGCGATTACACCTTGGAACTTCCCAATTGCGATGATCACGCGCAAAGCAGGGCCAGCTTTAGCAGCAGGCTGTAGCTTTGTGGTAAAACCATCTGAATCTACGCCGCTGTCTGCGTTTGCGGTTGCAGAGCTTGCCTATCAAGCGGGTATCCCACGCGATGTGCTGCAAGTGGTATTGGGGGAAAACTCCCGTCAGGTCGGTGCTATCTTCACTTCACACCCGTTGATTCGTAAGTTGTCTTTCACTGGCTCTACTCAAGTCGGTAGCGTGCTGATGCAGCAAAGCGCGGCTGACATCAAACGTACCTCAATGGAGCTCGGTGGCAACGCGCCATTTATCGTATTCGATGATGCGGATATTGATGCAGCTGTGGCAGGCGCGATGGCGTCGAAATTCCGTAACGCAGGTCAAACGTGTGTTTGTGCGAACCGTTTCTATGTACACAGCAAAGTGTATGACGAATTCGTTGCTAAGTTTGACGCTGCGGTTCAGCAGCTCAAAGTTGGTAACGGATTGGAAGAGGGGGTCAACATTGGTCCAGTGATCAGCGAGTCAGCGAAGCAAGGCATTCAGACGCTTATTGATGGTGCTATCGAGCAAGGCGCGAAGCCGGTTTCAGAGCTTAAAAAGCTCGATGGTCTATTTATGCAGCCAGTGGTTCTCAAAGACGTTACTCACGACATGAAGATTGTTTCCGAGGAAATCTTTGGCCCTGTCGCGCCAGTGATTCGTTTTGACAGCGACGAACAGCTAGTCGAAATGGCGAACGACACCATCTACGGTCTCGCGTCGTACTTCTACAGCCAAAACATTCACCGTGTTTGGAAAATCGCAGAAGCGCTCGAATACGGCATGGTCGGCATTAACGAAGGTATGATCTCTACTGAAGTGGCTCCTTTCGGTGGTGTTAAGCAGTCCGGTATCGGACGTGAAGGAGCAAAACAAGGTATCGATGAATACATGGACGTGAAATATCTCTGCTTTGGCGGCAACTAATTAAGGACAAAACAATGACAAACCAACAACTACACGAAAGAAGAAGCCAAGTTATCGCTCAAGGCATGGGCGCACTGTACCCACTTTACGTCGAGAAAGCAGAAAACGCTTACGTATGGGATATCGAAGGCAACAAATACATCGACTTTGCAGCGGGTATCGCGGTGACTAACACCGGGCATTCTCACAAACGTATCAGTGAAGCGGTAAAAGCTCAGTTGGACAACTTCTCGCACACGTGTGCGATGGTTACGCCATACGCGTCATTCGTAGAGCTGGCTGAAAAGCTGACAGAACTTGCACCAGGTGAGACTAAGAAGAAAGCGATCTTTCTAACCACTGGCGCCGAGGCGGTCGAAAATGCCGTAAAAGTGGCACGCGCTCATACAGGCCGTAGCGGCGTGATAGCGTTTAAAGGCGGCTTTCACGGTCGCACAAATATGACGATGGGGTTAACTGGTAAAGTTGCGCCGTACAAAGCGGGCTTTGGTCCTTTCCCGAACGAAATCTACCACGCGCCGTACCCAAATGCGTTCCACGGCATCAGCGTTGAGCAAAGCTTACAAGCGATCGACGATCTATTTGCTTGCGATATTGAACCTTCACGCGTTGCGGCGATTATCTTCGAGCCAGTGCAAGGCGAGGGCGGCTTCTACAAAGCACCTGAAGCGTTTGCACAAGGCTTGCGTCAGCTGTGTGATAAGCACGGTATCATGCTGATTGCCGATGAAATCCAAACAGGGTTTGCTCGTACCGGTAAAATGTTTGCAACAGAGTATCTAGGCATTGAACCTGACCTAATGACAATGGCGAAAGGCATTGCTGGTGGTTTCCCAATCTCAGCGGTAGTTGGGAAAGCGGATGTGATGGACTCTGCACTACCCGGTGGTTTAGGTGGCACTTATGCGGGCTCGCCACTTGGTTGTGTTGCAGGTCTTGAAGTGCTGAAAATCATCGAAGAAGAAGACTTGTGTGCTAAAGCAATGGGCATCGGTGAAGTGGTCAATGTTCGTATGACGAAACTGCAACAATCAGTGCCTGCTATCGGTGAAATCCGTACCACGGGTGCAATGATGGCGATTGAGTTTACTGACCCAGAATCAGGCAAACCACTGCAAGAGATGACCAAAGCGGTGATTTCTAAAGCGCAAGAAAATGGTCTTATCCTGCTTTCTTGTGGAGTAAAAGCGAACGTGATTCGTCTGTTACCTCCATTGACCATCGAATCTGACGTGCTAAATGAAGGCCTAGATAAGTTGGAAAAAGTGATTCTTGAAGTGGCGTAATTCACGCACTTTTAAATAGCAATAACAAATCAAGGAAGCGGTTGGCATCAATCGTTTCCTTTTTATTTTTTTAACGTATCTGCTGCCTATCTAAAAAGTATTGCTCAAGCTCCAAGTTGTCACTCTTATTACGGATGACTTAACAGTTGGGCTCGTTCTTACTTTCCACTTAGTCGCTACTTTGTTCTCCTCGAATGTGGTTTGGTGCTCACATTCTAAATCCCGACATCTGAAAGCCACTTGAGTCTATAATTTTATTGAGCGTCATTCCTCACTTTTTGGACTATAGAAATGAGATAGTATTCATATCCCACTTAGGTTGCTTGACAGATTAGCAGGACGAACTTTGATAACAAAGAATACAAGGTATGCCATTTTACTCGGCTTAGTTCCCATCGCCATATTTGTAGTGGCCTTTCATTCGATAACCAACTTTTACGTCAACTCGGTAAAAGCGTCGAAAATAGATGCTTACGTAGATTATTTAAATCAAAGGTCTGCCTATTTGGACGGAGCAATAGTGAAGCAGATTGCTCAGTTAGATTTTACTTGTAGTGATAGTGATGTAAGAACTTTACGCGACCCACGTTTTTATAACCGTTACATTCGTTTTATTGCGATGACCACAAAAGGCGGAAAAACGTGTTCCACGGTTGGTAGTGAAGTGTCTCGCCCATCTAGTAGTGAACGATTTCAGATGGATGAGAACTTTTTCGCATCACTTATTTTGCCGCAACAGAATGACCAAATAGAGTGGATGGTCATTTATGATAATGAACACGTTGAAGTCTTCTGGGTACTTGATAACAGTTGGGTTAACGAGGTAATAAAAACGCCTTGCAAAGACTGCCTATTCGTAGAGTTTAAGTATGATGAACCAATATTTGGTGATTTAACGATAAGCCGTGGCAAAGCGAATATTGCAGGAGAAGAAAACGCACTGTCAAAAGAGTTTTTCTTTTCAGGAGAGTCTCAAGCCAACATGCTCATCAAGATATTCAGCGGTGAAAAACTTAAAAATTATGCTCAGGAAAGAGTACTTTTGTGGGGCGGTCTTGTAAGTGTGCTTGCTGGTCTTGTGACTGCCTTTGCATACATATCTGGTAAAAGCTTGAGAAAGTCCATTACAGGTCTAATTGAAAATGGGATTAGTAATGCAGAATTTATTCCTTACTACCAGGCGATTGTCGATAGTCGCGATGGTAAGACAGTAGGATATGAAGCACTGATTCGATGGTCGCGACGTGATGGAATGGTGCCACCAAATATGTTTATTGGTGCTGCAGAAGAAAGTGGCCTGATTATCCCGATGACGAATCAGCTTATTCGTAAAATCATACAAGACTTAAGTGACTTACCCGAGCATACGTGGGTCAGCATCAATATTGTTTCCTCCCATTTAGAGTCAGGTGTATTAACGAAGTTGCTGTCGGAGTTAAATTGGCCAATCTCTAATAGAATTCATTTTGAATTGACCGAGAGAATACCAGTAAAAGACACTGAGGCCGCGAAAAAAGAGATTTTGTATTTAACGAATAAAGGCTACAAGTTCAAAATTGACGATTTTGGTACCGGATATGGTGGTTTTTCTTACCTACAAGATTTGGGCATCCGGTGTGTAAAAGTGGATAAGATGTTCATTGATCCAATAGGATCTGACGACCAAAAATTGAAAGTGCTGGACTCAATTGTGTCTGCAGCGAACAAAGCGGAATGTGAGATGATTGCAGAAGGTGTAGAGAGCCAGGCTCAAGTCGAATATCTGGCTCAGCATGCGATTTACCTTATTCAAGGTTATGTTTACGCTAAACCAGAGCCCCTGACTAACCTTGCAAGCGCTTAACAGCCATAATGTCAAAACGTACCGTTTTAAAGGTGTCAGTTGCCTAGGTTAGCGCTGATTTCTGCTGGTAGGCTCACACTTGAGGATTCCTAACACTCTCATTACTCCTAGAGTGTTAGGAATTAACGTTGCTTAGGAGGAGAGCGCGGCTCTTTTCGTTTTGATTGACGTAATGAGCTGAGGTAGTAATGACATTACGATCATTCCCAGCATTAAGCTGTATTGCAGAGGAGTGAACGTTTCCCCCAATAGCAGTAGGCCCGAAACAATGCCTGCGACTGGGTTTGCAATACCACCAAAGGTAAAATCTACGACCGACATCCGCTGTAATAACCATACATACATGCCATACCCTAATGCGGTGTTCAGAATAATTACCCAAAGTAACCCTAGAATATTCGTCATGGATACGTCCTGAACGACAGTAACATATGGCTCTGGATTGTTTATCGCCAGCACACTTGTTGCGATAGACATAATCACGCCACCCAAAATGAGCTGCCATGTTAACACTGTCCACCAGTGCATTTTTGTACCTAGTGACTTTGTTACGCTACTTCCTATCACGATGCACATAATGGCGGAGATCATCGCAAGTAATCCCACGGGGTCGAGAGAAATAGAGCTAGGATCAAATAAGAACCAAGCTAAAGCAATCAAAGTTGCGCCGCTTATAGCTTGGATGCCACTAGGCTGGCGTTTGTAGACCGCCCAACCAAACAGCATCGCAAAAACGGGGACCGAAACCATACCAACACCAGAGATGGCAGAAGGAAGCGTCAACGCCATGACAAAAATGAGACCAAAGAAGCAAGCGATGTTGATGGTTCCTAAAACAAGCAGCACCTTCCACTCACTTCTTTTCGGAAACGACGGCTTTATTGCCAGCAACAAAAGACCCGCAGGCAGTGCCCTTAGAGCGCCAAGTAAAACGGGAGGCCAATCCGGTAGAGTAAACTGAGTAACAGCGTAAGTCGTCCCCCAAAAAAAGGCAGGAATCATCGCAAGTAAAATGTTCATGTTAAATATCTTTATGTAGAGATAATTAAATGTAACGATATCGGTAAGGTGGCTTTTTGTAAAGTATCTTTATGTTAAAATAAAAAATATATGATGTTTGGAGAGAAATAATGGATGCAATTGATAGAGTGGTAGAGCAGTGGGCTAGGGAGAAGCCAGACCTCGACACTGAACCGATGGCAATAATGGGTCGACTAATGCGAATTGCAAAACACATGGAATCTAGGGTCGCCGAGCTACATAAGAAGTACGATCTGAAAATGGGTGAATTTGATGTGTTAGCGACACTGCGTCGAGCTGGTTCACCATATTGTCTTACTCCCTCAGCGTTAATAGAGTCGATGATGCTCACTTCGGGTGCGATGACTAATCGCTTAGATAAACTAGAGAAGAAAGGGTTTATCACCAGAACCCATAGTAAAGAAGACCGACGTAGCGTCACCGTTGAACTAACAGGGCAAGGCTTAACCTTAATTGACAAGCTAATTTTGGAGCATGTAGACGTTCAGCAATCGTTATTGCATGGTTTAGAAGGCAATGAAAAAGAGCAGGTTAACCAGGCGTTAAAATTGCTATTGCCACAATTTGAATGAGAACGCAGAAGGAGGCAGGGGATATGAAAAGCAAAGAACTAGAACAATACTTAAGTACCTTCATGTGTGCAGAAAGCGATTTCCCATTTGGGCCTGAAGCGCTTGTATACAAAATCAAAGGCAAGATGTTTGCCATCATTGCAGAGAGAAACGGTCGGGAGTATGTCAGCGTAAAAGTAAAACCAGAAGATGGAGAAGTCTTAACGTCGCAGTTTACGGATATTATCCCGGGTTATCACTTAAATAAGCGTCATTGGATAACGGTTTATTTTAACGGTGATGTCGAGGATGGGTTGATTCAAGACTTGTGTGAACGCTCTTATGCTCTTGTCGTTGCCAAGCTGCCGAAAGCACAACGAGCGTTGCTTGGTGAGTAATCGGCAACGCACTGGCCTCTGTTGTTTTGTCGCTCGTTGCTCGTAGCCTTTACGGAAAAATTCGCACCTTTTTCATCCTCGGGCTATATAAGAATAAGAAGGTGGAAAAGGGGAATGATATGCGAGCATTATCTGAATGGCTAAAAGAATACGGGGAGAGTCACCAAAACCCTATCAACCAAAAGATTCACACAATCGCAGTTCCAGGTATTTACCTTTCTGTGGTTGGACTTATTTGGTCGATTCCCCAGATTTCATTATTAGGCTTCGAACTTAATTGGGTTTGGGTAGCGGTGATCCCCACTTGGGTTTTCTATTTTCGTTTGTCTCTGAGCGTATTCATGATGATGATCGGCTACACATTAGCGTGCATTGGCCTTATTTGGTCTCTAGAGGTATTGATGTTGCCCGTTCTGCATATTTCTATGCTCTTGTTTGGTGTATTGTGGATATTGCAATTTATCGGTCACAAGATTGAAGGTAAAAAACCGTCGTTTTTTGAGGATTTACAGTTTCTACTCATCGGCCCGATTTGGGTGTTCAGAAAACACTAGCGATAAGCAAAATCACGCATCATCCGAATTACACAAGACATATAACGTTCAGAGATTATGTAGCTCTTACTACAGAATACCTCACCTTCTTATTGCCACGACAAGCATTCACTTTAGATACGCACTATGATTAAAGAGGTGCCAACGCACTTTACGCTATCGAGATGCTTAAACTTACGGCAAGTTTACTTTAGGGGGATGAATGTACGACCGACAATATAAATATGCCTATTGGAGAGAAGAGCGTAAAAAAGGCAAATGGCACTATATATTAAAGTCCTTCTTTATGATTTGTTGTGCATTACTGCTTGGTAAAGTCATCGGTTTGTTCATTTTTGGAGAGCTGCATTCTTTAAGCGACATTTGGGAACAACTCCCTGCGGATGTTTTTATTATGATGCTCGTGGGCTTCCCAATTAGTGTCCTTGGTTGGTACCACGAAGAGTCAAAGTTTTTCCGGGCACTGCGACGCAAAGAAAAGCGGTTAAAAGGCAATCAAAACAAACCGAAATAGAGTAACCTTTGTCTCTGTTTGGATTGCCACTTACCTATCTGATCGATTCTATCCCTTCCAGTCGTTTAGCGTTTAGTTACGTGTTGCAAAAAGCCTTCTTAATACAACAGCCCCCAGTGTTGTGGAAATTGGTACTGTAAGAAACATTAAAAAACGAAGTTGAGCATTAGCGTATAAAGGCTCGCACTGTCATCCTTTGGGGCTGATGAAAACGCGCCAGAGCTATTATTGTAGGCGTTGAACCTTTGCCATTCTGCATTCAGGGAAACGTTGTAATCTAGGTCATATCTCAACCCGAGTAAGAAACTGTCTCCACTTTTTTTATCCCGACTATTAAACTGCTGACCGTAAACAATATAAGGAGTCAGCTTGTTTACATTATAACTTGTTGTCGCGTACCAAGATGAGGAAAGATTGCTGGTCTGTCCTTCTGCCATAATCACAATGTTATCGAGCTCGTATCTTAACCCTAGAGAAAACAGATCGATCGTGTTGTTTTTTTCTGTTTCAACTAGACGGTCAATGATTGTGGTTCCGCCACCGGGAGTGGACTGCTCAATGTTAGAGAGCGTCGTTGTTTGATCATAATCGCCGTGGAGGTAGGAAAAATTCCAACGATAGCTCTCTCCGCTTAGCGTTAAGTTCATCCCTACAGTATTGTTTGACTCAATTTCCAATTCAGTACGTTCATTGATGGTTACGTCACTATTGTCTTTAAACCCGACAAACGGCATGGCGGTAAGTACGACTTGCTCATTGAGGTCATGAATCCAGCGTGCAGATAGGCCGTTATAAGCCGTGATACCTAGAATGCTGTCATATACCTCATTCGGTGGGCGGGCTTGGGTAAAAGCGTGGCCGACATAGTTGTACTCAGACATCAAAAACAGTGGCAGTCTTAAGCGTCCTCCTCGTATTTCTATGTTTTGATAGGTATAAGCCAAATACGCCCACTCGAGCTGAGGCGAGCTCCAATGGTCTTGCGGGCGCTTTACGACTTGTGCGGATGCCCGAAATGCCTTGTGAAAATAATCGAGCTGCATGCCGAAAGTGGTATCGCAATCGAAACAAGATTCATCGCCAATAAAGCGGTTAACTAGTACCGTAGTTGGGTTATCGGATTTTGCCCACGAAGTAGAGCCAAAACCACTTAAAGAAAGTTGTTCTGTTAGTTCAATCGTGGCTGAGCTCGGAAAGGTCGCGATACTCAGCGATAACATGGTTAAATATTTTTTCATATCAATTCTCCGAGCTAACCACACATAAAACATGAGCATTACTAGGGACGCTCGATATTGGGGCATAACCAATTCTATTCGGCTTCTCTTGCATCCATGCTATGAGGTCATCAATGCTGGAGCGTGCAATCACTTTTGGCGGTCTAGCTTTACCAGAAAAAGACAAGCTTGCCCAATGCGCGTTCATTTGCGCTAAATTTTTGTTGAGAAGATAACGATAGAACTCAGCTCTTTCTGTTGATGTCGCAGGCCAGTCAGAGAGTTCAATTCGCTGGCCTTGTAAAAGTTGCGTCTTCCCTCTGTACAACTTTCGCGCTTTATTGACAGTGAGCGGAGAGAATTCGTCATTAAATGAGAAAACGGCGTAGCTCTCTGCAGCGAGAGCTTGGCAATTTAATGAAAGAAGGGCAATCAGAATAAACAGATAGCGTTTTATGTAACGCAAAGGAAAAGCAACGCGAGAATGATTTCTACTCATAGAATCCACCTACATTGCTTGTTCTATTTGATATAACAGTTTTTCTTTGCGCACAGGCTTTGGTACGTAGGCATCCATTCCTGAATCAAAGCAGCGCTGGATGTCATCATCTACGACGCTTGCTGTTAATGCGATAATGGGCGTCTTAGCTAATCCTTTACTCGCTTCATAAGCTCTAATTTGCCTAGAAGCTTCAAACCCATCCATTATGGGCATCATGCAATCCATCAAAATAACATCAAACTTTCCATCTTTTTGGAACATTTCGACTGCAATTTGTCCGTTTTCTGCGACTTCGAATTGATAGCCTGCTTTAGATAGCAATAGAGAAGCCACTTTCTGGTTCACTCTATTATCTTCGACAAGCAAGATACGTTCGGAGCGAATAGGCGTTACCGTTGCTTCTGGTTGCTCTGAACTCGCAGGTAGTTTATGAGTTTTATCGGGAGTAGTATTCTCTTGGTGTGGTTCAGCAGGCGTCGTGTTGGAAACACGTAACCCAATTGCCTTATCTAACTTCTCTTTAAGCAACCCTGCTTTAAACGGTTTGGGCACATAGTCATCCATTCCAACGTCAAAGCATTTTTGTATATCGTCATCGACCACACTTGCCGTTAGAGCAATAATCGGAATTCTGAAAGCGCGTTTTTCTTTTACTTCTATTTGACGAATTATTTGGGTGGCTTCAAATCCATCCATTACGGGCATCATACAGTCCATTAAAATTAGGCTGTATTGATTCTGTTGAAATTTCTCAACCGCTTCTTGTCCGTTTACTGCGACATCAAAGTCGAAGCCAGCTTTTGTGACGTGTAGCCCCGCGATTTTTTGATTGACCGTATTGTCATCAACGACCAAAATTTTCGGCAAAGATTTAACATGTTGCGCTGAAGTGCTCTCTTGTTGTGCGTGCGAGAAATTTGCCGCACAACTTTCAAGTGCTTTAATTAAGCGCTGCCCTAGTAGTGGCTGAGTGACCAAGGCGCTGATACTGTTTCTAAAGTCGAATTGTGGGCTATGAAGGTGCTTGATGAGGCAGACACGAATGTTTCGTTTACAAAGGCTTTCTATCTCATCGATATGCATCGCCGCTGCATTTGGTGATGCTTCTACATGAATAACGATAACGCGCTCGTTATCAATCCACGTTGGCAACGCACTTAAGGTATCTACTGACTGCGTTATATTGATGTTGAAAAAACTTAACTCGTTACGCAGTTTTTGTTCTAGTTGAGTACTGCTGCATACAATCCATATGTCGTTGTGATTCAGAGCGTGATAAGCGTTAAACTCTTGCGTCACAACAGGAGCAGTTAGTTCAAAGAAGAAGCGACTGCCTTTACCTTTCTCGGATTCAAGTTGAATTTCTCCACCCATTAGCTCAACTAATTGCGTGCTAATGGCAAGCCCAAGTCCAGTTCCCCCAAATTGTCGGGTAGTAGAGTTATCCTCTTGGGCAAATGGAGCAAATATTTTCTTTTGCTGCTGGGCATCAATACCAATCCCAGAATCTTTAACGGAAAACTCGATGACCGCTTCACCATTTTTTATTTCGCGGGTGATGACCGATAGCTCTACACTGCCTTGTTCGGTAAATTTTACCGCGTTAGACATGAAGTTCATGACAACTTGGCGTATACGATGGTCATCCAACATTACGTGGTAAGGCGTGTTACGGCTAATGTTGACTTGCACATCGATGCCTTTTTCCTTTGCTTTCGGTGAAATGATAGAAGCAATGTCATAGATAGACTCTCGAACACAAGTTGAATGTGGGCTAATGAGCAACATCCCAGATTCAATTTTTGAGAAGTCTAGAACGTCATTAATTAAACTCAAAAGCAGTTGGGAGGAGGTTTCAATCGTGTCGACGTAATCGCGTTGTGTGGCAGTCAGGGAAGTATCGGATAAGACTTCAGAGATGCCAATAACGCCATTTAGCGGCGTGCGGATCTCGTGGGACATGTTGGCCAAAAAGCTACTTTTGGCTTTACTCGCCTTAATTGCATCATCTTTTGCTTGTTCTGCATCTTCTTTAGCTTGTGTGAGCTTTAGTCTGGACAACATCCGCTCATCACTAAGCTTTTTTACCTCTCGAGCAAACTTACTCAGCTCGTCTTTCCCCTTTATTAGTTGAGCAAGAGGTGAATTTTCAGTGTTACTTTGTTCATTGCTTTCGTTACTGAGAAATTTGAGGACTAGATTCAAGTTTCCAGTAACTTTTCGCACCAATCTTAGCGTTAAACTTACGACCAACAGCGTTAAAAGGCTCATCATTGCGATAAAGGTAAAGCGGTGCTGTGTCGTCGTGTTGATTGTCTTTGATATATCATCACTCAGCTGTTGTTCCATTTTGTCGTCAACACTTTGTAATAACGATAAGCGTTTGTTGAGTGCAGATAACCCCGCATCAATCTCATCCGGGGTTAATGATTTGAGTTGAGCTGGTTGCAATAAATAAGCACGAAACTCTTGGCTTTTGATAAAGACTTCACCCGTAAACGTCTCAATGAGCAGATCTACTTGTTGTTGATTGGCATTTAGCGTCACAAAACGCTCTAGAAATAGTTGTTGGTTCTGGATTAAAGATTGGATAGAAGCCTGTGTTGTGAGGTCATACTCGTTATTTTCCTCTGAAGATCGAATCAAATATTCGCTTAATCTATGCTCTTCAGTGGACCAAAACATCAACCATTCAAGTTGCATCAAAGAAGAAAGGTGAGTGTTTGTTTCATAACTCACATTTCTAAAATAGACTTTGTCTAAGCTCATGAGGATTTCTTTGAACGTATCAGCGCGCCACTCTGCCGCATCTAACTTTTCTTCTTGATTTTGCGAAGAGAGCATCGAGAGGGTTGCTTCCTCAAAGCTTGTCAACTGGTTTAGTATCTCAGCGTTTTCACCGAATACTGGTGCAGCGGTGTCGCGTAACAATTGAGATATCTGCTGAGTTTTTAGTTGCTTATCTATTACATCAGGGTTATTCGGTAGGTGATAAAGCGAAGATACGCGGTCGATGTAGACAGAGAATAACTGTGCTTTTTGTAGTTCCTGAGCCTGGATAGAAAGGCTTTGTACATGTTTACCCGCGAGGACAAGCAACAATAAAATTGGCAGCAAAACCAACCCAAATAGCTTTTGTTTTACCGACAGGTTGTTCCAAGAAAAGATTCCTACCACGCGCATTTCCATATCCAAGAAGTTGATATGAAAAGTGTAGTTTATTTATCTCAGATGTTAGATTTTAAGAGAAAATTCATATTAATGAGGTGGGGGAAGTGTGACCGATATTGCATTACGAGTACTAACGCGCTAAGCGGCAATAGT
The DNA here is from genome assembly GCF_033337405.1 of Vibrio sp. YT-16. Classification (NCBI taxonomy): domain Bacteria; kingdom Pseudomonadati; phylum Pseudomonadota; class Gammaproteobacteria; order Vibrionales; family Vibrionaceae; genus Vibrio; species Vibrio sp. YT-16. Next base: position 447,096 of record NZ_JAWOQQ010000004.1, read on the forward strand.
TAACAAAACGGCGTTCTAAGCAAAGTGATTGACGCTTTGAGCGCCACTCCCTCGTTGGTATTCAAATTCAATCAATTCCTCAGCAGGTACAGGCCTACCTAAGAAAAAGCCTTGTACGACGTCACAGTGGAGAGACTCCATTCGTGTGAGTTGAGTTTGAGTTTCTACGCCTTCGGCTACTACTTTCATTCTTAGGTTGTGAGCCATGGATACAATCGCGCGAACTAATGAATCGTCTTGATCGCTTTTTCGGATTTGAGCGATAAATGAACGATCAATCTTGAGCCCGTCAAAAGCCATATGTTGTAGGTAGGCAAGGGCTGAATACCCCGTACCAAAGTCATCTAGCCAAACTTCCACTCCGATACTTTGTAGTTTTTTAAGCACATATTGAGCTTTCTCTGTATCATCAATAAAAAGTGACTCTGTCACTTCAACATGAATGGTTTGAGGGGCGACATCATGTCGTCGTAAATACTTAGAAAATAATTGACTTAAATCTTGGCGATAGATTTGTCTTGGGGACAAGTTTAATGCGATGTGAAAATCAGTACCGAAATGTTCTGCCCACATTGCCCGCTGAGCAACTGCCGTCTCAATGATATGTTCTCCAAGCTCCAATATTAAATCACTTTGCTCTGCGATCGGGATAAACGATTCTGGACTGATATAGCCTTTCTCGGGATGATTCCACCTAACCAATGCTTCGACCCCAATTAGGCGATAGGTTTTTAGATCAAATTGTGGTTGATACCACAGCTCGAATTGAGACAAGTCACGTACTGAACGACGCAGTTCTCGTTCTATGTATAAACGTTGTTTAATCGTTTCATCAAACGTGGAATCGTATATCGTCATAATGTCTTTACCGCGTCTTTTAGATTCCTGCGCCGCAAGAGAGGAAAGCTGTAAAAGAGACTCAGCGTTTGAACCAAATTCTGGATACACAGCAATTCCGAGGCTTGCCGTAATTTGAATATCGTTCTCTTCCAAACTAAAGGGAGAGAGTAGTTGGCGATGAATAGCGTGCGCTTTTTCTGTAGCTTCATGACTGTCCGAGCACGGAAAGGCCAGTACAAATTCATCCGCACCTACTCGACTTACGATGGTAGAAAGGCGGTAAAGCGGCTTAAAATAACTCGGCAAACGGCTTTGAAGCTCTGAAGCAAGATGGCCGAGCAATTTATCCCCAATGTTATGTCCGTAGTTATCGTTAATGTGCTTAAAGTCATCCAAGTCAATAAACACAACCGCGAGTGAGGGGGATTTGTGGTCAGTTATTTGCGTTTGAATATCAATGAGTAACTTTTCTCGGTTTGGCAGGGAAGTCAGAATATCGTGGTACGCCATGAACTCAACTCGGCTGGTGTATCGGTTCACTTTGTTTGACATTTTGTTGTACGCCGAAATAAGTTCTCCCACTTCATCTTTGCTTTGTATGTCGGTGACTGGCAGCGCTTGGGTATTTGACTCTGAAAATTGATCTTTTAGTTGCTTGAGTGGCTTAGTTAACGACCGCCCCAAAGCATAAGCGATGATGCTACCGAATAGTACGGATATCCCACTGATCGTTAGCAGCAAGTTAAACATCTTCTGTTTATCGTTTGAGGTAATCGCTTGGACTTGTTCAATGTTCTGTTCTTTCTCTTCCAGTAGATGTATCAAGTTAAGCTCAAGATACACCGCCCCAAGAGTAATGTTTGATTGCTGAATCGGCGCTGCGATCTCCAACTGATGCTTGGAAAAGGAAACGAGAGTTCTAGATTCTTCTATTGCTTTCAAAATAAAAGGAGAGCGGTAATGAGGTTGGGCAAACATCCTTAGCTGAGTAGTGCCGTCGTGAAAGATTAGCCCTTCATTGTCAACAACATGTATTTTCGAGACATCTGGCTGGCTCAATGTTGCCTTAATTTGCTCATACGCTTGACTGATATTGTCTGTATAGAGTGGATCAAAAAGCTGTTTTGATAATAGCTCTGCATAAACCAACCCTTTTTGCTTAACGTAAGATTCTGTTTTTTCTTGAGAGTTGTTCGTGATTTGTTGAGTTAAGCTATTTGAATACGCATCGTAACCGTGCATGTATAACGCAAGGTTTATCACCACAACAAACAAGACAACGAACATTGTCGAGCAAATGTATTTGGTTTCGAGTGAGAGCTTTTTAAACATCAATCCACCTTCGGTAACAAGTGAACTGACTTGCGCACTGTACTTAAGGAGGCTCGCATTTCTGGAGTAAGCGCGCTGAATTTTTTGGTGTTCTGAAACTTTTTAAGTGCGAGAGAGCCTTCGTGAGTTGTATCCATATCAAGCAGTATTGACGTGATTTTACGCTGTTGCTCTAGGCTCATGCTTGGAGAAGCGAGAATCAAATCCCTGGGTATTTCAACAGAACGAGAAAAAATAGCTAGTTTGTCTTTCATGTTCTCTGGCAAATCTTTGGGATTGTTCCAGTTGAAGTTACTGAATGCTCCTGCTGCAACTCTCTGTTTATATACCCATACAGATAGGTTGATTTCATTTGACTGAGCGAGTTGCTCATCAAGGAATAAATAACCAATGCTGTCTTTGGCCGGTTTGTCATCAGGAGAGGGAAGGTATTGCAGTTTTTCTCCGTGATTCAGCAATGTAATCGCAGGTAGGTAATAGCTGCTGGTAGACGTGCGCTTTTCGAAAACAAGCGTTTTTCCGCGCAGGTCAGAAAGTGACTCAATGCCACTCTCTTTATTAGTAAAGAACACCGTATGATATTTTTGCAGGCCTTTTTTCCATCGTATAGCAAGGACTTGGCTATTAGACTGCTTTTCTAAGGTCATCGCATTAAAGGGGGTCGCCGTTGCAATTTGAACGGTGCCATTTTCAAGCGCAACCGCGAGCTGACGATAATTTTTAAATACCTTTACCGCCCCTTTTGCGTAACCATATTCAGCCATATTTTCAGTTACATACTGAGTAAGGGGCGTCGCTTTTTTGATTTTGCTTTGGGCTTTATTGGACACAATGCCAAATGTGAATGTTTTCTCAATATTTTCTTGTGCACTGACGACAAAAGGTGAACTCAGCAAAGTGAGTAATAACAGAGTGCAGGCAGGTTTCATCCGGCTTCAACTTCCTTCTGGTGCATGTCAGTAATATTTAGTATTTATCAATGTGCCGAAATCAATCTTAAAAACAGTATGATGTACAAATTTCGTTGTGTGCGCACTTTTTATAATGTGACTTGGTCACTTATTCCGTTCAAATAGTACCGAATTTGACGTTTATGTACAGAATGAATGTATCACCGTGAGTCTGAATTCACTGGATTCTTGGTCAAGCGCTGTATTGGCTGTGAGCTAATGCGCCTTATGTATCGCTATTTTGTACTAAGAAAATTTTTCCAATTGTTTTTGATACTTTTTCTCGAGAGCTTCATTGCCTGCTGCACGTTCAAGTTGAATCATGAGTTGCAAAGAGGGCTTCTTCACGCCATACATTTGATTGAATCTCATTAATCGAATTCTAGCTTCAGTATAATCACCGCTATCAATTTCTATTTTAGCGAGTTGCAAAATCGATTTTGGTCTATGGGGATCATGATCGATAGCTCTAGTAAAGTAGTATCTCGCTTTGTCTTTATCTTGTGATTTTAGCGCACAAAAAGCTGCATTCTCATAGCTCGCTGGAATAAGGTAGTAATAAGGCTGCTCAATGGCTCGATTAAACATCTGATCGGCTTTTTCGAAGTCACCTCGCTTGCAAAGAAAAGTACCGTAGTTATTGAGCACATTTCCGTTTTTAGTGTGTTGGCGTAGAGAGCGTTTATACATCTGTTCGGCTTTAATATCTTCACCAACCGTTTCGTAGTAGTGAGCCATAGATAATTGCGCGCGATAGTATTGAGGTGCGTGGTTTAAGGCTTGTTGTAAGTTATCGTGCGCGCGAATCATGTTACCGCCGTCTAAATAACCTAAGCCAAGTGCGATACGTGATTCTGCCATTGCCACAGGATCGGCTTTAACGACAGGGCTTCCATCTTCTTTCACCGTCACGCAACCCACGAGTGCAAACTGAGACAATAATATTAGTGCACCGAGCTTTGCTGTTTTCATTCTTTATCCCTACATCCCTGAATCTTTCTGCATGATATGAATTACTTAGCAAAAGCCTATTGAGGAAAAAACACTATGCGATCAGGTTTGCAAACTGTTATGAAAAAGCCGCCATATGGCGGCTTGGTTCACATATTACATTTCGGTAATGATGAGTGCTTTGTTTGCTTATTTTGAAGCTAATCGTCTTTAGTGAAAGCATCTTCACTGAAGTGATCGAGGTCGTACGGTGTTTGCTGATAAACACAGTAGTTCAGCCAGTTTAAAAAGAGGAGGTGTCCATGGCTTCTCCAGCTTGCAATTGGTGGGTTATCTGGGTTGTTGTTTGGGTAATAGTTGACAGGAATAGCGGGCTCCATGCCTTCGCTTAAATCTCGGATATATTCATTATGTAAGGTGTGAGAATCATACTCAGGGTGTCCTGTGACAAAGACATTGCGTTTGTCTTTTGTGGTGGCCAAGTACACACCTGCGACATCCGATGTCGCTAAAATGTCTAAGTCAGTATGCTCTTCTAGAAAGTGAGGCGAAAAATCTGCGTAACGCGAGTGAGGAGCCAAAAACGTGTCATCAAATCCGCGTAAGATAGGGTGAAACTGATGATGGATTTGATGATGATACACGCCTGAAAGTTTTTCTTTACGCGTTTTTTTAGGTAGATCGTAGAGTAGCTTTAACCCTGCTTGCGCAGCCCAGCAAACATAAAGAGTGGATGTCACATGATCTTTTGCCCACTCCATGATGGTTTTGAGATGATCCCAATAAATGACATCTTCAAATTGCACCAAACCTAATGGAGCCCCAGTAATGATCATGCCATCGAAGTTTTTATCTCGCACCATTTCAAATTGGCGATAAAACGTGTCTAAATGTTCAGTTGGCGTATTTTTACTCGGGCGGTTATCAATGCGCAGTAATTCGACGTTAACCTGTAGTGGGCTGTTTGAGAGTAGACGCAGAAACTGAGTTTCAGTCTCTATTTTTTTTGGCATCAGATTAAGGATCAGCACTCTTAAAGGACGTATTTCCTGACTCGCTGCACGCGTTTCACTCATCACGAAGATGTTTTCTGTCCTTAATACATCGGTAGCTGGTAATTGATCTGGAATTCTAATTGGCACGACTTTCTCTCCCTAAGCATAGTCAATCTAGACGTCTATACTTCTAAAGCTAACTTAATTAAGTTTAGATGTCGATACGAAATCCGACTTTTCAATCTACTCTTTACATTATGGTAAACCGTACTCGGGGTTGTCACACAATTGTGACTAAAGCAGAGTTTCTGATGAGATAGGTTTGAAACGCAGTGTGTACTATTTGCTGGTAATTATGCGATCACGTTAATATGTGAAGGTGACTTCGTAGTAAGGAAGTCTCAAATTAATGAGCCATACTAAAAACAATCAGCTCACCATTTTGCATTAATGTGCATGTTTGGAAACATCGTCAGTGGAGGACATTATGTTCGGTATTTTCAAGAGAAAGACAAAGATTCAGAGCATCGCCCAAGAAGTTCCTTGCGTGCTACTGCATTCGTTTGGTGATAAAGACATTTATACGCCGGAAGAGATTGATCAAGCTCTTCAAAAGCTGGGTTATGATAAGAGCAAGGATATCAGTCATTATCAGTATGCGTATGGAATGTTTGCCGATGAAGCCTCTTACGAGCTCCTAGAACTAACGGATGAGCTAGGTAATTATGGTCATTTCCAACGTGAAGTAGGTAAGATGCTACTCAATACACCTGAGCCGATTGATATGCATATCTACTTTGAAATTTCTCGTCAGCACCAAAACGTCAGCCTTTCACCTGGTCATCAAAAAGTAAGCGAAAGTGATGGTGTGTAAACATCGTTAGTGGTATTCCATCGTGAGATGAGTTGGGTATAATGCGCGGCCTAATTATCCGGACATGTTGTCGGTTACATTTCTGTTGAGCGTTAATGCCTTATGTTCAAAATGCTTGTCTCTATGCCACCAATGTTGGCGCTGTCGATCGCGATTGTATGTGAAGTGATTGCCACTTCTTATATTCCCAAAACAGAGCAATTTACGAAAGTAATGCCGAGCACAGTCGTTTTGATTGGTTACGGCATCGCTTTCTTCTTGCTTTCCGTCACAGTGCAAACAATGCCTGTTGGGGTTGTTTATGCCATATGGAGTGGTGCTGGGATCGTTTTGGTTGCGACGGTTGGTTACTTTGTTTACGGACAGCGTCTAGACTTACCAGCCCTAGTTGGTATTGGGTTTATCATCGCTGGTGTGTTGATCGTAAATTTATTATCCAAAACAGTAGGGCACGAATAACGCTACTCTACTTGTTAAGTGAATAAGAAGCCGCAGCGAGAAATTGCTGCGGCTTTTTAGTGCAAATTCAATCGCTAATGGCGAGCATTGATATGACGTCTTATTGTTGTATTCATAACGGTCGCATTATGTGATTGAAAAATAGACATTATTTAGCGCATTGAAAATACAAAGTTATGTTTCTTCAAACTTTAGGAAAGGGCAGTAGATAAATCACTCCGATAGATGTTAACGTGGCGACTCATCTTTACTGCTTTTTCATTCCCTACATATTTCTGCAAAGTTCTTATTGTGTAGTGTGTCGAAGAACCATAGAATCCGCGCGCTTTAATTTATGTTATTAGCGTTATCAATGATAAAAGTGCAGTCCATTATCATTGTTTTTATCACTTATAGATGGGCACATCTGACAATACTTACATGAACAAATACAAAAAGCCTGCATTCAAGGCCGAATTTCTTTTGCCTCGTTACTGGGGAACGTTAATTATCATTAGCGTGATGTACTTACTTAGCCTCCTTCCTTTTAAAGTTCAACTAGCTTTGGGACGCAACATTGGTCGTTTAGCTATGCGATTCATGAGAAAACGTCAAGTTACGATCAGACGCAATCTTGAGCTTTGCTTCCCTCATATGGAAAAATGCCAACGCGAAGCAATTCTAAAAGACAACATCGACAATACTGGCATCGCACTTTTTGAGACCGCAATGGCATGGTTTTGGTCAGATAAACGGGTAAACAAACACGTCACGATAAAAGGCATGGAGCATCTAGAGGCTTTAGAGAAGTCAGGCAAAGGTGCATTAATGTTGGCCGTACACTCAATGAATCTAGAGTTAGGTGCTCGTGCTTTTGGCATTAAAAAGTCTGGAACCGGTGTTTATCGCCCAAACAATAATCCGTGCTTTGATTATTTTCAGTATAAGGGACGCTCTCGCTCTAATCGTACACTGATTGATCGTAAAAACGTCAAAGCCATGCTTGAATCACTTAAAACGGGTGAGCGGGTTTGGTATGCACCGGACCACGATTATGGTAACCGACGCTCGACATTTGCACCGTTATTTGCCGTTAAAAATGCTTGTACTACGACAGGTACAAGTTTGTTGGTTGATTCTACAGATTGCGCCATTGTGCCTTTTACGATGGTAAGAGGAAAAGATGGACACTATACCCTAACCATTAGTGCGCCCGTCGAAGGTTTCCCGAAAGAGGATCATCAACGCGCCGCCGCATTCGTGAATCAAATAGTTGAAACATCAATCATGGCAAGTCCGAGCCAGTATATGTGGCTTCATCGTCGGTTTAAAACTAGACCAGAGGGTGAGGACTGTTTGTACAAGCCTAGGCTCATCCCTAGCTTGGCATAACACATAGAGAGCCTAAAAAAAGCCCAAGGAACATACGAACCTTGGGCTTTTACTTTCTATTCTTTTCGCTTTATAAGTAGCGATCTTTTAGGTGAGCTTGAAAGTGTTTAGCATTCAGTGTTTCACCCGTGGCTTGTTTTACCAACTCATCAGTGGTGAATAAGCTACCTTTACTCCAGATGTTTTCCGAGAGCCAATTGAATATCGGAGCTAAGTCGCCAGAACGAATAACCGCATCTACATCGACGGTTTGTTTCATTGCTGCCATAAATTGTGCAGCGTACATCGCACCGAGCGTATAGGACGGGAAATAGCCAAAACTTCCGTCTGTCCAATGGATATCTTGCATACAGCCATTTTTGAAGTTTCCTTCGGTTGATAGCCCCAAGTACGCTTTCATCTTTTCGTTCCAGAGTTCTGGTACATCTGTATGTTTGATGACGCCGTTCATGAGATCTCGCTCAATTTCATATCGAAGAATAACGTGAGCAGGATATGTAAGTTCGTCAGCATCTACGCGAATAAAGCCTTTTTCTACGCGAGTGTAAATTTTGGCTAAATTGTCTTTTTCGAATTCACTACCAGAAAAATGGTTAGAAGCCAGTCGAGCGAGGTGATCGATAAACGCGCTGCTTCGTCCTATTTGCATTTCAAAGAAGAGTGATTGTGATTCATGAATACCCATAGAGCGAGCTTCTCCCGCGGGTGTTCCTGATAAATCTTTTGGTAGCCCTTGCTCGTATCGAGCATGGCCAGTTTCGTGGACAATTCCCATCAATGATTGGACAAACTCGTTTTCATTATAACGTGTCGTAATACGCACATCTGTCGGTACACCGCCACAAAATGGGTGGGTACTCTCATCAAGTCGACCGTGTTCAAAATCGAATTGAAGTAGCTTCATGACTTCCAAACCGAGCGCTTTTTGCTTTTCCGCAGGGTAGTGCGCAGTTGGCAATAAGATGTTGTCTGATTGTTGTTTTTCAAGCGCTTCATCGATCAAAGTAGGAAGCCAGGTTTTCACGTCAGCAAAAAGAATGTCTAACGACGCAGACGTTGTGCCAGGTTCATAAACATCGAGCATGGCATCATAAGGAGTCGTGCCGTTTGCTTCGGCTCTAATTTGCGCTTCTTCCTGCGATAGCTTTACGACTTCAGCCCAGTTCTTTTCAAAACCAGCCCAGTCATTTTCTCCACGTTGCGTACGCCATGCATGTTCACATTTGGAGCCAGCAAGAGATTGAGCTTGAACTAATGATTCTGGTAGTAAGTTAGCTTGCTGCCACCCACGCTTCATTTCTCTTAGGATAGATTCTTCTTTTGTAGACAGCGTCTCTTCTTCTGCCTGAGCGAAAAGCTCTCCCAAGTGCGGTTGAGTCATTAAAGAATGGATATGTACATCGAGCTCTGCCGCGGCATTCGAGCGTGCTTCAGCGCCACCAGGTGGCATGACCGCTGCTTGATCCCAATCTATGATGGCAGATAGATGCTCAAAATTTGCCACTTTTTTGGAATGTTCAACGAGTTTTGTAAATGCGTTCATGTGACTACTCTTATTCTTTTGTTCTTTCCCTAAACACCCGATAACGGGTCCTTCATATGGTGTTGCACTAAGCAACCTGCGTTAATTTACTAATAATTAACAATTAACTCCAACCCATTGTCCATAAACTCACCCAGTTGTATAGCTCTCTTCAAAAAGAAGCTTGCGAATCTTGTGGATTGGCGGTATTGATGAAGGATTGACAATTAATTATCACGATAATATGGATATTTTGAATTTCGAGGCATTTATTATTGCCATTACGATTTTAACGTTAACGCCAGGTTTAGATACTGCACTTGTTATCCGTAACACTAGCCGCTCGGGCCTAAAAGATGGATGTACAACCAGTCTAGGGATTTGCTTTGGCTTATTCGTACATGCTTTTTTTTCTGCGGTTGGTATCTCGGCGATTCTTGCGCAATCAGCAGAGTTGTTCCAAATCGTAAAAATGATTGGCGCAGCTTATCTTATCTGGCTTGGTTTGAGCAGTTTAAAAGCGCTAATGTCGTCGAAAGATGGATTGACCGTGACCGAGCAGATTCACGAAGTGTTTAATGGTAAGCGCTCTTTTAGAGAGGGCTTTCTTTCTAACGTCTTGAACCCGAAAACGGCGGTCTTCTATTTGGCTTTCTTGCCACAGTTTGTGAATCCAGAAGGTTCACCCTTGCTTCAATCAATGATGATGGCATCTGTACACTTTGCTATTGCGATGGTTTGGCAGTGTGGTTTAGCTGGCGCGCTTAACTCGGCTAAAAATCTACTAAAGAATGCAAGCTTTATGAAGTGGATGGAAGGCGCGACGGGCGCAGTATTAGTCGCACTTGGTGTGAAGTTATTGATTGAAAAACCCGTTTAATGCGTAATATTTATCGATTGTTGATACTACTCGCTGTATTTATTGTGGGGATAGGTGCCGCTGTTGCTTGGCATACGTGGCCACAAGTACAGTTTGCGCAACGCGGCATGATCTGGTCTTGGCACTGGGGCTACTTCGAGCCTTTTGCTAATGGAATACAACAAACGCGAACTCAAAATACTAAACAGTTGTTGCTCAGGCGTGTGTATTTGCATGACGCTATTGTCATTTTTGTTTCGACAACTATGGACAATAAATTTGAGGTTGACGTTGTAAAAGAGCAAACCTGTGAACCTAAAACGACAACTTGGGCTTCGGTCTCTGTCAATCATCAACCTGTTAGGCATGTACCTATGGTGTGCGATGCGTTTGGGCAAGGCTACTTTTATCGCTACATCGGGAAACATCTGGAATCGATTGAAGTTGGTGTCGGCGACTCGTTTGTAACAGAAGCATTTTTAGACTGGCCGCTCTCAGAGTTGAAAGCGGATCAATTCAAGCAAAAAAATGCGAAGTTTTTTGAAGAACGTGGAGAAAACGTTGAGCATCAATGGTTGAGAGATTAACCATTTAACCGAAGATAAATAAAGCCCGCTAAATAATAGCGGGCTTTGTGTTTTTACCATGTCTAATGTGTTTTGCTCTCTGTGACTGACAGTTTATGACCGCAAACCTGCCGTTTCATTAAGCTTTCACTGCTTCAACTTCACCTGATTGCGATGTTGAGCTAAAGAACAGTTTGGTTTCTGCCAGTACGACGTGACGCAGTGCGATCAAACCAATCAGGTTAGGAATTGCCATCAGACCGTTTACGATATCAGCCAGTAGCCAAATCATATCGAGGTGAAGGAATGCACCAGATGCCACCAAGCCAACGAAAATCAGTTTGTATGGAAGTACAGCTTTAGTTCCGAACAGGAACACAACGCAGCGCTCACCGTAGTAGTTCCAACCAAGAATGGTGGTAAAAGCGAAGAACATCAAACCGATTGAAACGAGCATAGGGCCAAATGTATCTGCATTTAAACCCACCGCAAAAGCATGAGTCGTCATCGCGGCGCCTGCTAGGTCACTTTGCCATGCACCGGTCAGGATTAGAGCAAGGCCTGTCATGGTACAAATAATGATGGTATCGAAAAAGGTACCCGTCATTGAAATTAGGCCTTGTTTAACACAAGAGTCTGTCTTCGCTGCTGCTGCTGCCATAGGCGCGCTACCCAAACCTGATTCATTTGAGAACACACCGCGAGCGATACCTGATTGGATTGCCAGCATGATGCTTGCACCTAAAAAACCACCAGTCGCTGCTGTTGATGTAAAGGCTGAAACCAGCACTAATTCAACGGCATTGAACAATTGGTCTGCATTCATGATGATCACGCTTAAACACGCCAACACATAAAATACAGCCATGGTAGGAACCACTTTTCCTGCAACGTTAGCAATGGATTTGATGCCACCCAAAGTTACGAAAGCAACCAAAAGAGTTAGTACAAAGGCAGATAGCTCACGGTTAACACCAAGAGATATCTCACTTGCATCCAGAATCGCGTTTACTTGTGGAAACGTACCGATACCAAAACAAGCAACACCCAAAGCAAACACTGCAAACATGATCGCGAGAGCTTTTGAGCCAACACCGTATTGCAAGTAATACATTGGGCCACCAATCATTTGGCCTTTATCATCGACTCTTCGGTACTTAACCGCCAACAAACATTCGGCGTATTTAGTCGCCATTCCGAAAAGGGCAGCGAGCCACATCCAGAATAGAGCGCCTGGTCCACCGAGTTTGATTGCTGTGGCAACACCAACAATGTTACCAGTACCAATTGTTGCTGAGAGCGCAGTACAAAGAGCTGCAAAGCTAGAAACGTCACCTTGAGTATTAGATGACTTATCTTTACTGAATACCATCGCTAGCGCTGTTGGGAGGTGTTTAAACTGGATCAAGCCAAGGCTAAAAGTGAAGTAAACCCCTGTACCTACTAGCAAAATAAGCAGCGGTGGACCCCAGACAAAATTATCGATGGTTTGTAGTAAAGATTGTAGGTTGTTCATGATTTCCCCTTAATAAAACAACTAATAAGGAGAAGAGGGAAAGGACGAGATCAACGATCTCTAAAAGAACTAAGCTATTGGTTGTAGGCGGGAAGGCCAAGCAAAATAGTTAGGTTGTAACTTTCCACTCCTCTGTCCTTTTGCCTGAGAGTTTCACCTTGCGTGAGTGCAAGACTTGCTCCTTCGGCGACCGATTTAACGGTTCTCTCCAGAGGTTCCTCCAACTACAGTCCCCGCTACCTAGGTAGCACCTGAAATAGTTAATTCTTCGGCGAGTTATGCTAATCAAATGTTAAAATTTGATTAATAACCACTCTCCTGCAGTCTTCATCGGAACAATTACTCAATTAAATGAGTAAAGGTTAGTTAATGATGCTGGTCATCATTAACGTGTGAACTCTATCATGTTTTTGGTCCATTTCAACACCCTATGTCAATTTATTTTCAATGAAATAACCTCATCAATTTTCATGAAGGTATGTTTGCCAATCTTTTTGTGCGAGTCACGGCATAAATAAAATTTATTGGGTTAGGGAATGGAACCCAAAACACTTCAGAACGATAAATGTGTTTCGATCGTTACGACATAAGTTATTCAATTAAGGACACAAAATTGATTAAAATCGGAGCACTTATTTTAAAATCTACGCTAAGTTGACCTTATGGTACGTATAAATGGGTTACAATGAATCTTTGTGAAACAGTCTACGGACCTAGGCAGTTTTTCATGAGTGGACAAGGAGGCGGTATGACCAGATTATTAGCCATTGCGGTGTTGATTGCAGTAGCATTTGTGTTGTTTCGTTATCGAACCAATGAAAAAGTCCAAAAAGCGACCGTTATAACATTAATTGGCGCATTTCTGATTTATACAGCATCAATTATGTTTGCGGAATTGATCCGCTAGCAAAGTAAAAGAGTCCTTGGAGTAGTATACGGTGAGTTCTCAGAACAAAATGGAAGAGCAAGACGACGTAGTTGTCATTGAAGAGCGTGACAAACGTACGCATATCTATATCGCAATCGCTGCGGTGTTAGGCTTGGCATTTGGTGGCCTTGTTGGATCGGTTGTCACTGCGAACAAGTGGGAATCGACTTACCACGTATTAGAAGAAAAGTATCAAGCACTAACGCAAGATAAAACCCAGTTGGCATCTCAAGTAAAAGTGCGTGAAGAGGCGATCGACCAAGAAATACAAAACCAAGTTAGTGAGTTACTCGCCGCGAAAGATGAAGCTCATCAGAAAGCACTTAAGAAGTTGCAAAAGCAGTTGACTGAGGTCGAGAAGGTCAACTTGTCACTAGAGTCTCAATTGAAGCAGCAGGCAGATAAGATCAACACGACGAAGTCAGAAAATGAGAAGTTGAGTCGTCAAGCGGATATGCAAGCGACTATGTTTGAGCGGTCCCGCGAAGTATTCCAGAAAGAGCTAAAAATTTCGCAAGAATTAGAGTCTCTCGAGAAAGAACGGTCGAAATTATTACCTAAGATTGAGAAACTCAAGAAAGAGTGTGACGTATTTTTAGAAGGCAAATCTTGGGACGTGAAGTCGGACGCGTGTGATAAACATGATGAAGCTAATTCACGACTAAGTCAGGTCGATCAAATGATTGAAGTCTATAAAATGGACCTCAAACAAATCAAAGCAATAACGGAAGATATCGGCCTTTAAGTCTTTTGTATCCGGTTTTGAAAAGCAAAAGGAGCTCTTTAAGAGCTCCTTTTTCGTTGTTAGCTATGACTTTTAGCCTGTCGCGTATATTAGATTCGTGAGGCGTCATAGCCTGAGGCGAGCAGGAGCTCTCGTTCGTGTTTAATCAGCTGAGCTCGATCTTCAATTAGTTCATTGAGTGCTTGAGATGGCTTACCTGCTAATGCTTTGAACGAAGCAAAAGATTCCGCGGTGTCGATTTTATCAATCATCTGACTGATGACATTACGAGCCTCACACGGGTTACTCGTCGTTGTAAAGTATTCTACTTGCTTTGCTGCCGATTTCATCTCAGTTAATAGCTCAAGCGGGCTACTTTCTTTGGCTACTGCCATGTAGTTATCCAGCACGCGCTTTGCATAAAGCAGTTCTTTGAGGGGGATATCTCTTCCGCTCTCGATTAGGGATTCGCTAAGGATCATACTTGAGCTCATGGGCATTCCTTCTTATTACTACGCCGCTTTTGATGTTTCCTTGAGTCTAATTTATTGAAGTCACATTGGGAATGGGTAAAAAGCATTTTTAACGCATTTTTATTCATTTATGAAAACACGAATGCGATGCTTATCTGGATCGATAGCCATAAAATTTAACCCATACACTGATGTCGCTGGTGGTTGAACAAACTCAACACCTAGGTCTTTCCAGCGCTTGTAAATGCGCTCTAGCATATGACTATTGGGCACCGATAAAGACAACTCGGTGCCACCACCTCTAATTCCGCTGTAGGGTGAAAGATTATCTCTTTGCTTGAGTGTCAACGTTAAGCCTTCGGTCAGTGGAATAGCGGCGAAGGTTGGAGACAACTGCGTGACTTTGCGTTCGAACAGTTTCGAATAAAAAACTTGGCTTATGTGGATGTCCTCAACGTAGAGAACGAATGAATTGATAGTCAGCATGGTTTGTTCCTTAATCAATTAGAAACAGTAGGGGCAATCTAACGGAAAGGAACGACAGGAGTTGTCAGTAGAACATTCTCGAAGGTAAGTGACAGAATAAGAAAAAGGAGCCGTTTAGCTCCTTTTTATCAGCGGAATCATTGGTATTAATGAGTGTGTTTGGAAGAATACCAGTTGTTTTGATACGCTTTAGATGCAAATAATGCGTTTGCTTTTGCACGCTCGATAATAGACTCGTCCACCTCTAGCGGCTTCATGGTTTGGTCTTTAAAGTCGTACGCCAGGGTCGATATCTTTTCACCAGGGGAAAGCACAACGAGATTGTCGCGCGTTAAATAACCAAAGTTTTTGTCGTATTGCATCATTGCGCGTTCATCTTCGCGAGCCAGTGGCTTCGTTAAATCACGACCAATCATCGGTGTTTTAGCATCTACCCCAATCAGAGATAACAGTGTAGGCGGCATGTCTATGTTGTTTGCTATGCGGTCATCTTTACGTGGTTGAATGCCTTTACCAAGGATCAATGCTGGAATGTGAAAGTGCTTAACTGGAACAAGGTTAGCGCCAGAAACACGTGCATCATGATCTGCAATTACAATGAAAATGGTATCATCCCAATAAGATGACTTTTTCGCCTTTTCAAAGAAAGTACCCAAAGCGTAATCGGAATATTTAACGGCGTTGTTACGCGTCATATATTCTGAATCGTATGGCTCAATTTTGCCTTTTGGATACTCATAAGGGCTATGATTACTTGACGTAAAAACTAAGCTAAAAAAAGGTTTGTCGCTTTTTGAAAGGCGTTCAAACTCTTCGTTTGCTTTGTTATATAGATCTTCATCACTAACACCCCAAGAGCCAACAAAGCTTGGGTTGTTATAATCGTCTTCTTCTACTATTTGATCAAAACCGTTACCAAAGAAGAAAGTTTTCATGTTGTCAAAGTTGGCTTCACCGCCGTAAATAAATTGCGTGTGATAGCCTTGAGCTTTCAGTAAGTCCGCGATGGTAAAGAAACCCGTTTGGCTTTTACTCAGCTTCACTACCGCGCGAGACGGAGATGGAGGAAAGCCCGTGGTTACGGCTTCAATTCCACGAACAGAACGAGTACCAGTGGCGTACATTTGTGTGAACTGCCAACCTTCCTTCATGAGTTCATCAAGGTTTGGTGTTAGAGGTAAACCACCCAAAGCACCGACAAATTGGGCGCCTAAGCTTTCTTGTAGCAAAATCACTAAGTTTTTATGTTTACCCTGGTAAGTCGCGGGGTTACTGTTCATGGTTGGGAGTAATGAAGGGGTGAAGTCGGACTTTGTTGATGAAGTGCGAACTAATTCCAACATCTTTTGAGTGTCCATTTTTCCGTAGAACTGCTCAGCACTCTTTTCTGACTTCATGCTATTAACCGCAAACAACAATGAGTAAGATGAGTTCAGTGCTAAGTCGTTAAGCAGTGGATCGTTAGAAAAGGCGACCATAGCAGGATTTAGCGGGCGGTGCCCTAAAGATGAGCGAGCACCTGCAACCCCAAAAAGAACAACGAAAAGTGCCAATAGTGGTCGCCATTTCCAGTTGACCTGCTGCGCCTTATCGGTCAGTTTCTTACTCCACTTCCAACCTAAAGTGATGGTTAAAACTGTACCTAACGCACCAATAAACAGTTCTAATTTGTAGCCAGTCCAGAGCATACTCAAGACTTCTTTTGGGTAGATTAAGTATTCCACAAACAGGCGGTTTGGACGTAGGTCGTATTCCTGAATGAATGGCGCTGTTGCTAGCTCCATGTATACAAGCACCCAAAGCCCTAAAACCATCCATATGCGTAATATTCGCTTCCAACACTCTCCCATCTTACCGGTTAATGGCATGAAGGTTGAAAACAGTGCTGGAAGAATAAATAACCAGCAAAGCGTTGCAATATCTACGCGCAAACCTTGACCTAGGATGTAAATTAAGTCGTTTAGAGAGTCAATACGGTCAATCTGCCAAAAAGCTAGCAAAACTCTTGAGATAGACAGAAATAGAAGCGAAAACAAAGAAAAGGCAGCAATTGGCTGCAAAGGCCCCCACACAGAGCTCTTTGATAAGTTTTTCATATTTATTCGAATAGTTTAATTGTTATGTTGTGTTGTTTTTAGCAAAGCAAGCGTGAAATAAACGTGAATTATAATGTGGGTTTATGGTCGAGTAGTGTAAGTGTTGGTATGTCTATGTAAGGGGGAGGGGCGTTTGTGTAAAAAAAGAGCCAGTTGATAACACCAACTGGCTCTAGAGGTTGATAAAGGCATGATTACATTGCGGCTTTCTTCGCTTCTTCGACCCATGCGTCGAACTTTTTCTGGTTCGCTTTGATCCAACCATTTACATGAGACTCGATGTCCGCTGAGCTGTTCTTACCTTGGCTCATCATCATATTCTGAGCACTAACATCATTGATATTTAGTTTGATGATTTCAAATAGCTTCGCAGCAGCAGGGTTTTTTTCCGTAAACTCTTTATTGGCAACGATGCGCATAGAGTTCATCTCGAAGCCGTAGTTCTTACCGTTCTCTAGTGTCGTATCAATGTCCTTACGCTCACCAGGAAGTGAAGAGAATGGCACTTCTAACCACACAACATCTTTCCCTGGAACTAAAACGCCACTTACCCAGTACGGTGTCCAAGTGTAGTAAAGAATCGGATCGCCTTTTTTGTAACGTGAGATCGTATCAGCGATAATCGCCGCGTAGTTACCTTGGTTGTGTGTTACTGTGCCACGAAGTTTGAAAGCATCCAACTGATGCTCAACAACCATTTCACACCCCCAACCTGGGTTACAACCAGTTAAGTCCGCTTTGCCATCGCCGTTTGCATCGAATAGCTTCGCCAATTTTGGATCTTTTAACTGACCAATGTTAGTGATGTTATATTTTTCCGCGGTTTTCTTATCGATCAAATAACCTTGCGCAGCACCACTTACGTATTGGCCTTTACGGAAGAACTTATCATCACCGCCCGACATCGTGTACTTATCGGCGTGAAGAGGGAACCAACCAACCGCTAAGAAAGTAGCATCACCTTTAGCAATAGAGGTGTAGCCTACGTTGTAGTCCACTTCTTTGGTCGGTTTAACATCGTAACCAAGCTCTTCAAGTGCGCGGTTTACGATCAACGTTTGAAATGTTTCTTCTGCAACGGTTGATTGAACAGGCTGAACAGTGACACCTTCACCCGGTAGTTCACTTGCCACACCATAAGTTGAAAATGCGATAGTACTTAGAGCTCCAACAGAGAGCGCTTTCTTCCATGAATTATTCATTGATGTTTCTCCTAAGTTTTAGATCGTCTTGGTTCGTCTTTGTTTTCAGTTTTAATAGGTATGAAACAGGACCTGTGTGATACCAGCGAAGTTTAGTGTTGCCCGCATTAACCCCTAACACCTGGGTGATACGGTCTAACAAAATCGCAAGAATAACGATGCCTAAGCCACCAACGGCAGCAAGACCCATATCAAGTCGGCCAATACCACGAAGTACCATTTGGCCTAAGCCGCCAACAGCAATCATTGAAGCAATCACTACCATAGAAAGTGACAGCATTAAGGTTTGGTTTACACCTGCCATGATAGTTGGTAACGCCAACGGTAACTGGATGCGATAAAGCATCTGTTTTTTGTTTGCCCCGAAAGAGTGGCCAGCTTCGATAAGCTCTTCAGGTACTTGCTGAATACCTAAAATAGTCAGGCGCACAACGGGAGGCAGGGCGAAAATGATCGTTACTACTACGCCAGGAACGTTACCAATACCAAACAACATAACAATTGGCACAAGGTAAACGAACGCGGGAGTCGTTTGCATTGCATCTAATATTGGCCTAACAAATTTGGCAGCGGTTTGGCTCCTTGCCAACCATATCCCCATTGGTAGCCCTATAAGCAAACAGAAGAAAACGGCGGTTAACACCAGTGCTAGCGTTGTCATCGCTTGTGACCACGCACCAATTAGGCCGATGAAAACAAGGGATACAAGAGTAGAAAAACCAAGTTTTACATTGGAAAACTGCCACGCTAGCAAAAATAAAATGAGTACCATTATAGGCGCAGGTGTAGACACCAAAGCAGTTTCAAACGACGTTAGAATAAAGTCGATTGGAACTCGTATTGCTTGGAAAACAGGTCGACCATGTTCCACCAGCCAGTTCAAACCGGATTCTACCCAGCTATCGAGGGGTAAAACCGCATCTTGGAATGGGTTCATAATATCGAATGGCGCTTGCTCTACAGTTTCTGAGTTGAGCCAATCATTACTTGGCGCGGCCTCTGTACCTTGCGACCAAGGATCATCTTGCGCAGGAGCAGTATTTGACCAGGGATCATTGTTAGTTTGCTCTGAAGACATCGTGTTAATCCTTATCTAGTGTTTGTAGAAGACGTGATTTAGTCACGACACCAAAGTAAGTTCCTTGCTCATCTACGACAGGCACGGCATAAGGAACACCAGCAACCAGACCCAAAATGTCATTAATTGACTGATCAGGCTGAAGAGTAACTTCATCCGGTAATTGAGCACTGGCTAACGAACGGTTTTCTTTATGAGCCAAACGTAGTGAATCAAGAGATACGATGCCGGAATATCGGCTAGATTTATCGACGACAATACCGTAATCACGGTCGTGATCCATCAGAATCTGCATCGCAGAGCCTGGACCGTCATTTTCCGATTTCTTAAAAACAGCCGCTGGCTTCTTGCGCGCGATATCTTTTGCTGTCAAGACACTTGCGATGTTTACGCCGCGGAAAAAGGCTTCGACATAATCATTTGCTGGACTGTGTAATATTTCATCAGGTGTACCAACCTGAACAACCTCACCGTTTTGCATGATGGCGATACGGTCGCCAATGCGCATTGCTTCATCCAAATCATGAGAAATGAAGACAATTGTGCGTTTGTCATCGTTCTGTAGACGAATAAGCTCATCTTGCATCTCAGAACGGATCAATGGGTCTAAAGCGGAAAACGCCTCGTCCATTAATAGGATGTCAGGATCACAGGCTAACGCTCTCGCTAAACCAACGCGCTGTTTCATACCACCGGATAATTCGTCAGGGAAAGATTCTGCATAAGGGTCTAAACCCACTCTTTCTAAGGCGGAAAGGGCACTTTTCTGACGCTCATTAACATCGATGCCGGCAAGTTCTAAACCAAAGGCGGCATTTTCAATCACCGTCATGTGTGGCATGAGTGCGAAACTTTGAAACACCATTGAGATATTATTACGACGAACTTCTCGAAGTTCATTCTCGGAGATGTGGGCGATATCTCTTCCTTTGAGATAAACACTACCTTTAGTCGGCTCAATGAGCCGGTTAAGAAGTCGAACAAGGGTGGATTTCCCGGAGCCAGAAAGGCCCATGATTACGAAAATTTCCCCTTCATTTATGGTGAGAGATACATCGTTTACGCCGACTGTTAAACCTGTCTGTTCAAAAATACCGTCTTTATCGACGCCTTTGTCGATAAGCGAGAAGGCTCTCTCTGGGTCTTCTCCAAACACTTTATACAGTCCCTTAACTTCCAGTATGGGATCCATGTTATCTGTCCTTTTTCGTGTGTTTATAACTGTTTAACGATTTGTACTCTAATTAATTTTAGTTCAACTTTCAACGAAAGGGGGTTGGTTAACTAGTTCTGCCGTGCATAGAGAATTCGTTGAGCAAGGTATGTTCAATTCTTCTTTTTTATATTTAAAACAATTGCTTGTGATGTGTTTTTATTCGCCATAACGTTGCCCTGACGTAGGGTTGAATTTATTTTGAATTTTTTTGTACATTTCAACTCAACTCGCTTGCATAGATATAAGCTGTGATAGCTTAGAACTCTACATATAAAAAGGTTAGAGCTCTAATTTTTGGTTAAGACTTGGTCCTGTGAAATCGGTTAGGTACTGTTATCCTTAGATTTATTTATTGCTTGATTTCACTCAGGGTGATATTTATCGCTGTAGTTTAGGCAACGTATGGAATAAAAAATGGAAGCCGAACAGTTAGAAGTGCTCAATTTCATTAGCCAGTACCCACCTTTTGATGACCTACCTGAAGAGCAGCTTAGAAAAATTGCTCTCAATGCCGAGGTTGCATACTTTCGGCAAGGAACAAAAATCCTTAACTTCGGAGATACGATCCGCGACTTGTATATGGTGAGAAGTGGGGCGGTAGAGATTTATCGACGTAAAGGTGAACTTTACAACAGGATTGATGCTGGTGGACTGTTTGGTCAGATGGGGTTGTTGATGAACAACCGCGTACGTATGCCAGCCAAAGCGATAGAAGACACTCTCGTTTACTGTATTCCGGAAAACATCTTCAATGAACTTTGTGATGAGTTTGAAAACTTTGCGGACTACATGGAACTGGAAGATAGCGCGCGTTTGCGAAGCGCAATATCTAGCCGCTCCGAAAGCAATGACTTTACCACCGCTAAGGCACGTAAAATCTTAGCAAGAGATCCAGTAACTCTGGAGGCAACGGCTTCAATTCAGGAAGCTGCGATACTAATGGCAGAGGAAAATGTCACCTCTCTGCTCATTATTCGCCCGACAGAGGAGCTCACAGAAGAAGATGATGAACAGCTGCTTGGAATATTGACTGATCGCGATCTTTGCATTCGCGTACTAGCTCAAGGTATTGATACCAATATTCCAGTGAGTGAGGTCATGAGTTATGACGTGGTTTCATTGGATTATAACGCCTATGTGTTTGAGGCCATGTTAACCATGTTGCGTTACAACGTGCATCATTTACCAATTTTAAAAGATAAAAAGCCGATAGGAATTATTGGCATGACGGACATCGTTCGTTACGAATCTCAGAACAGCCTATTGCTAGTGAGCTCTATTTTTCAGCAAACCAGTGTCGAGGATCTCAAGCAGGTTTCTGAACAAGTAAAAGACTGTTTCGTAAGAATGGTCAATGAAGATGCCAACGCGCACATGATTGGTCGAGCCATGTCGGTTATAGGCAGTAGTTTCAAACAACGCCTCGCTGAATTAGCTGAGCAAGAGTTCGGCCCAGCGCCCATTCCTTATTGTTTAGTCGCAATGGGTTCAATGGCGAGGGATGAGCAGCTAATTGTAACGGATCAAGATAACGCCCTTATTCTCGATAACAGTTATGACGTTGAGATTCACGGAGAGTACTTTGAAAAGTTTGCTAAATTTGTTTGTGATGGTTTAGCGGCATGCGGCTATGCTTATTGTACTGGAGACATTATGGCTACCAACCCAGAATGGCGAAAAACTCGTGCAGAATGGGAAGAATGCTTTGGAAACTGGATAGACAATCCAACCCCTGAGAGATTGTTAAATAGTAATATCTTTTTTGATCTCCTCGGTGTGCATGGGCGAGTGAAATGGGCGGAGCAATTAAGCAGCTTTATTGTGAGACGAGCGAAAAGAAATAACCGCTTTCTTGCTTGTATGGCGTATAACGCAATACGTAGGACGCCTCCACTGGGCTTTTTCAAAGACTTTGTGATGGAGAAAGATGGTCGTCATCGCAACTCGATTAACTTGAAGCGAAGGGGGACGGCTCCGTTGGCCGATTTAATACGGGTGCATTCTCTGGCAATCGGTTCGCGATCGCAAAACTCTTTCGACCGTTTAGATGACATTAATGATGCTGGCATTTTACCGAAAGGTCGAGGTTTGGATTTAAGGGATGCGATGGAGCTAATCTACATGGTTCGAATTCGTCACCAAGCCCTTGATATAGAAAATGGAGAAGAGCCAGACAACAATATTGAGCCGGAGAACATGTCTGAATTTGAACGTCGAAACTTAAAAGCAGCATTTCAAATTCTAAGTAACGCTCAGAACTTCATTAAGTTTCGATACCAGAGAAGTAGCAAATAATGTGGTTCTCAAAAAAAGTAGAAAAAGAACAGCCGTTGTTGGATACATCCCAGACACCAGAGTGGTCAATGTTGTTCAAACAACTCGCTAAAGAAGCGAAAGACGAGAGGCTCAAACGCTACTATTCGACACCGATGGTTAATGGGGAAACACCAATTGAACAAGTGCCATTTGTCTCGGTAGACTTTGAGACAACAGGATTGAACTCGGAAGAGGATGTCATTCTCACGATCGGACTTGTGCCGTTCACTATTGATCGTGTTCAATGTAATGGTTCTGCTCATTGGGTCGTTAACCCAAACAGAGAGTTAAACCACGAGTCTGTCATTATTCACGGTATCACTGACTCTGAGGTTAAAAACGCGCCGCAGCTGTCTCAGATCTTGGGTGAAATATTGGATGCGTTGTCAGGCAAAGTGGTACTTGTTCACTACAAGAACATTGAAAGGCAGTTCTTTAATAACGCCTTGCTAAATAGCATCGGAGAGGGGATACAGTTTCCTGTTGTTGATACGTTAGATATTGAGTATGCGATACAGCGCCGTGAATGCAGAGGTTTTATCAATAAGTTGAAAGGCAAGAAACCCGGTTCTGTACGATTAGGGCACGCTCGTGAAAGATATGGCCTCCCTGCTTATCAACCTCACCATGCCCTGACGGATGCGCTAGCAACTGCGGAGCTGTTTCAAGCACAATTGCAGTATCATTTTAATCGAAACATGCCAATATCTTCGGTTTGGCAATAGGCGTTATTTATGGTGAAAACAATAAAATGCAATGAGAGATAGGGGGCTTTAAGATTATGATGGCGGATTGAGTAACCGCTTATAAGAACAATGTTTTATGAACATGTGCTTGGTAGTGATGAAGACGTTTCATTACTCGAACTCCGACAAAAGTAATTTAAACTTGGTCACGTATTTTTAAGGAGATTATCCGTGAGCACCGATAATAACGGTGGCATTCAACGCCCCGATGGAAAAGTAAACGCAATAGATACTGACTATCAAATTGGTCAGGATAACGTTGCGCTAAAGGTAGGCCCATTTGGCCTTGATATTCACAACCGTGTTTTTGCAATTTCTGGCTTAGCAATCGTCATGTTTGTTGTGATAACACTATTATTCCGAGAACAGGTAGAGCCGTTTTTTGCAGACCTACGAGCGGGTTTGTTGCACAATTTAGACTGGTTTTTTCTCGCTTCAGGTAATATTTTTGTCATTGTCTGTGTCGGATTGATCTTCACACCATTAGGCCGTGTACGAATCGGTGGTACTGAAGCAACACCGGATTACTCCTATGCTGGATGGTTGGCAATGCTATTTGCTGCGGGTATGGGCATTGGTCTCGTATTCTTCGGTGTATCAGAACCGATGTCCCATTTTAGTTCTGCGATTGGTGGCGTGAGCGTTGAGAATGGTGTACGTACTGACTGGGCACCGCTAGGTGGTGCAGAGGGTGATGCAACTGCAGCTTCGGCATTAGGGATGGCTGCGACGATTTACCACTGGGCACTTCATCCGTGGTCAATATACGCGCTCTTGGCTCTTGGGCTGGCTATCTTTTCATTTAACAAAGGTTTGCCACTCACCATGCGCTCAATTTTTTACCCTTTGTTTGGTGAGCGTGTATGGGGTTGGACTGGTCATATTATCGATATTCTTGCAGTGGTAGCGACGGTTTTTGGTTTAGCAACATCGCTAGGCTACGGTGCATCTCAAGCCGCAACGGGTTTGAACTTCCTGTTTGATGTCCCAATGACCAATACCACGCAGGTTATATTGATTATTGGTATCACTGCGCTCGCTTTAATCTCTGTTGTGGCTGGACTCGATAAGGGCGTGAAAATCTTATCTGAAATCAATATGGGTCTTGCAGCGCTGCTATTGCTATTTGTTATTGTTGTTGGCCCGACGATTGCGATTTTAACTGGTTTCTTCGAGAACATCGTTTCCTATGTAGCTAATATCCCTGCCTTATCTATGCCATTTGGACGAGAGGATGTGAATTACTCTCAAGGCTGGACGGCGTTTTACTGGGCGTGGTGGATTTCTTGGTCACCATTTGTGGGTATGTTCATCGCACGTGTGTCTCGCGGTCGTTCGGTTCGTGAGTTTATTATTTGCGTTATTCTTATCCCATCTTCAGTTTGTGTGTTATGGATGACGGCTTTTGGCGGTAACGCAATTAGCCAATACGTTAATGATGGCTATGAGGCGGTGTTTAACGCAGAACTGCCTTTAAAACTTTTTGCCATGTTAGATGTTATGCCCTTGGCTGAGATAACATCTTTTGTCGGCATTATCTTAGTCGTGGTGTTCTTCATTACCTCTTCTGACTCAGGATCACTGGTTATTGATACTATTGCTGCGGGCGGTAAGGTCGATGCACCAACGCCACAACGCGTGTTCTGGTGTACGTTTGAAGGTTTGGTTGCGATTGCATTGATGTTGGGTGGTGGTCTAGCTGCTGCTCAAGCAATGGCGGTGACGACTGGTTTACCATTTACTATTGTTTTGCTTGTTGCAACGGTATCTTTGATAAAAGGTTTGATGGATGAACCTCGTCCAAAGGCGGTTTCTAAGAAATCAAGATAACTAGTATCAGCAGTTAAATTATTGATAAAAGCGGTATGCGAAAGCATGCCGCTTTTTTTTGGATTTCTATTTTTCTCTGAGAAATGAACAGCATGGAAAATGGCCTTATTCTGGTTGTTTTTTGTACTGCGCATTTAGGTGACCATTTAATAAATTAGACCTCGAACTATTTTAACTTTTGGTTAATAGGTTTGTTTTTGTGATATATATCACAAAAATACCGATAAAAAGGCGGATTATTTGATTTTTAGTCGCGAGGGATGCCCATAATAAAAAGGAAATTTAATTAGACCTCAAAGGATATGTATTTTCACATGATCACATCAGCACCTTGGGTCCTTTATCCAGAGATTGGAGAAGACTCAAGTAAAAAATGGATTTTTCGTGAGCCTAAAATCTCTGATGGTGACGACATTTACAGCTTGATTGCAGACTGTCCTCCATTGGACATGAACTCATCTTATTGCAATTTCCTACAGTCTACGCATTTCAGCAAAACCAGTATTTTGGTTGAGCAAAAAGGCGAAATCGCAGGTTTCATTTCCGGTTATCAGAAACCAGACGAGCAAGACGTTTTATTTGTCTGGCAAGTTGCAGTCTCACCTCGCTTTAGAGGTCATGGTTTAGCATTCCGCATGTTGAAAGAACTTCTCACCCGAGAGGAATTAGGCGGTGTTAAATCGGTAGAAACTACCATCACGGAAGATAATAAAGCCTCTTGGGCACTGTTCAAAAAGTTAGATGCGATGAACGGCAATTCTGGCCAAGTAAGCACATTTTTGGATGAAGAAGCCCACTTTAAAGGCAAACACGATACAGAATATTTGTATCGCATTCCTCTCAAATAATCCTCAAACAATAGGAATTAAAAACGGTCTCATCATGGATATTTTCAAAAAGCAGGAATCCAACGTACGCTCATATTCAAACAATTTCCCTGTCGTTTTTCGTAAAGCGAAAGGCTGCTGGCTAGAAACAGAACAAGGTGAACGATACTTAGACTTCCTTGCTGGAGCGGGATCTCTAAATTACGGCCATAACAATCCAGTACTAAAACAAGCGTTGCTTGAGTACATTGAAATGGACGGTATTACTCACGGTTTGGATATGCACTCAGAAGCGAAAGCATCGTTTCTGGAAGCGTTGGATACTTACATCCTTAAACCAAGAAACTTGGATTACAAGGTTCAGTTTACGGGCCCAACAGGGACTAATGCTGTTGAGGCGGCATTGAAGCTGGCTAAAAAAGTAAAAGGCCGCGACAGCGTCGTTGCGTTTACTAACGGTTTCCATGGTTGTACTGCTGGCGCACTGGCTGCAACGGGTAACCAGCATCACAGACAAGGTAACGGTTCTAGCCTAAGTAACGTCACTCGTATTCCATTTGAAGGTTACGCTGGCGTAGATGGTCTCGCGCTGTTCGAAACCATGCTAAATGATAACTCTGCAGGTATGGATAAACCAGCCGCTGTACTTCTTGAAACTGTGCAGGGTGAAGGTGGTTTAAATGCTGCTTCAAACGAGTGGTTACAACGTTTGAGCAAAATCTGTAAAGCCAATGACATTCTTGTGATTGTCGATGACATTCAAGCAGGTTGTGGACGTACCGGTACTTTCTTTAGTTTCGAGCCGTCTGGTATCCAACCGGATATCGTGACGCTATCGAAGTCGATCGGTGGTTACGGTTTGCCGATGGCTGTCGTATTACTTAAGCCTGAGCTTGACCAGTGGAAGCCTGGCGAGCATAACGGTACGTTCCGTGGCAATAATCACGCCTTTATTACTGCTGCAAAAGCACTAGAAATTTACTGGGCAAACGATGATTTTGAAACACACATCAAGCAGTGTTCAGACAAGGTAAGTGCAGTTATTGACCGTTGTGTTCGTCGCTTTCCTCAAATGTTTGTGCAGAAAAAAGGCCGCGGCATGATGGTTGGTATTGAATGTATCAATGGTGACATGGCATCTGAAATTGCGAAAAACTGTTTCGAGAATGGAATGGTGATAGAGACAGCGGGTCCAGAAGATGAAGTTGTGAAGTTCTTCTGTCCACTAACCATCAGCGAATCAGAGCTAGATCAAGGACTAAGCATCTTTGAAAATGCAGTAGAGACTATCGCTGCGAAACATTTCAAACAAGCATCTTAATAAGGATTTTAATTATGATCGTCAGAACTCTAGATGAATGCCGCAACAGCGAACGACGTGTTGTTTCAGATAACTGGGAAAGTGTCCGCATGTTGTTGAAAGACGACAACATGGGTTTCTCTTTCCACATCACAACGATTTATGAAGATACAGAAACTCATATTCACTATCAAAACCACCTTGAATCGGTGTTTTGTATGAGTGGTGAAGGTGAGATTGAAGTTGTAGGTGGAGAAACGTACCCAATCAAACCAGGTACATTATACATCCTTGATAAACACGATGAGCACTACTTGAGAGCTTATAAGAATAAAGAAATGGTAATGGCGTGTGTGTTTAACCCACCGATTACTGGCGCTGAAGTGCACGATGAAAACGGTGTTTATCCTCTCGTTGACTAAAAGATGATTGTGGGGTGCTTTGCCACCCCACACTTTACTATCTCTTCTTTTTTCTTTTTAAAGTTACCAATCAAAAAAGGCTTATCATGACATTTACCGTAGAAAAAATCGGCGGTACATCAATGACAGCGTTTGATGCTGTTCTCGACAATATTATTCTTCGTCCCAAAACACCATACAATCGTATTTTTGTCGTATCTGCATACGGTGGTATGACCGATGCGCTGCTCGAGTGTAAAAAAACCAGTAAACCAGGCGTTTATCAGCTTATCGCGAAACGCGACGACAAATGGGAAGAAGCGTTAGCGTACGTTGAAAGCCGTATGTTGCTGACCAATGAAAATATTTTTGCGGACCCAATGAATCGTATCCGTGCGGATAAATTCATTCGCTCCCGCATTGCTGAAGCGAAAAACTGTATCGCGAATATTTTAGAAACCTGTCAGTACGGTCAATTTTCGTTGCGCCAGTACTTGCCTCAAATTCGAGAGTTTCTCTCGTCTATCGGTGAGGCACATAGTGCTTACAACACAGCACTAAAACTAAAAAATATGGGTATTAACGCTAAGTTCGTTGACCTGTCTGGTTGGGATAATCAAGCGCCAAGAAGCCTTGATGAGTCGATCAGTGACGCGTTTGCTGATATCGATGTATCAAAAGAACTGCCAATCGTGACAGGTTATGCTTACTGTAAAGAGGGCCTAATGCACACTTATGACCGAGGTTATAGTGAGATGACATTTAGCAGAATTGCAGCAATAACAAAAGCGGATTTAGCAGTAATTCACAAAGAGTACCACTTGAGCTCAGCAGACCCACGCGTTGTTGGCCCTGAAAAAGTGTTACCAATTGGTAGTACAAACTATGACGTAGCAGACCAACTTGCTAACCTTGGCATGGAAGCGATTCACCCAAATGCCGCTGCGGGTTTGCGTGAAAGTGGTATTGAGCTACAGATTAAAAATACATTCGAACCTGAACACGAAGGTACTTTGATCTCTTCAAGCTATCGTCCGGAAGAAGACAAAGTCGAGATTATCGCAGGTAAAGAAAAAGTATTTGCACTGCATTTGTTTGACCAAGCAATGGTGGGAAAAGCCGATAACGTTAGTTACGAATTGATGGAAATCATCTCCGATGCTCGTGTAAGTTTGGTTGGTAAAGAGATGAACGCTAACTCTATTACTTACTATCTAGGTGGCAGTGCTGATAGCTTAAACAAAGTATTGTATAAAGCCGAGAAACGTTATCCGAATGCCTCGATTAAAGGTCGTATGGTCGCGCTTATCTCAGCCATCGGTTCTCAAATTGATACCAACAAGACGTTGGCGAAAGGTGTGCTTGCATTGATGAATAATGGCGTTACGCCAGTTGCACTGCACTCATCATTGAGAAATGTAAATGTTCAATTTGTTGTCGGTGATAAGGAATACCAGCACGCGATTTGCGCATTGCATGATGAGTTTTTCCAAAGTAGCAGTTTAGCTAAATCGGTTAATGTGGCTTAGTTTATCCACGGTTAAAATACAAAGGAGAGCAGGTTAGCTCTCCTTTTTTTGTTTTTCAGTTTGTACTCACAATGCCCACTTTGTATAGGCTAAACAGGCGATTTAAGTAAGTTCCTATGTGGCGATACACATAAGCCAGCAGAATGGTCTGCTGGCTTATGTTACTGATTAACTAACGTTAACTTAGTTTACTTAAACTTGCTGATTTCTTGTTCAACTTTGTCTAGTTGTTGCAGCTTCTCTTGCATTTTTAGAGAGTCGTAGTTTAGTGAAGCAGGGTTCATCGCTGTGCCACGCTGCATTGGGTATTCTGGGAGTGTTTTAAAGAACTCTCCCACAACGTCTTGTACAGGTACAAATAGCCACATGTTGTCAGCCATCCAACGCAAGTACATTTGTGATTCGCTTGGGCCTTTTTCGAATGGGTCAGCGCGTAGGTGGATGATTTTAGGCCAGTTCGGAGCAAAACGAACTGCGTTACTTAGGTTCCCTTCAAGCGTTGCAAAGTGAAGTTTCCAGTCATTCCAGCGGACAGCGTTTAATTCACCATTAGACGTAAAGTAAAGCAGCGACTCACGAGGGCCTTTTTCTTCCTTACCTTCAAAGTATGGCATGAAGTTATAACCATCTAAATGTACACGCCACTCTTTGCCATTTGCTTTGTAGCCTTCTGCCAGTTTTTCTTTTACATCAGGTACGCCAGCAGCTGCTAATAATGTAGGCAACCAGTCTTGGTGTGCCATCATTTCATTGATCTTGGTTCCTGGCTTAATTACGCCTGGCCAACGAACCAGTTGAGGAACACGCATACCGCCTTCCCAAGTTGTACCTTTTTCACCATGGAATGGTGTTGCGCCACCATCTGGCCAAGTCATGGTTTCTGCGCCGTTGTCCGTTGAGTAGATAACGATAGTGTTGTCTGCAACACCTAGCTCATCCAGCTTGTCGAGTAAAACACCTACATGATCATCGTGTTCTAGCATACCATCGGCATAAATGCTTACACCTGATTTGCCTTGGTATTTTTCCTGCAAGCGAGTCCAAACGTGCATACGAGTGGCGTTATGCCAAATAAAGAAGGGTTTATCCGCCTTAACTGCTTTTTCCATAAATGCCAAAGAGCTCTCTAGGAACTCTTCATCTGCGTGCTCCATACGTTTTCGTGTCATCGGGCCAGTGTCTTCAACCTTACCGTCGGCATAAGACTTAATGACACCACGAGGGCCATAGTTTTTACGAAACTCTGGGTCTTTAGGGTAGTAATAAGTTTCAGGTTCTTCTTCTGCGTTTAGGTGATATAAGTTACCGAAGAATTCGTCAAAGCCGTGTTTTGTCGGTAAGTGCTTATCTTGGTCACCTAAGTGGTTTTTACCAAATTGACCCGTCATGTAACCTTGTTCTTTTAACAGATCTGCAATGGTTGGCGCCCAATCAGGTATGCCGTGGTCAGAGCCTGGCATACCAATTGTTAACAACCCCGTACGAAATGGCTCTTCACCCGTAATAAAGGCCGCTCGACCAGCAGTACAAGACTGTTGTCCGTAGTGATCTGTGAACAACGCACCTTCATTCGCGATACGGTCGATGTTTGGCGTTTTGTAACTCATCATACCTTGGTTGTATGCGCTGATATTCCAGTAGCCGATATCGTCACCAAAAATTGCCAGAATATTCGGTTTGTCGGCTGCCATAGCAGCACTGGACGCCGCTAACAGTCCTGCGCCTACAGCGATTTTGCTCAATTGATTTGCCATAAAAACTCCAGATTGTTGAGAGTAAAGATAAGCACAAGTGAGCCTTATGCTTAGTTGCTGCATAAGTTAATGATGTATATAGAAAAATCCTCTTATACTCGATATAACCATAAGTTATTGCTAGGTAGTAACCATTTGTTAGTTAAGAAGAAATAGGATTATCCTGTTAGTTTGTAGAGATTCGTAAAGTAGATTTAGATCACTGAAGAGCCTTATTTTTATTGCGTAGTAGAAGAGGGGATGGAAATGAAAAACAATAGGATGCTCGCTTGTTTTACGGTCCTAAAGCAATACTAAAGTCGTTATGTATTG
The DNA here is from genome assembly GCF_033337405.1 of Vibrio sp. YT-16. Classification (NCBI taxonomy): domain Bacteria; kingdom Pseudomonadati; phylum Pseudomonadota; class Gammaproteobacteria; order Vibrionales; family Vibrionaceae; genus Vibrio; species Vibrio sp. YT-16. Next base: position 478,549 of record NZ_JAWOQQ010000004.1, read on the forward strand.
CTTGTAATTATTTGTATAACCAGTGATTTAGTGTCTATATTGATTTAGGTTGTACATTATAAATATAAGGATATCTATGAGTCAGTGGGCAGGCCGGTTTCGTATTTTATTGCTGGTCAACGTTGTTGTCAGTTTTATGGCTTTTTCTCAAGAGTTATTAATAGAGAAACCAAATATTCCTTCAGGCTTAAATCCAGAATATGCTGGCACACAAGCTTGTATAGATTGCCACCAAAACGAGGTAGCGGCCTGGAAAGGGTCACATCACGATATGGCCATGAAGCATGCAAGTACAACCTCTGTACGTGGTGATTTTGATAACCATGTTGTAACGCACAAAGGAATGCCTAATCGTTTTTTTAAAAAAGGCGACGAATTTTGGGCCAATATTCAAGGTGCTGACGGGCAATGGCATGACTATAAGATCAGCTATACATTTGGCTGGGAGCCATTACAGCAGTACATGGTCGAGTTTGAAGATGGACGCGTGCAGCTTATTCCTTTTGCTTGGGACACAAGAGCTAAAGTTGAAGGGGGACAGCGTTGGTTTCATCTTTATCCAGAAACGACAACAACGGATGAATTCTATTGGACCAATACCGGGCAAAATTGGAACTTCATGTGTGCTGATTGCCATTCAACGAACCTAAAGAAGAATTACGACGCAGACAAAAACACTTACAACAGCTCATGGTCAGAGATTAATGTGGGATGCGAAGCATGCCATGGTCCTGCTAGTCAGCACATAGAACTGGCCAAGAAATACAAAAATGCTGGCACGTCTTTTGAGCATGACAGCCATTATGGCTTTGATCGAAATTTGTCTAAAGCAGTGTCGGATTGGGTGTTTGAGGAAGGCCATAGTACGTTACAGCCGAAATCAATTGAAGCAACCAATCAAGTGCAAACATGCGCTCAATGCCATAGTCGCCGAACCCAGTTAAATGAAACAGGTGATCATGTTAAAGGTTCCTTTTTTGATAAATATCGCTTAAGTCTTATAACACCTGAACTCTACTATCATGATGGACAGATTTACGACGAAGATTATGTTTATGGTTCGTTTCTTCAATCTGAAATGGCGGAGAAGGGGGTCACGTGCACTAATTGCCATGATCCACACACGGCAGAGTTAACGATCCCAGAAGAGGCAGTATGTTCGCAATGCCATATTGCATCGGAATATACACCTGAAAAGCATACCTTTCATAAGGCTGGATCTGAAGCATCGCAATGTACGACTTGTCACATGCCAGAAACGACTTACATGCAAGTCGATCCTCGTAGAGACCACAGTTGGCATATTCCACGACCGGATTTGAGCAAACATATTGGAACGCCCAATGTTTGCATGTCATGCCATGAAGATAAAAGCAATCAATGGGCCGATGAACAGATAGCAAAATGGTACCCGAATTCGAAGTATCGTAATCAGCAACATTTTGCTGTCGCATTTTATGCGGATTCAATTGGTCATCAAGGAGCAGCAAATGCGCTGGCATACTCTGCTCAGGATTCGTCGTTAAAAGACATTATTCGTGCTTCAGCCCTGGAGAGAATGGGGGGCAATACTGACCAAAATACAACAGTATCTTTGGCTAGGGCCGTTAAGAATGAGAATGAAATGGTTCGATTAGGGGCAATTTCAGGCTCGTCTGGTTATGAATTTCATGATCGGTGGCGGATTCTAGAGCCATTGCTTGGTGACCCGGTGCTTTCAGTGAGAGCGGAAGCTGCCTCGGTGCTGGTAGCGAACTACGCACAAATGACCCCTTTACAAAAAGATATCATTAAATCGCCTTTAGAAGAGTACATGGAAATTCAAGAGTTTAATGCCGATCGTGGTTTCGGAAGAACCAATTTGGCGAATGTGTACCGCAGCTTAGGTGAAATCGACAAAGCGGCCGAGCTGTATAAACAAGCGATCAGCATCGAACCCTATTTCGAAAATAGCTACGTTAACCTAGCAGATTTGTATCGTCACCTAGGTAAAGAAGAAGCTGCGCTCACGGTGCTACAACAAGGGATGAAAGCTCAACCTAAATCCAGCACGTTACCATACAGCGCAGGTCTTTCTTTGTTGCGTCAAGGCAAAGCTGATGATGCGAAAAAGCTACTTAGACGCGCCGCAGAAATTGGTGAAACTAATGCTCATTATTGGTACGTGTACGGTCTAGCTTTAGAAAAAAGCGATGTTCTAGAAGCCAGTAAAGCGTTGCAAACAGCATTTGACGTCGGTGGCAATCCACAGCACTTGTATGCTCAATGCGAGGTTCTAGCGAGAAATCATAAAAAAGGTGCTGTCGCTTTTGCTTTCGATAGGTGCATACAAGAGCTTAGTCGCTATGCACCTAAACAAGCTATTGATCAGCTTAAAGCCTCTATTGTTGGGGTCAATAGGAGCTAATTACCAAAAGTGGAGCTTTTATCGCTCCACTTTTTTCTTACTTAGTTTAATCAGCGTCTTTCGCTAATCTCAGCCCCATATCGGACATGATGACTGACTGGCTAGCAAAATCGCGACGATAGTTTTCGGATTCGTCAGCATCATAGGCAAAGCTACCACCTCGTACAGACTTGTGTGCAAGGCTTTCTTTTTCATCTTTTGCGTTTACCGGATTATCACTTGGTGCTGATTTGTAATAGCCTTCATCAAACGCATCAATAACAAACTCACCAACATTACCCGTCATATCGTATAAGCCAAGCTCATTCGGTTTTTTCTGACCTACCTTGTGTGCCTTATTGTTTGAGTTACTGGCATACCAGGCAACGTCGTTAATATCATCAGACCCCGCGTAAGTGAATCCTTGACTTAGATTCCCCCCTTTCGCTGCAAACTCCCATTCTGCTTCTGTGGGTAAACGATAGTGCTCTCCCGTTTTTTCATTCAATTTCTTTATAAAATAATTGGCTTGTTGCCAGCTAATGTTATTCACGGGCGTATTTGGGTTTCTAAAATAACTCAGAGAAGAGCCTGTAACCGATTCGAATAACTCTTGGGTTACCTCAAATTTTGCCAAATAGAAATCATCCACGCGAACGGTGCGAGCCGGGTGCTCGGATTTATTTGCTGATGGATTATCCGAGCCCATCATAAATTGTCCACCTTCAATAAGAACCATATCTTGATCGATTTTTTGAGCAAGAGGGCTAGGTTGTGTTGTTGCACATCCAGTCATAATTAGCGAAATCGAAATAGCGGCACCAAGGTAAAGAGTATTACTTTTGGAATGCTTCATAGGGGAGCTCCATCAACATTTATGATCAAAGAATTTTATCAGGCAAGTCTATGAAAAACAGTTATACACACTATAACAAGCGCCACGAATAATTGAACATTATCATCACACTAGGCGATTAACTTAATGATTAGTCTTAACGCCGTTGGGCACAGGCTAGCAACTAAGAAGGTGATGAATGCACATAACTCAAGGTCCGCAGTTCAATGGAAAAGCATCCAAGCGATTACATGTCATGGCGAAACCTATCGGTGCAGTGTGCAATATCGATTGCACCTATTGTTATTACCTAAACAAACAAGATTTACTTGAGTACAAGCCAGGCTGCTCACCAGTCATGGATGAGGAAACGCTAGAGACCTATATCCGTCAATATATAGCGGGACAGAATACACCTGAAATCATTTTCTCTTGGCAGGGTGGTGAGCCGACAATGCTAGGTTTGGATTATTTCAAGACAATTGTTGAGGTACAGAATAAATACCGTCCCGATGGCATTACGATCTCCAATGATCTCCAGACTAATGGCACACTGCTTAACGATGAATGGTGTGAGTTTTTAAAGGCGAACAACTTTCTCGTCGGTTTAAGCATTGATGGCCCAGAAATGATGCACAACGCTTACCGAACAAACCGAGCTGGTAGAGGCACATTCCGGCAAGTTATGAATGCGGTTGAATTATTACATAAGCACGAAGTAAAGTTTGCTACGCTCACTTGTGTTAACAACTTGACCGGACGTAACCCACTTGAAGTGTACCGATTCTTGCGAGATGAAGTACGCTCCCCTCAAATGCAGTTTATTCCAATAGTTGAGCAGAAAACATTCAGAACAACCGCCCCTCAAACTTGGGAGCCAAACGAGCAACTAAAGCAAGGAGATAAACGGTTGATCCCAGGTCATAAAGATGCCGTTATTGAGCCTTTTTGCGTTGCGGATGAAGCATGGGGAAATTTTCTGATCGCGATTTTCAATGAATGGGTTTTACACGATATCGGCAACGTGTTTGTGCAGTACTTTGAAGCCAGTATCGAAACCTGGATGGGCAGAAAAAACCCACTGTGTACGTTAGGTGAAATCTGCGGGAAGGGCTTAGCAATGGAGCCTAATGGTGATGTGTTTGCGTGTGATCATTACGTGTACCCAGAATATAAGGTTGGAAACATTCATCACGAAAAGCTCGATACGCTCGCTTATAGCTCTGAGCAGCAGAAATTTGGGTTTGCTAAAAGTCGTACGCTGCCCCAACAGTGCCTTCAATGTGATTATCAATTTGCATGTTTTGGAGAATGTCCCAAAAACCGTTTTATCCGTACTAGGCAAGGTGAGCCTGGTCTTAATTATCTCTGCGCGGGTTGGAAGAAGTTTTTTACCCATGTTGATCAGTCGATGGCGTACATCTTACGAGCGACAGGTAACCCAGTGGTTCACGGTAAATACAGTGACCAGATTCTACGCCAGCAAGCTACTCAAACACAGACTGTGTTTGAAACGAAGTTTTAAGATAGTCACTACGCCTGCTACAGGCCCGGAAATGAAAGAATATAGGTTATTGAATGCAAAAAATTAAGCTGCTCTCTAAATCATTACTCGTGATCTCGATCGGCATTGCTGCGAGTCAAACAGCAGTGGCACAAGAAACAACATTGCTAGACCCAGACCAGGTATCGCCGACAACGGTTGTCACTCCACAAGAAGCTCAAATGACACCGGCGCAACGAGTCGAAAAGCTGTCTTATGATGCGCAAAATAAAAAGTTGTCTTCAGAAAAACGTATTGATGCTTTACGTGAGTTAGCCAACTATCCAAGCCAAAATGCATTGGTTGCAGTTGCCCGTGGGTTGCAGGATGAAGATGCAGGTATTCGCGAAGCTGCGATCGTGGGAGCACAGCCATATATGATTGAGCACCGTTGGCGTTTGATTTCACCATTATTGAGTGATGACGCCGCCATGGTGCGAATTACAGCAGCGATTAACCTCGTTCGAGATTACGCCAATTTGAGTTCGGAGCAACAGCAGTCACTTGAGGGGCCTGTTTCAGAGCTGACAGCACACTTGTCCAGTAAGAACGATAATGTTTCCAAGTTATTACTTGCAGACGTTTACCGTTGGCATCGTGATTGGGATAAAGCGGCGCTGATATACCCAGAGTTAACTAAGCTTGAGCCAAACAACCCTCAAGTTTGGTTAAGCTATGCAGACAACTTCCGAGCGCAACAGCTAGACCAAAAAGCTATCAACGTGCTTGACGAGGGTATCAAGCTAAATTCAGAAGATGCCTCGCTGCATTATTCTAAATCTCTCGCTTTGGTTAGATTAGACAAAAAGAAAGAAGCGGCGTTTGAAATAGACAAAGCTGCGACGATGGCAAAGACGAACAGTTACTTTTGGTACTTAAATGGTGTTCTGCAAGAAGAGTTAGACTTGAAGAAGTCTGTCAACGCTTTTGAGCAAGCGTATTTGATATCCGGTGCTCCAGAACAATTGTATGCCGTGTGTGACATCTATGTTAGATACGGCAACCCTAAAACGGATGACTGTTTAACAGAGCTAACGAAGGTCGCTCCCGACTATGTTATTGAAGAGCTCAATCAGAAAAAGGGACGTAAAAGTGCCCCTACATCAGTTGAAGCCAATGAATTTAAACTCTAATCGTTAAATTCCATGTTTCTATTTTAATAAAATAGTGGACTAGATTAGTGACATTGTCACTTTTTGGTGGCCGTTGCATATTTCAGTTCAATATGCGCCTGTTTCAATTGAACTATACTTTTGATTGGATTCGCACCTAGCACCTCAATATAAGGAATTAAGATGGCTATAAAGTTAAAGACGATTGTCTTAGCAACAGGTTTTGCTCTGTCTAGTTACGCTGTTGCTGCTGATATGCAAGATCCACTTCCGTCATGGAACAACACTGACGCTAAGCAAGCTATTATGGCGTTTGTTACGAAAACAACGACCCAAGGTTCGGATTCCTATGTGCCTGAAAGCCAACGAATCGCGACGTTTGATAATGATGGAACACTTTGGGCAGAAAAGCCTGTTTATCTACAGTTGTTTTTTGCGATCGATAGAGTAAAAGAAATGGCCTCTGAGCATCCTGATTGGAAGACAACCGAACCCTTTGCTTCCGCATTAAAAGGTGACATGGAGGGGATTGGTAAACAAGGACTCGAAGGTGTAATGAAGCTTGTTATGGCAACCCATTCTGGAATGTCTACTGAACAGTTTCATCAAGAAGTTAAGGAATGGTTGAAAACGGCTGTCCATCCAACAACGGGTAGACCATACACTGAAATGGTCTATCAACCTATGCTCGAACTGCTCGACTATTTAAGAGCGAACGACTATCAGACCTACATCGTTTCTGGAGGCGGAATTGAATTTATGCGCGTTTGGGCGCCGGAAGTATACGGCATTCCAACGCAAAACATCGTGGGAACGACGTTAAAGGCGGAATATCAAAGTGTTGATGGAAAACCTACCATCCAACGCATGCCGGAAATAGACTTTGTCAATGACAAAGCAGTAAAGCCTGTGACGATTCAAAACTTCATTGGCAAACGTCCGGTAATGGCGTTTGGTAATTCTGATGGTGATTTACAGATGTTAGAGTGGACGAAAGCAGGTTCAGGTCCAAGATTTTCTGCGATTATCCATCACACGGATGACAAGCGTGAATGGGCGTATGATAAAGATTCGCATGTTGGTAAGTTAGATAAATCGTTTAAAGTAGGTGAAGAGCAAGGTTGGCTATTTGTCGATATGAAACAAGATTGGAATCAAGTGTTTAAAGAGAGCACTAAATGATAATCTTTGTTTGACCATAACTTGCTGCAACCAAACAATTGCAACGAAATAAAAGGCCTCACAATTGAGGCCTTAGTTAATTCCACAATAGCTTCGATACCTAGGGTCTAGTTTCTAGGTTGCTGTGTCATTGTTTCTACCACTTTTTCAATACTTAACGAGCTACCTTTCGTTGCAGGGAACTCCTTAAATGTCTCTAGGAACTTACGCACGATAGCTTGAGCAGGAACGAACATCCACATTTGATCAGCGTAAAAATGTCTGACGTAAAGTGCTGCATCTGGACCGACCTCAAATGGATCCATACGAAGGTTTACAATCAAAGGCCAACTAGGTGTTTTGCGGTATGCCTCATTAATGGCACCCTCCATAATACTGAAGTGGATCTTCCAGTCTTTATAACGAACGGCGTTTAAATTACCACCAGCATCGAAGTAAAAGATTTCTTTGCGTGCGCCTTCATCAGCTTTACCAGTCAGCAGATCAAGTTGGTTGTAGCCATCTAAATGTGCTTTAAAGGTTTTGCCCGCTGCTTTATGACCCTTCAATAGTTTTTCTTTCACATCAGGTTCGCCCACAGCTGCGAGTAGAGTTGGCATCCAGTCTTCTTGTGAAAAGATATCGTTGATAACCGTTCCTGGTTTAATGTTTCCAGGCCAGCGTACCATCATCGGAACGCGGAATCCGCCTTCCCAAGTCGTACCTTTTTCGCCCTTGAACGGTGTAGTACCACCATCTGGCCAGGTAAATTTCTCAGCGCCATTATCAGTACTAAAAACAACAATGGTGTTATCTGCTACGCCTAGCTCTTCAAGTTTATCAAGCATGACACCTACTTGATCATCTAGGTCCATCATGCCATCGGCGTATAAGCCGTAACCTGACTTCCCTTGATATTCTTCACTCAAATGTGTCCAGACGTGCATACGGGTTGAGTTATGCCAAATAAAGAATGGTTTGTCTTCTTTTACTGCTTTTTCCATAAAGGCCAAGCTAGCATCCATGAACTCTCGGTCTACGTTTTCCATACGCTTACGAGTAAGGGGACCTGTGTCCTCGATTTTGCCATCCGCAGTCGCCTTCAACACGCCTCGAGGTCCGAATTTTTTACGAAACTCTGGATCTTTTGGATAAAACTCAGACTCAGGCTCTTCTTCCGCGTTTAAATGGTATAGGTTACCAAAGAACTCATCAAACCCATGGTTAGTTGGTAGGTGCTCATCTTGATCACCAAGGTGGTTTTTACCAAACTGACCAGACACATAGCCGTGATTTTTAAGTAACTCTGCGATAGTAGGATCTTTCGATTGAATACCCTCTTTTGCGCCGGGCATACCAATAGTCAATAGACCGGTACGAAACGGATGTTGACCCAGAATAAATGAGGCTCGTCCGGCAGTACAACTCTGTTGTGCGTAAGCGTCTGTGAAAATGGCACCTTCATTGGCGATTTTATCAATGTTAGGAGTCTTCCCTCCCATCATACCATTGTGATATGCACTAATGTTGTATACACCTACATCGTCACCCCAGAACACAAGGATGTTGGGCTTATCGGCAGCAAAGGCTGTGGACGCAGCTAATGTACCGACCAATGCCATTACCTTTTTAATCGAGTTTCGCATGAAAATCCTCCGCGATAAATGAATCCATTATCGTTATATAACGTTACTAATTGTGTTCATCATGGCGAAGTCGAGTGAGATGACACCAAATGAGACAATGTAGTCAGTTGAATATAGTAGAGGTTTTTTGTTGCTTCCAAGTAATCCCTGTTTTTCAAAAATGTTAACTAACATGGACTAGACTTTAGTGTGTTTTAAGTGTGATAAGACGCACTTACAGGAGTGAATTTCAATGAAAGGCGACACTATGAAAAATAAACTAGCAACTATCCTGTTTCTATGTATCCCGTTAGAAGTGGTTGCGGAAGAGACACCAAATGTCGTGGTAATGTTGGTTGATAACCTTGGGTGGGGGGAACTAAGTTCCTATGGGAGTACCAGAGGTGTTGAAACTAAAAACTTAGATCAACTTGCTAGAGAAGGTGTACGCCTTACTAATTTTAATGTGGAACCGCAATGCACGCCAACTCGCTCCTCATTCATGACGGGGAGGCGAGCGCTTAGATCTGGGACAGATAAGGTTGTTTGGGGAGTGCCTTACGGTATGGTGAACTGGGAGATAACCATTGCAGAGAAGTTTAAGGAACAAGGATATAACACGAGCCTTTACGGGAAATGGCATTTGGGAGACCAAAAAGGGCGCTTTCCAACGGATCAAGGCTTTGATGAATGGTATGGCATTGCAAATACGACGGATGAGTCAGAATATAGCTCTCAACCCGGTTATAAAGCTATATTACCTAAACCTCAAATCCTTTCAGCTAGAGCAGGGCAGGATCCTAAAGGGGTCAAAGAATATAATTTGGACTCACGTAGAACGATTGACAGTGAGCTAGTTGAACATGCCACAGATTTTATAAATCGAAATGTGAAAGAGAATAAGCCATTTTTCTCTGTAATTACTTTTACTCAACCACATTTACCGACGCTACCTCATCCTGATTTTATTGGTAAAACAGGCAAAGGAAATTACTCAGATGTGTTAGCTGAGATAGATTTTCGAGCTGGGCAAGTTATTGGTGCAATAGAAAAAGCAGGAATTAAAGACAATACACTAGTGATTTGGTTTTCTGACAACGGTCCAGAGTGGCATATGCCATACCAAGGCTCTAGCGGACCATGGCGTGGTGCGTACTTTACGGCTCTTGAAGGCTCTCTCCGAACACCATTTATTGCCTCTTGGCCTAACCACATCAAACCGGGCAGAGTGAGTGATGAAATTATCCATGTTGTGGATCTATTTGCCTCACTTTCTCATGTCGGTGGATACAAATTACCAAGCGATAGAACAATAGATAGTATTGATCAGTGGGCCTTTTTAAAGGGAGATAGTGAAAAGTCTAATCGAGATGGTTTCATCGTTAACAATGGATCTGAAACCTACGCTTATAAGTGGGAAAATTACAAGATGCACTTTATTGATCAAGATATCATGCCGGAGAAAGGGCGCCCATTACAGATCCCTGAAATATACAATTTGATTGATGACCCTAAAGAGGAGTTTGATTTAAGAAATAATGCCACATGGTTATTTCCTATCATGATAGGAAAGAGAGTAAAGTTTGAATCTTCCGTTTCAACAAGCTGCGATACGATTCCTTTCCCTGCTCCATTTGGATATGAGCCCGATTGTAGCAAGGGGAATTTCAATCAATTTCCAGTGGATGGATTACGCCAGAAGTAGTTTACCCCAATGGCTCTTTCTCGCATACATGAGGTATGTTTTTGGTTCAATATCTCATTAGAGCCATTTAGGGCCATGTTTTTTCTAGTTTCATTTGAACAGTCATATTCGTCGACCATACTTAAAGTTCGTTGTTTCATATGGGGCGAATTATGCAGCCAATACTCTACATTCAAATCGGTAATGTTCTTTGGGCGGTTTTAAGTGACGGTTCTTGGATCCAAATGTTGCCCAACGAACAATTAGTTCCAGAAGTAGAGGTGGTTGTTCTTAATACTGACATTCTCGATATTGCATTTAATGAAGATACAACAAGTGAGGATGAATCGAGTTCGAATGATCTTTTAATTGCATCTCAAAACGGTATTGAATCCACTTTTAATCAGAGCGTTCGAGATTTTAGTGAGTCTTCTGGTGGGTTAAGTTTTGTTGCCTATATTCGCGCTGTTTTACCTGAGCAACTCGTTTCTAATGGCTATGTTACTAGGCCAGCAGTGCAAGAAAGAGAGAACCCAACTTCTGAGACTCAGGCTCCTGAGCGGTTGAATCCCGATGCTATATTAACGGTGGATATTCTTGATGGCGGCGATGGATACGAAAACCAGTTTGAAGTTCCTAGTGTCACGATTCAAGGTGA
>NZ_JAWOQQ010000050.1:0-2564 GCF_033337405.1 Vibrio sp. YT-16
CTATGCGTTGATTTTAGTGCTTAAGGTGGTATGCGGCGGCTTTTGTATTGCGTTGCTCACCCCTTAGCAGGGCGTTATGCCGATAAGAGGAAATATGGATAGTAAATGGGAGTGCTTTGGGTGCGGGCATAGCAATGAACACTCATCATTAAAGTGTGAAAAGTGCGGGTCTTTAGGCAAAGAGCTTGCAAACAAGCAGATGGCAAACCACCTGTTAGGGAATGACAAAGTGAAATCGAAGTTTGAATACTGCTGTGATAAATGTGGTTCAGAGTCATATGAGGTTGGTGAGTTAAGAGCCAGTGGTGGATTTTGGAGTACATTTTTCAATTACAACAAACACCGTTTTTATTTCTTGTCATGCAGTAGCTGCGGTCACACTGAGTTTTACAAACGAGGTCTAGGTACTGGACAAAAAATACTAGATTTTCTAGGTGGTTAGCATAGGCATAACAAACTGTTTAAGAGTGATTCGCAACGCGTGGCATTTTTATTATGCGTTGGTTTTAGTTGTTAAGGTGGTATGCGGCGGCTTCGGTATTGCGTTGCTCACACCTTAACAGGGCGTTAGCAGTTTTTGGGAGGAGTAATTGAAAATATTTCTAACACACTACAAACTTTGTAATGATTCAAACGTTTGGAGAGTATTTAAGACGATAGTTGTAAGTAATGATATTGCTGATGTGATTGTGTTGATATGTAAATTCTCGCTCTTCACATTCGGGGCAATTGGTTTGAAGTACTTCTCAGAAGGTATGTTCCAGTCGTTATTGTTGATTTCTTTTTCGCTATTCATGTGTTTCAAAATGATCAATCAATACAACATGTGTCGACAAAGGGCATTTGAACGTTATTCAAACATTTTCCAACATGAGCTGTCATTTTTTAGTAAAAATAACGAGTATCTACAGTTTGTAATGTTTTATGAAGGAGCAGTTAGATTAAAAATATCAGATAATACTAACTTTGAAAGCTCTTTAGAATACTGTAACGTCGAAATTGATAGTTATTCACAGCCAACCATAGCTACAAACCCTTGGTTCATAATATTTGCGTCCTTCTTAGCTGCGTCACTCATTTCTTTATTTTGGGAATCGAACGAGGTATTTGAGGCTATCGGGTTATTTTTCGTCGTCTATGCTGTTTTGTTTTTTATACCATGGGTAATCACTCATTATGGAAAGCATCGCGCATTAACACGATTAAGAAAATTTTGTTATTGGGCACAAAACCTATCTGAAGAAGAGAGAGAAGTGTTTAATAAAAACAGCTAACAATCTGTTTAAGAGTGATTCGCAACGCTTGGCATTTTTGCTATGCGTTGCGTTTAGTGTTTAAGGTGGTATGCGGGAGCTTCGGTATTGCGTTGCTCACACCTTAACAGGGCGTTAAACAGACTAGGTGACAATATGACAATAAACAATCAACCACGCTCTATAGCGTTTATGATTTTCAAAAAACGATTATCTTCGGAAATGCGGACTTTTTGGTACTGTAGAACTGCGTTTGAGTACGCAGAAAGGTGGTGGAACGAGGAAAGCCGAAAAGAGGAGTTCGCATACACTACAAAATATCCTGGAGATGACAATCAACTATATAGAAGCATAGATATTCCTCCACAGGATTATATTTCCCAAAAGGATGATCGCTTATGGTCTGTGAGGGGCAATACGATTACTAACATTGTAACTGCATTCGAGACATATCTGTATTACCAGACTAAAAGGGCCATTTACATTAAGCCATCTCTTCTCGCTGGTTCTGGTATTGAAATGAATGCAGGTGAAGTCGCAGACTCGTTTTATGTTAAAGATCAAAAAGAGTGGTTTGCTGACAAGGTTGTATCTAAGTACATTCGCAACAACAGCCATTCCAAGATGATCAAGAAAATTGATAAGTTGATTCAGGGGGGGCTAACCAGTGGACAGGAACAGCTAATAAGTCGTTGGACTAGGAAAGTGACATTACGAAATGCTCTGATTCATAATGCTAAGCTAGTAAATAATGAGCTGGTAGAAGAATGGCCAGATAAATTTGAGCGAGTTGGTGTCCCAATTGAAATGCAAGACAACGATGTGATTCGTACTCAGTATGTGGCACATGAACTCGCAATGAAAATTGATGAGCAATTTAATCGAACGGTAGTAGATAAAGAGGATGCGATGCTCCTTGCGAGGGTCGCTTATCTTTCAAATAGGGAACTTACATTAGGGCAAATTGTTGATTGTGTATCAAAAGTCCTTAACTATCGCTTTAGCAAAGATTTAGCCGAGAGCGCAATTGCTTACCAAAATAGAACTCGCGAGCACATTTCGGACTTCACAATTATGGAGGAGATTGTGCAAGAGTTTTTTGCATCCTCATAGGCGCTGTTTAACAATCTGTTTAAGAGTGATTCGCAACGCGTGGCATTTTTACCATGCGTTGCGTTTATTGTTTAAGGTGGTATGCGGCGGCATCGGTGTTGCGTTGCTCACACCTTAACAGGGCGTTAGCTGTTTGAGGAAAAAATGAGAAAATTCGATAAGCCGCTATTCTGGCTGTATATAAAAACAAGAGACTCA
>NZ_JAWOQQ010000051.1:0-2494 GCF_033337405.1 Vibrio sp. YT-16
TGTGCCGACTTAGCTCAGTAGGTAGAGCAACTGACTTGTAATCAGTAGGTCACCAGTTCGATTCCGGTAGTCGGCACCATTCTTTTGCCTCGATAGCTCAGTCGGTAGAGCAGAGGATTGAAAATCCTCGTGTCGGTGGTTCGATTCCGCCTCGAGGCACCATATTTGGTGCACTTGCTTCATAAGCAAGACACAAAAAAGAATAATTCCTCCTTAGCTCAGTTGGTAGAGCGACGGACTGTTAATCCGCAGGTCGCTGGTTCGAGCCCAGCAGGAGGAGCCACTTTTAAAGCCGCATCACTTGATGCGGCTTTTTTGTATCTGCTTTATACGTCATTTCTCGTTTTCCCATTTATCTGCACTTCATTTCTAAACATCAGCGAACATTAAATCCTTTCTTCAAAAACACTTATTTCACGATAAAAATTTAATCCTCATCGTAATTTCAATACGCATTAGTATCCGAGCATATTCATCTTCACTAAGATGCCCGAGTTATTACATTTCTTCTTTTAGCTATGCCTTGCATAGTGATAACACTTTATTTGTGAGCTAAATATGAAACTAAAAACTCAAGCCTATTTATTATCTGCGATCATATTGCTAGCTCTCCTAGCTCTGACCGCAACGGGCTTATGGACACTTCGCGTCGCAAGTAACCTTGATAACAAAGCTCGAGTTACTGAGCTATTTAAAAGTGCGTACAGCATACTTACCGAAGTAGAAAAGATGGCTATCGAAGGCAAAATGCCGGATGACGAAGCGAAAGCATTAGCCACTCGCCTACTTCGTAACAATATCTACAAAGACAACGAATACGTTTATGTCGCAGATGAAAATATGATGTTCATCGCCGCACCACTAGACCCTCAACTGCACGGAACCAGCTTCCATGACTTTAAAGATGGCAGTGGTAATAGCGTAGGCCAACTCATTCTAGATGTATTGGGGCACAAAACAGGTCAGATCGTTGAATATACCTGGAGCCAAAAACAAGCAGATGGCAGCATTGAAGAAAAACACTCGATAGCAGAAAAAACACCACACTGGGGCTGGGTTGTCGGTACAGGTATTGGCTTTAATGAAGTTAACGCACGTTTTTGGTCGACAGCACAATGGCAGCTTGTGCTGTGTCTGATTATCGCGGGAAGTATTCTAAGTGGCCTGATCATTTCGATTCGCAAAATGCTTCATCTACTTGGTGGAGAGCCTAACGACGTGCGTAAAGCAGTTCAAGCTGTCGCTCAAGGAGACATTCAGACCAGTTTTGATACTGTGGCACCGAGAGGAAGTATCTATCGTGCCGTGCAAGATATGAGTCAATCACTAGCTACCATGGTGACAAACCTAGAGAAGTCTATGCATGCACTGCGCGCAGAGTTGTCTGCCGTAGAAGCTCGATCAAATACGATTGCCGATCTTACCGTATCTCAGCAGCAATCAACGGCGATGATTGCCACTGCGATGACTGAAATGGCATCTTCAGCCAACCATGTTGCCAATTCAGCAAGCGACACCGCAAACAATACGGACGAGGCTGACAAACAAAGCCAACATACTCAGAAACTCATTCATAACACGGTTGAAAACATTCAAGGTTTAGCTTCTCAATTAAATACTGCGAGTAAAGCGGTCGCCGATCTAGATCAGGATGTAAATAATATTGTAAAAGTGCTCGATGTGATTGGTGATATTGCAGAGCAAACAAACCTATTGGCACTCAATGCAGCCATTGAAGCAGCACGTGCTGGAGAACAAGGCCGAGGCTTCGCAGTCGTTGCTGATGAGGTACGCAACCTAGCAGGACGCACACAAGACAGCACAAAAGAGATTCAGTATATGATCTCCAATCTGCAAGAAGGCTCTCGCAATGCCATTCACACAATGGAAATATGTGCAGAAACCAGTGAAAGCACTGTTACAGAGTCTAAGAATGCCTCTGAAGCTCTACAGCAAATTGTAACGGCGTTAGAATCTATCACCACAATGAGCCAGCAGATCGCTACTGCTGCCGCTGAGCAGACGCAGGTTAGCGATGATATTGCGCTACGCATAAACCTTATCGAGGAAAGCGGAGGCCAACTCAACTCTGTCGTAACCGAGAGCCAATCAAGTACTCAAAGTTTAGCTTCACTAGCGAATGAGCTAGAAGGTTGGGTAAACAAGTTCTCAGTAAAGCACTAGTTTAAAGTCAATTGTTCAATAAAAAGCACGTTTTCAGACGTGCTTTTTTGTTTTTATCGCCTTTATTTTGCAAGTGAACACACTATCAATGTTAAAACATCGCTTAAAGCATGGCGCATTGCTGCTAAAAACGCATAAAAACAGCCCACTCCGAGCACAAATTCATCAAACGATATTTTATTTTAATTTTATTGTTGACCTGAAAGCCGAAAAGCCTTTTAATACACCTCGTCGCCCGGATAGCTCAGTCGGTAGAGCAGAGGATTGAAAATCCTCGTGTCGGTGGTTCGATTCCGCCTCCGGGCACCAC
>NZ_JAWOQQ010000052.1:0-2322 GCF_033337405.1 Vibrio sp. YT-16
AGTTGGTTAGAATACCGGCCTGTCACGCCGGGGGTCGCGGGTTCGAGTCCCGTCCACTCCGCCACTTATATTAAGCCCCAGTCGAAAGACTGGGGCTTTTTCGTTTGGTCGTGTCCCCTAGAAATGTATTTACACATTGAAGGCGAGACAATACGACTTTCTTTACCCTTTTGGCACATGAGTTTCTCAGGAAGATGGGCCTGCTGCCTGCACTTCCAATTACTCCGAGTTTGTATTATGTCCTCGTTGAAAGATTGGTCATTTGAACAATGAGTCTTTATAACACTCGCCCTCAACCGTAGTAGAATGAATAGTCTTCCTCACTGCGCGTTTTGTTAGCGTCTCTCTTAAACAATAATTTTCTACATCTTATTTCTCAAACATTCATTGCTTCCATGTTTAGAGCGGGACCGTCGTTGCGTGGATTACGCAATTTCCCGAAATATAGTGAGGAAGAGAGCTAAGTCTTCCGAAAATTAATGCCTTTTAGAAAACTTTGTTTTCTTTGCTGAACTTGCTAGTAGCGATTAACCTAAGAGGAGTTCTTGAGGAGTATGTTTGATGATGCAACAAATAAAAAATGAAACGCTGAAATCTGTATTTAAGCAATGGTCTTCCGAAGAGGGAATTGTGGTCATCAACCCTGCAACTGAGCAAGAGTTAATTCGGTTAAAGCCTAGTACTCTTGATGAGTTAGATGATCTCATTGGTCAGTGCAAAACGGAGCAAGTCCGTTGGGCTAAATTAAGTGCCAAAGAGCGCTCTCGTCGTTTGAGGGGGTGGTATCAACTACTTCTTGATAATGCAGAAGACATAGCCACGATTATTACCTTAGAGCAGGGTAAACCTTTAGCTGAGAGCAAAGGGGAAGTGA
The DNA here is from genome assembly GCF_033337405.1 of Vibrio sp. YT-16. Taxonomy (NCBI): domain Bacteria; kingdom Pseudomonadati; phylum Pseudomonadota; class Gammaproteobacteria; order Vibrionales; family Vibrionaceae; genus Vibrio; species Vibrio sp. YT-16. Next base: position 875 of record NZ_JAWOQQ010000052.1, read on the forward strand.
TGTATGGTGCCTCTTTTGTCGAGTGGTTCTCAGAAGAAGCAAAACGTGCTTATGGCGAAGTTATTCCTGCCCCCACGACAGATAGACGTCTATCTGCAATTCGCCAGCCTGTGGGAGTATGCGCTGCAATTACACCTTGGAACTTCCCTATTGCGATGATTACAAGAAAAGCAGCACCAGCCCTAGCGGCAGGTTGTGGCATGTTGATCAAGCCATCAGAGCTTACCCCTCTCACTGCAATTGCTGTTGTTGAATTAGCTTATCAGGCTGGTATCCCTAAAGAACTGCTTTCTGTCGTGGTGTCGGAGCAGGCTGCTGAGTTTGGTCAAGTACTAAGTACTGATCCTAGGATTCAGAAGATCTCTTTTACGGGGTCTACGCGCGTTGGGAAAATTTTGATGAAGCAAGCCAGTGATTCAGTCAAGGCGGTGTCGATGGAGTTGGGTGGTAATGCGCCTTTCATCGTGTTTGAAGATGCAGACTTAGATGAGGCTGCGGAAGGGCTTGTCGCGTCGAAGTTCCGTAATGCAGGGCAAACATGTGTTTGTACCAATCGGCTATATGTTCATAAAAATGTAAAACAAGCTTTTATTGATAAAGTATTGTCGAAGTTAAGCAAATTAAAGCTTGGAAATGGTTTAGAGAAAGGTGTCACATTAGGTCCTGTTATTACGATGGCCTCTAAGCATCGACTAGAGGCGGTGATCGATCAAGCTGTACAAGAAGGAGCCTCTATTGCTAACTCTCCACAGAGACGGCCTGGTCGCTTTATGGAGCCCGTTCTTTTGGATAGTGTGACGCAGAATATGTCGATTGTTCAGCAAGAGCTATTCGGACCTGTGTTGCCTATTGTTACCTTTGAAAATGATTATCAAGTTCTCGAAATGGCGAACGATACAGAATATGGTTTGGCTTGCTATTTCTATACGAATAGCTTGAAGCGTATTGTGACTTTTAGTGAAGGTTTAGAGTACGGCATGGTTGGAGTGAATGAAGGGATCATCTCTACTGAAGTGGCTCCATTTGGTGGAGTTAAAGAGTCGGGTGTTGGACGGGAAGGTGCTAAGCAAGGACTCGATGAATATCTGGAGACAAAGTATATTTGTCTTGGTGGTTTAAGCTGATTTCAGAGATGGCCGATTGAATTAAAAAGCTAGGTTTTTACCTAGCTTTTTTTTAGTTGAAAGGCATACCATTTGCCACGCGCGTTTGTGGTTAATATTTTCTGGTTACTTAGTGAGTTGATAGTTAGCTTGCGGTAAGCGGTTTTTAATAATCAAAGCGCTTATGTTATTTCGTGGGTAGTAGGAGAGAGCTTAGCTTTAAACTAATACAAAAAAGCCGCATCAAGTGATGCGGCTTCTTCTAATATGGCTCCTCCTGCTGGGCTCGAACCAGCGACCTGCGGATTAACAGTCCGTCGCTCTACCAACTGAGCTAAGGAGGAA
>NZ_JAWOQQ010000053.1:0-2284 GCF_033337405.1 Vibrio sp. YT-16
TTGGGAGCAAAGCTCGTGTTGTAAAACACAGCTAACAAACTGCTCAAGAGGGATTCGCAACGCGTGGCATTTTTACTATGCGTTGAATTTAGTGATTAAGGTAGTTTGCGGCGGCTTAGGTATTGCGTTGCTCACCCCTTAGCAGGGCGTTAGGTTTCCTCAATATATAAACTGGAGATAAGAAAGGTGACATATTGTATCGCTTGGAAGACAGAGAGTTCGGCATATATATTTGCCGATAGTGCAGTCACAAAGCTTTCTGGTGATGAAAAAAGTGGGCTGGAAACTACATCTTTCTTGGAGAAGCAAGGACAAATTGAACAAGAAAAGTATGTAGTAGAGGGGGCTTACAAAATTTTTAGCGGTGACAATTATGCCATAGGGATGGCTGGTGACGCTTACTTTGCGACTCAGGTGGTAGAGTTATTAGATTTGCACTTAAGTGTGGGACGCTCAGTTGATGAAGCAATTAAAATGTCAATTGCTAACTTCGCAGATTTCTTCCAAAAGCCGTATATAGAACTGGTTATAATATGTTATTCAGATCGACCAACGGTTTTTACTCTCAATAATCGAGGTAATGATTTCTCAACTGAGCATGAAAACCTTGTACTATTGGGCTCTCCGACAGAAGACCTTGTATCGTACACTACAAATTTCTTTGATTCATTTCTTGAGTCTTGGAAAAATGAGAGCCATCTAGTGGACCGTGATGAGATCTTATTCGCTAGAATGTTGGGGCTGCTTCAAAGCTATGGAATGCATCGTTACACTTTGGATAAAGGAATCGGCGGAACTTATTCAGGTGTGAGAGTCCATGAGAACGGTTTATCTGAACAACCAGATACTTGCTTTTTGATCTCTGGGGAAAACCCCGCATTTGATACGAGAAAAATCGCAAGTGTATCATCGCGAAGTCGCTGTCTTTGTATCGTAAACTCGGATATGCCTGAAATTATTATCCCTAATAGAGTTTCAAACATTGAGGATGCCACATTAGAAAGTGCCGCTAAAAAAAGTAGGGATGTCTTCGATAGTGGTAGGTTCAAGTACATCATACTCCTTAATTTAACAAAGCACTCTGCTTGCATAGTAAATATGAATTATGAACATAATCACATGTTTTTAAATCTGGACATAAGAGACAGTAGAAAAGGAACATTAGGTTTCTTGATATCTCACAAACTCGAGCTTGATTTGAACAATGGATATGATAGTTCGAATGATACTGCAATTTATTACTATCCTTTCGTTTCTGCTGAAGCGGAGCAATTGTCTGAAATAGATAAAAATATAGAACAAATCAGGCTTGGAAAGTTATTCAACCAAGCTGTAGAAAAATACAAATTTATTATTTATCAGTCCGGCAAGCCAGTCGATTGGTTTTATGGTAATGCGGAATCTATGCTTCCTTTCTTCAAACATTATAAAGATCGGGAATACCTATTAATAGTTGATTTATCTACAGATTATGTTGTAGGGGAATTCGAAAATGGTAAGTTACTGTTCCCTGAACTGGACTTCCCAATAGATGAAGTTTTTAGCAAAATCCCAAGTAAGACTAGGCAAGAAGACATATTTATATTTGATGCCTATGTTCCGGGGAAGTCATCTCCTTACGAAATGAATGTTCTTGCCCAAAACATCGAGGAAGCGAAGCAGCAAGCAACAGCAACTCTGCAATCAGAGCATGGCGAAAACTGTGGTTTGATTTTCTCAGGTAAGCGTTTTTATCATCCCGTGTTTTATTGGATGTCTGAAACCTAACAAACTGTTTAAGAGTGATTCGCAACGCGTGGCATTTTTACTATGCATTGCGTTTAGTGTTTAAGGTGGTTTACGGTGACATCGGCATTACGTTGCTCACACCTTAACAGGGCGTTAGTACGGGTTTGACATCAAAGGTTATAAGTTTTGGTGTTTATCTGTTTTGGCGCTCGTCTTTACACCTTAAAGTTAGTGCCTTTCACGTTCTTTCCGGTGGCACTATATGCGGAGTGTTCGCTTTGATTTTACCGTTTACGGTTTCTAACTCTTAGCCTATTTCTTTGGCGCTTTTTCGCTTCCGCTGTACTTCCGAAGTGAATCCTATCTTTCTTTGAGTGTTGCCATCAAAGTGCGAGGATCGAATCCTTTTCTAATTTGAAGTGAGTGAAAGTAGGGGCGTTCAGTGCGTTTTTCTTCTAGCCAACTTTCGTCTCTCAATACGGTAAAGTTTTGTAGCTGCCCGTCTCACTTCAGTGTTCAAAGCCTTTCATATCATGCCACTTTTCAATATCTTGGA
>NZ_JAWOQQ010000054.1:0-2125 GCF_033337405.1 Vibrio sp. YT-16
CCGATACAAGAAAGCCAAGTATCGATTCTTTTATTAATACTAGTCCATACCCATCAGTAGCTTTGTCACCTTCTACCTATGCCAGTCCTCAATGCCTATGTGCAGTTTCACATAGATTGACCACGTCAGTGAGTAGAAAAACGTGGGACAGACAGAATGACTGACTGACAGAATGACACACTGACAGTTTCCGTGATTATGTACAGCATACCATACCATGACTTAGTCATACCAAACATTAGAAAAACCCAAACATTGGTCCACAGGGGGAGCCACAGCGATCGGTCGCATTTTAGCCATTTTTAAGCATTTTTCTGTTGTTATAGCGCCACCCAGTTGCCAATTAGAGTTAAATTTCTCCAGTCACCTTGAGGCGTCCTGTTCTACATATCTACCAAGTTTAGTAAAAATCTATATGACAGTTAGGCCTAGATAAGAAATTAGCTCTCTAGCGCCCCCATTTTGTTTGATGGGGTCAATAATGGAGGGGTCCCCTCAGATTATGTGTGGTCATATGCCTACAAAGTTGCGTGGTGATGGGTGAAACCCTTGAGATGTTATACACCTTTATGTGATGAGCCACGTCCTCCGCAATATTCATTGCCTTATAGAAGCTCAGTTTTAGGAAGTTTTCCAACTTTTGCCAAGAGGGAACTTTAGATATTGCTCCCTAGATGATGTTCACCCAGTTTCATGCAGATCGCTCAAACTTCCTAGGAAGAGATCCATTTGAAGTGTTTTTCAAAACATTCAAAATGGCGGAAAATCTTTATAACTGGAAGTTATGTGTTCTTGAGGCAAATTTGTTCCTCATGAGGAGAGGCATCTCTGTGCAAAGTTTCATGTCTCTACCACATACGGGGCATGAGATATGCCCATTCAAAGTTTGCAATTTCAATCGGTTGCTATAGCGCCCCCGTTTGGCCAACTGATATAAAATTGCTTCATTCGCATCCTCCCATGACCCTCTACCACTGTGCCAAATTTCACATGGATTGACCAAGTCAGTGAGGAGAAAAACATGGAACAGACACACAGACAGACACACCCACAGACAGACAAGAGTTTTCGTCATTATATAGTAAGATTATTACTTTAATTATTGTTGTTGTAAGCTATTAACATTACTGTCTGTCCTGCATCTCTCTCTGTCTCCCCTTCCGTCTCATGGGGTTCTGAGGATAGAGGGATGTTGTATGCTGTGAAGCCCTGTGAGGCAAATTGTGATTTGTGATATTGATTGATTGATTGATTGATCGATATTTCTTTCTTGACTCAACAGCATTCAGTGACAGTATTTCAGTTACAAATGTAGTAAATTTAAAGACTCTGCAATGTTGCACCATTGCTCACTCAGAAATATTAACAAATAATTTGCAATATTAGGCTATAGGAATTATGCTCCATCAGTGTGGTCACACACACATGAGGTTTTAAATTACTTTAAAATGACCTTAAAAGTATTTCCATGTATTTTATAAGTTTTATGTCTCTGAACCCAAGAGACTGACCTGGAGGGTTGCAGTAAATCACCTCATTTCAAGTACAAGTCAGTAACAGTGTTACAAAGATCAGGAAAGAATATACATCTTTGAGGAAATGTTACATTCAACACTTTGATCCTCACAACAGCCAATAAAGATCACTCATGCTCATGATCCTTGTGCACAGTGTTATTAAAACAAATAAATATAAAAACCACAGAGGTTTGATTTGAGCTGAGGATGAATTCATGCAGTGTCATATTTGAACGTTAAGACAAAATGTGATGTTCAAAGAAATGACTGATCTGCATAAATTCAGTAACTTAAGACAGTCCTGAGTAGCAAAGAAATATGCAGCAGGTTAACTTCTATCACAGCGGTGCCTGGATGGTGTAACGTGTGAGGTTGTGTTGCTGCTGTAGTGTGAAATGACTCCTGCTGTTTCTGTTGACATTAGTCATTAGTCAAACTGAGCTTGAAGTGCCTGTGCTGTCACCTAAGTACGTGGTCATTAATTAGCATAACAATGGCTTCACTCTGACAGACACAGGCCTGTGTGTGTTTGTGTGTGTGTGTTGTTTGATCATCACACATGTCAAAGTTTCATCAGGTCACATGGCTTACGCCTGCAACTTGAGCTG
>NZ_JAWOQQ010000055.1:0-2111 GCF_033337405.1 Vibrio sp. YT-16
ACTTATTTTCTCCTTTGGGGTTGTGCCGATCCCCTTAAGTTCGTTAGGGTAAATGAACACCAAGGCAAACGTATTCCTTGGTATTTTTTCGTCATTAAGGATCTCTCATGTCAGCAACTGCGCAATCACAATTCGCATTAAAACGCCCATCCGGCGTTGCTGCAGCGATCCTCCTGCTCTCTCTGAAACTGATTCAGAGCTGACAGGCTACATCTAAAATTTCTGTCAGCTTGAGAAGAAGCTGACGGGAACAACCACATACTCTCTCCCATTCCTTTCAGTTTCTTCCAAGCGAAACGTGTAAGAGGAATAACAATGTTAAGCGCACGCAATATCGCCGCCTTAGGCTTTATGACTTTCGCCATGTATTTGGGCGCAGGTAACCTTATCTTCCCTCCATTTTTGGGTTACCAAGCAGGTGAAAACTTTTTGAGTGGAATGTCTGGATTCCTTTTAACTGGCGTGGGTCTACCTGCTTTAGCACTGGTAATGGTGGCGATCGTTAATGGCTCAGACAAGCTAACCGCTGCGCTACCAAAACCGCTAGCAACCAGTTTTTGGGTGATGGTCTTCATCGTCATCGGGCCAGCATTTGTGATTCCGCGAGCCATTACCGTCGCCTATCAATTTAGCTTCGCCCCAATCTTTGGTGAGGCGGCATTAGTGCCGTTTACGATTGCCTTTTGTGTAGCAACCATTTGGTTTGCGCTTTACCCAGGTAAGTTGGTTGATAACTTAGGCAAAATCCTAACACCGGCGTTAATGGCGATTTTAATCATCATGTCTGTCACTGCCTTGATTTACCCAGCAGGTGAGTTGACACAAGCCAGTGGCCCATACGTGAGTGGTGCGTTTGCAGAAGGTCTGACGCAAGGGTACATGACGATGGATGCGTTGGGCTCAATTGGCTTTGGTTGGATCATTTTCCGTGCTATTCGCAGCATGGGAGTGGACTGCCCGAAAGCAACGGCGAAATACACTCTAATTGCAGCCTTAATGTACGCTGTCGCGATGGCGTTTGTTTACATTTCGCTGTCTTACATCGGTTCCACTAGCTCTTACTTAGGTTCAGAGTTTAGCAATGGTGGCGATATTTTAACGGCGTTCACCTTCAACCACTTTGGTGCGTTTGGCTCGGTGTTGTTGGGTGCAGTCATGGTATTGGCCTGTTTAACCACAGCGATTGGCGTAACAACCGCAGGCAGCGAGTTCTATGACAACACCTTTAGCGAAGTGAACTACAAAAGCTGTGTCGTCATCACCATGGTACTGTCAGGCTTTATCGCCAACATCGGTTTAGAGCAGCTATTGGCAATCACTTTACCTGCGGTTGTGGCACTTCATCCTGTGGCGATTGCTTTGATGATGATGGCACCCGTTCGCAACAAAATGTCTCAGTTCATGTTGGTGCTTACCGCGTTCACTGCACTAGCATTTGGTTGTGTCGATGCTCTCCACATTTTGGGCTACATGCCGGAAGCTGCAGATCAATGGATGAGCTACAACATGCCTTTGTACAATGAGTTCGCGAGCTGGATTGTACCTAGTGTCATCATGGCAACGATCGGACTTTTGTTCACTAAAAAAGCAGAAGAAATCAAAGAATTCGAGCTGGTCAACGAATAGCCGCTTAACTTAAGACATCATTCTATAATTACGCTAACATACTGGACGTTTATTGATGACGGGCAAAGGAGTTGCCCGAGTAATGGTTCGTTGTGGAGCACATATGGAGAGACACTATTTAGATATAAGAACCCTCAACTTTATTATCATTTTGTTTTCTTGTATCTATGCTATTAGCCTGCTTTGCTATCAATATACTCAGAGCAAAATTAAAGGATTGAAAACGTTCGCCATTTCTCTGCTGTTTATTGGCTTAGGCCCTTTTTTATTGGGATTTCGTGACTCAGCCCCAGACTGGCTGACGATCATTCTTTCCAATACCATCATTATCATCGGCTTTTTGCTCACGTTATATGGCGTAAGCATTTTCCGTAAATTCCCTCTCAAGTGCGCTCATGTACTCACGTTTCTGGTACCGATATTCAGTGGCCTTTTTTATTACTTCACCTTTTATTCGCCATCTATTCGTATCCGAATCATTTTTC
>NZ_JAWOQQ010000056.1:0-2092 GCF_033337405.1 Vibrio sp. YT-16
CGCCAGAGAGGCCGAGCGCGGCCGTGAGGCTTGGACGCTAGGGCAGGGCATGAAAAAGCCCGTAGCGGGCTGCTACGGGCGTCTGACGCGGTGGAAAGGGGGAGGGGATGTTGTCTACATGGCTCTGCTGTAGTGAGTGGGTTGCGCTCCGGCAGCGGTCCTGATCAATCGTCACCCTTTCTCGGTCCTTCAACGTTCCTGACAACGAGCCTCCTTTTCGCCAATCCATCGACAATCACCGCGAGTCCCTGCTCGAACGCTGCGTCCGGACCGGCTTCGTCGAAGGCGTCTATCGCGGCCCGCAACAGCGGCGAGAGCGGAGCCTGTTCAACGGTGCCGCCGCGCTCGCCGGCATCGCTGTCGCCGGCCTGCTCCTCAAGCACGGCCCCAACAGTGAAGTAGCTGATTGTCATCAGCGCATTGACGGCGTCCCCGGCCGAAAAACCCGCCTCGCAGAGGAAGCGAAGCTGCGCGTCGGCCGTTTCCATCTGCGGTGCGCCCGGTCGCGTGCCGGCATGGATGCGCGCGCCATCGCGGTAGGCGAGCAGCGCCTGCCTGAAGCTGCGGGCATTCCCGATCAGAAATGAGCGCCAGTCGTCGTCGGCTCTCGGCACCGAATGCGTATGATTCTCCGCCAGCATGGCTTCGGCCAGTGCGTCGAGCAGCGCCCGCTTGTTCCTGAAGTGCCAGTAAAGCGCCGGCTGCTGAACCCCCAACCGTTCCGCCAGTTTGCGTGTCGTCAGACCGTCTACGCCGACCTCGTTCAACAGGTCCAGGGCGGCACGGATCACTGTATTCGGCTGCAACTTTGTCATGCTTGACACTTTATCACTGATAAACATAATATGTCCACCAACTTATCAGTGATAAAGAATCCGCGCGTTCAATCGGACCAGCGGAGGCTGGTCCGGAGGCCAGACGTGAAACCCAACAGACCCCTGATCGTAATTCTGAGCACTGTCGCGCTCGACGCTGTCGGCATCGGCCTGATTATGCCGGTGCTGCCGGGCCTCCTGCGCGATCTGGTTCACTCGAACGACGTCACCGCCCACTATGGCATTCTGCTGGCGCTGTATGCGTTGGTGCAATTTGCCTGCGCACCTGTGCTGGGCGCGCTGTCGGATCGTTTCGGGCGGCGGCCAATCTTGCTCGTCTCGCTGGCCGGCGCCACTGTCGACTACGCCATCATGGCGACAGCGCCTTTCCTTTGGGTTCTCTATATCGGGCGGATCGTGGCCGGCATCACCGGGGCGACTGGGGCGGTAGCCGGCGCTTATATTGCCGATATCACTGATGGCGATGAGCGCGCGCGGCACTTCGGCTTCATGAGCGCCTGTTTCGGGTTCGGGATGGTCGCGGGACCTGTGCTCGGTGGGCTGATGGGCGGTTTCTCCCCCCACGCTCCGTTCTTCGCCGCGGCAGCCTTGAACGGCCTCAATTTCCTGACGGGCTGTTTCCTTTTGCCGGAGTCGCACAAAGGCGAACGCCGGCCGTTACGCCGGGAGGCTCTCAACCCGCTCGCTTCGTTCCGGTGGGCCCGGGGCATGACCGTCGTCGCCGCCCTGATGGCGGTCTTCTTCATCATGCAACTTGTCGGACAGGTGCCGGCCGCGCTTTGGGTCATTTTCGGCGAGGATCGCTTTCACTGGGACGCGACCACGATCGGCATTTCGCTTGCCGCATTTGGCATTCTGCATTCACTCGCCCAGGCAATGATCACCGGCCCTGTAGCCGCCCGGCTCGGCGAAAGGCGGGCACTCATGCTCGGAATGATTGCCGACGGCACAGGCTACATCCTGCTTGCCTTCGCGACACGGGGATGGATGGCGTTCCCGATCATGGTCCTGCTTGCTTCGGGTGGCATCGGAATGCCGGCGCTGCAAACAATGTTGTCCAGGCAGGTGGATGAGGAACGTCAGGGGCAGCTGCAAGGCTCACTGGCGGCGCTCACCAGCCTGACCTCGATCGTCGGACCCCTCCTCTTCACGGCGATCTATGCGGCTTCTATAACAACGTGGAACGGGTGGGCATGGATTGCAGGCGCTGCCCTCTACTTGCTCTGCCTGCCGGCGCTGCGTCGCGGGCTTTGGAG
>NZ_JAWOQQ010000057.1:0-2085 GCF_033337405.1 Vibrio sp. YT-16
TGGAACGGGTGGGCATGGATTGCAGGCGCTGCCCTCTACTTGCTCTGCCTGCCGGCGCTGCGTCGCGGGCTTTGGAGAAATTCTTCAAATTCCCGTTGCACATAGCCCGGCAATTCCTTTCCCTGCTCTGCCATAAGCGCAGCGAATGCCGGGTAATACTCGTCAACGATCTGATAGAGAAGGGTTTGCTCGGGTCGGTGGCTCTGGTAACGACCAGTATCCCGATCCCGGCTGGCCGTCCTGGCCGCCACATGAGGCATGTTCCGCGTCCTTGCAATACTGTGTTTACATACAGTCTATCGCTTAGCGGAAAGTTCTTTTACCCTCAGCCGAAATGCCTGCCGTTGCTAGACATTGCCAGCCAGTGCCCGTCACTCCCACTCGATTGTAAACAAGCACACAAAACCCTTTAGTGACAACAATTTGCAAGAACTATCAGGCTCAGTGCCATGAAAAATACCATGACCAGATCATGAGGTTGAACACGGCTTGCGCCGGCAGCGTTCACGCTCCTGGTCGGCGATCTCGCCCGGCTGCAATGCTAGCTCAGCATCGGTCATGCGCTCCAGCACGTCGCGTAGGCGGATGGTGCAAGGAATGGGCGGCAGCTCGAACTCATAGCCGCCGGCGATCATTTCGGCCGCAATCTCCTCGGTGATGAAAAACGGCTCGTCGTCTTGGTTCGGCTTCTTCATGCCCTTTCCTCCTGGCGCTCATCCTGGCCGACAGCGGCCAGGGCATCGGCTTCCGTCAATGCGTCCTCCACGAACGCGCCGTGCTGCTTCGCTTCGGCCTGGCTGACCTCGGCCCATATCCGTTTCACCTGGGCCGCACTGTACCCGGCCAGCTCGGCGGTCTTGTTGATGCTGTAGCCGGACTTGCGCAGCGCGACAACTTGGGCGCGGCGCTTCGGATCAGCACGGCGGCCCTTGTACCGCCCGGCCTGGCGGGCCAACTCAATGCCTTGGCGCTGGCGTTCGCGCCTGTCCTCGTAGTCGTCGCGGGCCATCTGCAAGGCCAGGCGAAAAAGCATGATCTGCACGGCTTCCAGCACGATCTTGGCGACGCCCTGGGCCTCGGCCGCCAGGTCGGATAGATCGACCACGCCAGGGACGGCCAGGCGTGCGCCTTTGGCCTGTATCGAGGCCACCAGGCGCTCGGCCTCGGGCAAAGGTAGGCGGCTGATGCGGTCGATCTTCTCGGCAATGACCACCTCGCCGGGCTGTAGGTCGCCGATCATGCGCAGCAGCTCAGGCCGGTCGGCGCGTGCGCCGGATGCCTTCTCACGGTAGATGCCGGCGACGTAGTAGCCGGCGGCCTTCGCGGCCGTAGTGATCGCCTCTTGGCGTTCCAAGTCCTGCGCGTCGGTGCTGACGCGCAGATAGACCCGCGCCACCATCGGCGCGGCTACTGGCTTCGTCCTGCGCATACTTGCGGGCTCCTTTGGGCATACGCAAAGTGTCCGGTCATGCTACCCCCGGCCAAAAAGGCCGTCATGCGATTTATCTTGGCCGGGTCGTTATTGGCGGGTCTAAATGGCCGCTCCGTGGATCTCATCGCCAGAAATGGCGATGCGAGATCCAGGGCAGGGCGGCCGCCATCGTCAGACCTGGCGATGGTCGACGCCGGCGCGCATCGTCGGATGTGGCGATGCGAGCTCGAGGTCGGTGGCCACCGCCGGCGACCTGGTGCCATCGTCGGCAATGGCGATGCTGCAGCTCGACGTGCGCGGCCTGGTCGTCTCGGCATCGTCGGATGCGGCGATGCTCGAGCGAGGCGAAAAAAAACCGCCTCGGGGTGTCCGAGGCGGCAAGTCTGCATGCGGTTCAGGGAGGAAGAAACCGCGCCGGCGATCAGGGAGGAAAACCGCGCGGCCTGATGTGCAGCTCGGCCACTTTAGCCGGATTTTTCGACTTATCCGATGCGAGCGGCCCGCCGTGGGCGCTGCTCGATCTGCTGTTGCTTTTTCTCGACGTGCTTCTGCTCCTGGTGCTGCTGCTCGTCGCGCGGCACTGTTGCAAAGTTAGCGATGAGGCAGCCTTTTGTCTTATTCAAAGGCCTTACATTTCAAAAACTCTGCTTACC
>NZ_JAWOQQ010000058.1:0-1911 GCF_033337405.1 Vibrio sp. YT-16
AGCTCATTGTTAATTGTGAAAGAAAATTAATACATGATGTAAATCAATTACAATTTCAAACTACCCTAAAGGGGTAGTCGGCTCTATTTGCTCTGTTTACCTATAAAATAAGGTAATTTATTAACGAATATTGGTAGTTTTTACAAAGAACGCTTATAAGCAATCAGCTGCCCATGATAAGTTATGGTTATAAGGAAGAATTTTGTACCGAACAGCGTTCGAAGTGTTTGATAGTTTTAGAAAAAATCAAGCCCCACAATAAAAATCTTTTACTAGCTAACAGATTGCATAAAGACTAGAATCAAAAGCAGTTCATATGGAATGAAAACCATGTGATTTATACCGTAATTGACATATAGAGCGCCGTCCCATGTTTATGAGGCGGCATTTTATTTGGGAGTCATAAAATGTCAGAAAACAACTCTATCTATATCTCAAGCTTAGATATGAACAGAATTACCGCCCTGCTGGATAAGATGCCAAACATCGCTGCAGAGCTTGTTGAGCTAGAAGCAGAGCTTGACCGCGCAACGGTTTTAGAACCAGAAGAGATGCCGTCGAATGTGGTCACCATGAACTCAACCGTTGAGTTTAAATTTTCGGGCGAAGAAAGAACCATGACCAAAACATTGGTCTACCCATCAGAGCTAAAAAGCAGTGATGACATTTCGATTTTTGCTCCTGTTGGTAGCGCACTAATCGGTTTGTCTGTGGGTCAAAAGCTCGATTGGCCAATGCCAAACAAACAAGTGAAGACGATTGAAATTGTCGATATCACATACCAACCTGAGCGTTGTGGTGCACTAAACCGCTAATCCTCAGGAGTCCCGGTGCAAAGGACATCGCAAGACTTTGCACCAGGAGAGCTTCTCGAACTTTCTCTTACATCGTCGCTTTTCACCTTCGGCTTCCCTCGCGCAGCCTTGCTACTCTCTTCGCCAGCCTCTCCAACCTGTTCACGTGTGTTACACATTGTCCATCTGATACAGATTTCTGTCTTTTCAATCGAATTCATACGCTTATCGTTCCGTATCACCTAAACACCGCAATCTAAACTGTTCACCACGACAGTTTGGAATTATTTTTATTAATATTTTCAGCTAGTTAACTAACGGATTACTTCTTGCTTAACCCCTCCCGTACGTAACGAGCCCAGCGTCAATCGTGATGACGTGTTAATTGGAGACGCTCCTTGCCGTTATGAGCGCCAATCGGCTCGTATCTTCTGTTTGGAAAAGGAGAAAGTAAGATGGACTTTAATAAACTGGTGATATTGGCTCGAGCATTTTGCTTGGGGCTGATATTGAGTGTGTTCGCCTCGCCGACTTGGGCGGTTCATGATCTGGGCGCCTTCGAACTGGAAGGTAATGCAACAGACGACGCCGTTGCGGGGGACGATGGGGAAAATATTTACGATGGTAGCGACAGTGCCAACGTCGATACTGGGATTCTTCCCGATCCGTCACCTATCTCCATATTTACTGGTGGTCGAAAAGATATTCAAGACATATCAGAATGGTCTCACAAAGATGGTTCCGTACCAGATAAAGATGACTTAACCAATGCTTACGCTGCTGCCTACGGCGTCGATAACGGCGGTGGCGGTTCGGATTTGGTCATTTATTTTGGTGCCGACCGTTTTGCGAACGTAGGTGATGCCTTTATGGGTTTCTGGTTCTTCCAAGATGATGTCCAAGCCCTTGATGACGGTTCGTTCTCTGGTCAACACGTTGTGGGCGACGTTTGGGTATTGATTGATTATCCGCAAGGTGCGAATGATGAACCTTACGCCGCATTGGTAACTTGGGATCCAACCTGTTCAAAAGCGGACAGTAATGACCCTGCCCCTGTCCGCATTGGTAACTTGGGATCCAACCTGTTCAAAAGCGGACAGTAATGACCCTGCCCCTG
>NZ_JAWOQQ010000059.1:0-1787 GCF_033337405.1 Vibrio sp. YT-16
CTCCATGATAATAATTTATTTGAGGAATTTCAGTCAGGATTTAGAGTGCATCATAGCACTGAGACAGCACTAGTTTAAATTACAAATGATCTTTTGATTGCTTCAGACAAAGGACTCGTCTCTGTACTTGTTTTATTAGATCTTAGTGCGTCGTTTGACACTATTGACCATCAAATTCTACTGCAGAGACTGGAACACTTAATTGGCCTAAAAGGTTCTGCACTGAGCTGGTTTAAATCTTATTTATCTGATCGTTTTCAGTTTGTTGACGTTCATAATGAATCATCCTTACGTACCAAAGTTTGTTTTGGAGTTCCGCAAGGTTCTGTGCTCGGACCAATCCTATTTACTCTATATATGCTTCCTTTAGGTAACATCATTAGAAATCACTCTATAAATTTCCATTGTTATGCGGATAATACTCAGTTGTATTTATCAATGAAGCCAGAAGAAAGCAATCAATTAACTAAACTCCATAATTGCCTTAAAGACATAAAAACTTGGATGAGCACCAATTTCCTGATGTTAAATTCAGACAAAACTGAAGTTATTGTTCTTGGCCCCAAACAACTCAGAGACTCTTTATCTGATGACATAGTTTCTCTAGATGGCATTGCTCTGGCCTCTAGCACTACCGTAAGAAACCTCGGAGTAACATTTGATCAAGATTTGTCTTTTAATTCTCATTTAAAACAAACCTCACGGACTGCATTTTTTCATCTGCGTAATATTGCGAAAATTAGGCCTATCCTGACCCGAAAAGATGCAGAAAAATTGGTCCACGCTTTTGTTACCTCTAGGCTGGATTACTGTAACTCTCTATTATCAGGTAGCTCTAGTAAGTCCTTAAAAACTCTCCAGCTAATTCAGAATGCAGCAGCACGTGTACTAACAGGAACTAAGAAACAAGATCATATTTCTCCTGTTTTAGCTTCTCTGCACTGGCTCCCTGTAAAATCCAGAATTGAATTTAAAATCCTACTGTTAACTTATAAAGCTCTAAATGGTCAAGCTCCGTCATATCTTAGAGAGCTCATAGTGCCATATTATCCCACCAGAACACTGCGCTCTGAGAACACAGGGTTACTCGTGGTCCCTAAAGTCTCCAAAAGTAGATCAGGAGCCAGAGCCTTCAGCTATCAGGCTCCTCTCCTGTGGAATCATCTTCCTGTTACGGTCCGGGAGGCAGACACCGTCTCCACATTTAAGACTAGACTTAAGACTTTCCTCTTTGATAAAGCTTATAGTTAGGGCTGGCTCAGGCTTGCCCTGTACCAGCCCCTAGTTAGGCTAACTTAGGCCTAGTCTTCTGGAGGACCCCCCTATAATACACCGGGCACCTTCTCTCCTTCTCTCTCTCTCTCTCTCTCTCTCTCTCTCTCTCTCTCTCTCTCTCGCATTCTATTACTGCATCTTGCTAACTCGGCCATTCTGGATGTCACTAACTCGGCTTCTTCTCCGGAGCCTCTGTGCTCCACTGTCTCTCAGATTAACTCATATCGCAGCGGTGCCTGGACAGCGTGACGTGTGTGGTTGTGCTGCTGCCGTGGTCCTGCCAGATGCCTCCTGCTGCTGCTGCCATCATTAGTCATTACTCATACTTCTAGTGTTATTATACACATATGACTATTGTCACACATGTATACTGCCAGATATTAATACATACTTTCAACATATTGTACCACAGTAGCCAGAACTATAACGATAATATTATTACTTTCATTAATGTTGTTGTAAGCTACTGTCATTACCGTCTGTCCTGCATCTCTCTCTGTCTCTCTCTCTTT